>JAEWBO010000001.1 GCA_023391105.1 Bacillota bacterium
GCAACATTAAACTGGCCATGGATTATGCGGTGAGGAAGGAGATGATTGAGATGAATCCTGTGGAACCGGTTAAGCTCAAATCAAAGAGGAAGGAGAAGTTCACGAATTCGTTTTATTCCATCGACCAACTCATACAATTGTGGCAGGCAGCCAAAGGCAGTCTGTTTGAATCAGCTATTGTGCTGGCTTCAGTCTATGGGCTTAGGCGCGGCGAGGTATCAGGGTTAAAGTGGAGCCGGATAGATTTCGAACGCAAGGAAATTCGTATAGAAGAAACCCTGGTTTATGCGGGCGCAAAGCCGCATGTCAAGAACACGAAAACAGAGGCCAGCATGCGCACGATGCCAATGATCAATCCGGTTAAAGCTTATTTACAAAAAGTGATGGAACAACAAAACCGAAAAGCAGCTGAGCTGGGTAAAGCATGGGTGAATAGCGATTATGTTGTGGTGGATGACTTTGGTGCGCCACTCAGACCTATACGTCTGTCCAACAACTTTAAAAGACTACTGGACGACAATGATCTGCCGCACATTCGCTTTCATGACCTCAGACACAGCGTGGCCACCTATATGTTAAGTATGGGTGTGCCTATCGCCGAGATTTCGGCTTGGCTGGGGCATAAGAGTGTATCGACGACCGCCAACATCTATGCGCACATCACCGACGATATGCGAAAAAGCGCCGCGAAATGGATGGATTCAGGATATGATCCGGATGGCGGCGCAATGAAAATCACTTTGGACTCAGTAATAAAGAAGCTGTTTCAGAACGTGCTGGATGAAGAGCAAAACGATAAGCCTGAAAAAGATGCAGATGAATCGGCAAAAAGGCATGAGGGGTTCGAAGAAAAACCGAGACTGCGCGTGATCAGAGGAAAAACAGCGTAAGGTCAGAACCATCAGTTCACCATCAATTTCAATGATATGGTAGTGAAAAGGAGACAATTTCCATGAGCGTAGCCAGACACTTGGAAATACACCGCAAAGAAAAATCCCCTGAAACGGCCATTTCAAGGGATTTCGGAGCCTTTTACAGCTACCATCAGTCTATGGAGCGGGTGATGGGAATCGAACCCACGTGGCCAGCTTGGGAAGCTGGGGCTCTGCCATTGAGCTACACCCGCGAACGCAAGCTATTATAGCATAGTCAAAACGATTTGCCTATCCCTAAATTTGCTGTCGGCTGCAAATGCAATTCCTGTCCGCATGCACACCTCGTTTGACGGGTGCATAGGCTATTGTAGCAGATCTAAACGGCCGGCCGGCGGAAAGGAAGTCCTTCAAAATGCATGAAAACAGAAAACTGCTGATTGATGGGTATGAATTTGAACTGACAGGTTTTTTCAGCGAGGACGGAATGACGACCGTGATGGTAAGCGTGTCGGGGAACGGAGAGAGTCCGTCTGACCTTAAAGGCTGGGTGCTTGAGATGTGCCCGGCCGATCCTCAGCAATTTGCCGATGAAGTCGGCATCGTATCATGCGAAAAGAGACGGCGCCATGGAGTATGGGGGCCTGCGGTGGCGCTCAAAACTTCATATGAGCTGATGGGGGACATTGGTATAAGGGGGGTGGCCATCAGCGATTGGATTGGACGGTATAAAGATGATCCGGATGTGGAATACCGCGTTGTGTTCGATAGAGAGCTTGCGTTTGAACCGTTCAGGGTAGCGATCGTTTTTGGAGAGCGGACACAGGTCTCTGATGACATGATCAGCTTGAGAACAGAACCGCAGAGCAAGATATGGAACCCGCCGATTGAAAAGATATTCTGCCTTTATATCGTTGTACCTGAAGGTTACAAGCCGGCCAATGTCTGCAAAGCCAGCGTTTCGATTACCAAACGTATGGTCTATATTGCACATGTGAGGAACGAGGATAAGGATATAAGCGATAAACCGATAAGAGCCGATGTGATGGGGGCAGTGAGGATACTGGCGTGTGTGCCTTTAAAGAGCGCTCAGGCCTGTGGTGACGATGTGCAGGTCTGCTCGTGTGACTGCTTTGAGGTTTGCGATACCATCGGATTCGCTGACGAAGACACGGAATTTGAAATACGTGATCTTGGCATATGTCCCAAAGCAAAAAGCTTTGATTTGACGCTTCTTAACGCGCACTGCGGCAAGTCGGTTTACCGGTTGGACGGCAAATATATAATAGACTGCAAACACTGCGAATAAAGGAAACAAAAAACGCGCTGTCTTGGCGCGTTTTAGCTTGTCATCTTAATATCATCCGGCGTTTTCTTGAGTTTTCTCCTCAGAAAGGCCTGAGATCCCGATGATCGTAATATTAAGGCATTTGGAATCGGTCAGCAGGTTAATCACATATGGCGTCACCATCTTGCCTTTTTCCGCGATGATTTTTATTGCAGGCCGCAGGCCAAAACCTTCGTAGTTTTCCACGACGAGCCCTACGTTGCCGTTGCTTAGCTCAACGGCTGTGCCCAACGGATATGGGGCGACCTTCATGGAGAAGATGCGCGCGATGTTGGGATCGAATATCACGCCGCCGTTGCCCATAATGTGTTCCATGGCATCTGACGGAAGCAGCGCTTTGCGGTACGGCCTGTCGGAAATAAGTGCATCAAACACATCTGCCACGGCGATGATACGGCCAAACAACGATATCTGTTCCGCAGCAAGCCCTTTGGGATATCCGCTGCCGTCGTATCGTTCGTGATGGTGCAATATACCCATGGATGCCTTGACAGGCACTTCAAACATGCTCCGAAGATACGTATAACCGAGCTCGGGATGTCTCCGAACGTCGTCTGTTTCATTATCCGATAGATCGCCGGGTTTGCTGATGATACCTTTATTAATAAATACTTTTCCAATGTCATGAAGGAGAGAAGCCAAGCCAAGAGCAAAAAGATCTCTGTGATTCATGCCGATAGCCACTCCCACAACAGTGGACAGAACCGCCACATTGACGGAGTGGTAATACGTATATTCGTCAAAAACCTTGAGATCGACCATGTTAACCATGAGATTGCTGTTTTTAAGTATTTCCGCCATAATCGCTTCGACGATCTCTTTTGCCTTTGTGATTGAAGCGGTCTTATCAGCCGGATTGTCGCTGACTGAATGGGTAAGAATGCTCTTGACGCCTTGTACAGCCTTGTTTCTGACTTCGTCGCTGACCACATTCTGAATCTCGATATCTTCTGAAATGGAATCGTCAACATAAACGCCGTTGATACGAAGCTGTTGTAAGCGCTCGATATAGGGAGGAATAAGCTTCTTGCCTTCGGAAAGAAGCATCTCGCCAGACGCATTGTATAAAGATTTGGCAAGCTTCATGCCTGTGCGGATGCAACCCGTTGGTACGAACCTCATTATGTTCCTCCACATAGTTATAGCATATACATATATACCACACGAGTATGATTGTGAAGCAAGTATTTTCGTCAAATTATGATATTTTTTTCGTTTATTAGAGAATAAAAAAAGGCCTTATTAAAAAGACCTTTTCTTTGTGTGGTTAACCTTGCTCAATCGCTTCGCTGGGGCATGTGTCTGCACAGGAACCGCAGTCTATGCAAAGATCGGCATCAATCACATACTTGCCATCACCTTCAGAGATCGCTTCCACAGGGCATTCGCTTTCACAAGCGCCGCAGGACACACAAGCGTCGTTAATAATATAAGCCATAAACGTTTCCAACCTCCATAGTTTGTATACACGCTTATTGTAAACACCTCTACACAAAAATGCAAGGATGGATTCTATTATTTTGCCTATTCATCAAGCAGAGATTTAATTTCTTCATCCAGCGATGAATCGCTATCCGGTTCCGGCGCACAGCAAGCGGGACGGCCTTTAAAGCGAATTTCTTCCAGCTTGAATGTCTTCACATCAATGCTCTCGTCGGGCAGCGTGATGCGGATGCGCACCGCTTCTGTGACCGCGTTGTTGTCTATGACCACACCTTCACCATCGGGTGACATGACAGTGCTGCCAAGCTTGGGCATGCGTTTGCGCGTCTGACAATAGTGCTCCTGTTCGTAGTTAAGACAGCACATGAGCCGACCGCAAAGGCCGCTGATCTTTGTCGGCGAGAGAGACAAATTCTGCTCTTTGGCCATTTTGATAGACACAGGCGAGAAATCCCCAAGAAAACTCGAACAGCAGCACGCCCGACCGCAAGGGCCAAGGCCGCCGAGCATTTTGGCTTCGTCACGAACACCGATTTGGCGCAGCTCGATACGGGTTTTAAACACGCCCGCTAGGTCTTTGACGAGCTCCCTGAAATCCACACGACCTTCCGCTGTGAAATAGAATATAATCTTTGAGTTATCAAATGTGTATTCCACATCCACAAGCTTCATATCAAGGCCGTGTTTTTCGATCTTTTTCTGGCAGGCTTCAAGCGCTTCTTTTTCTTTTTCTTTATTTTCTTCAAGCTTTTTTTCGTCCTTGGCATTGGCACGGCGAACCACGGTTTTGAGGGGCGCGACAATTTCCTTCTCGCTGACCTGCTTGTCTACGATGACAACCTCGCCAAATTCCATACCGCGCGCGGTCTCAACAATGGCATGATCGCCCTCTTTAAACGTAATATCTCCCGGCAAAAAATAGTATACCTTGCCGACGCTTTTAAAGCGAACGCCTATGACTTTTTCCATCTATGTTTTTCCTCCAGTATACAAAAAAGCATCTTCTCAACGGCTAACCGAAAATTGACCGCGACGAAGAACCATTTTTCAGTTTCAAGTATGACTTTTATCATATTACTAATTGCGCCGCTTGTAAAGTCATCAGCAGCCTTGCATATATCGCTTAGTCTGTCCTGGTTCACAATAAGCCAAACGTTGCGCGTCTTTTGGTAGATGAGTATGTCTCTTAAGTACGTCTGCATCACGCAAAGCAGCGCCCTAACGGAATCCTTGCTGTTTTCCAAAAAGTCCGCAAATGTGCTGATCGCCATGCCCTTTGAATAGAGCAGCTTGTGCATGTGAGAGAGTACGTCGTCACGCCTGTTTAAAAACGCCACATCGGCTTTTATGCGCCGCGCTTCATCCAGATAACCGCCTGAAAGATCGGCAAGAATCGCAGCCTCTGCGTCACTGACATGAAGCGTCTTTGCAATGGCTTCGCGTGCGCTTGGCTCAGGTGTGATTGTGACAACGGCGCAGCGCGATGCGATGGTGGGCAGCACACCCGACACGGAGCGAACCTCGAGCAAAAAGACAACGCCGACGGGCGGTTCCTCCAGCGTTTTTAACAGGCTGTTCGCGGCGGCGGGTGTCATATCGTCTGCCGCGGAGATCACCACGGCTTTGTATGCGCCTTCATAAGGCTTTTCGGCGACATAAGACAGCGTGTCGCGCAGCTCTGCCACCTTGGGTGCGTATATGCGCAGTATATCCACGTGCCCTTCCGTCACCTTACAGCAGTCTATGCATTTGCCGCAGCCGCCGTTGCTGCAGAAAAGCCGCATCAAAAAATTGTTTGTGAGACGTGCCGTCACGTCGGGCCGGCCGCAAACGAGAAGATAAGCGCCAAGAATCTTTTTGTTTTGCGCCGCTTGAAGCAGACGCTGAACATTGCTTGTCATAGCAGACCGGCTTTTTTAAATATAGGAAGCAGTCGTTCGCGAATGACGGCCTGCGTTTCGTACTTTGTGCCCTGGGCGTCGATCAATATCATTCCAGGCTCTTGAGACAGCGCCGTAAACCCGTCGAACATGCGCTCATGGAAGGCGAGCCCTTCGCTTTCGAGACGGTCGTGCTCCTTATGCTCATTCATGCGCGAAAAAGCATGCTCGGGCGTCACATTGATGAACACCGTCACATCCGGCATACAGCCGTCAATCGCAGGCTCGTTGATCTTTTTAACGAGAGGCACGCCAAGGGAGCGCCCGTAGCCCTGATAGGCATAAGACGAATGGACAAACCGGTCGCAAAGCACCACCTTGCCGCTTTGAAGCGCAGGCCGTATCACCTTGCGCACATGCTCGGCGCGTGCCGCCGCGTAGAGCAGCGCTTCTGTCATGGCGTCCATTTCCGTATTTTCTTTGTCGAGCAGTATGTCGCGGATTTTTTCGGCCACAAGGCTGCCGCCCGGCTCGCGCGTACACACCACATTGACGCCGTTCTCTTCGAGATATTCGGCGAGGAAGCGAAGCTGGGTGGATTTGCCGCAGCCGTCCGCGCCTTCAAATGTGATAAAAAGCCCGCTCATTCGTTTGTTCCTCCCAGCATTTGCACCAAATCGTCGATGCTGTCCGCAAGATAATCACTGCCGGCTTTGGTCAGCTCTTCCTCGTCGCCGTAGCCGTACAGTACGCCGATGGTATCGAGACCCATCGCTTTGCCGCCTTCGATATCGTGATATCGGTCGCCCACCATCACGGCATTGCGCGGCATATCTCCCAGCCGCTCTATGGCATTTTGCAGCACCTGTGCTTTATTTGAAATGCCGTTTTCATGGTCGGCGCCGAATATTTTGTCAAAATACTCTGTGAGCCCGAATACACCCATCAGGTGATGAGCCATGGATTCCTGCTTGGATGTGGCAATGTAAAGCGTTTTTCCGGAAGCCTTGATACGCTTAAGAGCGTCTTCAATACCCGGAAAAAGGCGGCATTGCTTGAGACCCTTGCTGCGGTAATACGCGGAGAAATGCGCATATGCCTCGTCGATCTTCTTATCATCAAACCCATAGCATTCCTTTAGGTGATGCCTAACGGGCGGGCCCACGAACGCTTGAAGCCGTCTTTCGTCGTTTTCCTCCATGCCGATGCAGGAAAACATATGGCGCACGGCGTTTACGCACCCCTCTATTGAATCCGCGATGGTGCCGTCAAAGTCGAAGAAAACGGTATCATAACGCCTGTCTTTGCCTGAGATGTTGTGGATCATGCTCTCTCCTTGTAAACATATATGGATGCGTCTTCCACGCCGAACAATTCAAAACCCTGCCGACCCGCTTCGATCAGGTATCCCGCGATCTCATAGGAGATGGCTTGTCCGCGTATAACAACGGTTTCTGCGGGGGGGTAAACACCCGCCGCGCAGGCGCTGATTCTGCCGGGCGCGTGTTCGAGCCGAAGCTTCTCTATATTACCCCAACTGCGCGCATTTTGCGAATATTTTGTGGCCGCGGGCATGCTGTACGGCGAAAATAACAGGTTTCTGCCGCGTATGCGCTCGGTTCTGCGTAACGCTTCATAGAGCCTGTCCAGATGGGCGGCGGTGTTTCCGGGCGAGATCATCAGCAGAATGTGCTTCATGTCCGCCGCTTCCACATGTATTCCCTCGCGTGATAGCATGGCTTTGATGGTGAGGCCTGTATGGCCGGTGCCGCTTACATCGATCACGGATTTTAACGGATCACGAGCCGTCACACTCTCATGAGCCATATCGGGGCAGGCGTAGCCGGGCAGTGCGCAAACCATCTCTTCGAACCGCCGCAGCAGGCTGCTGACGCGGTAGATTTCCTGCTCACCCTTGTCGCGCATGTAAGCGTGTGCGTAATCCAGGGAGCTTAAAAGCACATACGAGGGGCTGGTCGTTTGTATCATAGCCAGCGCATTTGCCGCTTCGCGGGGGTTCACCAGCGCATTTTTGCCGACACAAAGACAGGCGCATTGATTCATGGCGGGCAGTGTTTTGTGGGCGCTTTCCGTCCAAATATCCGCGCCCGCGTGCGCAGGGGATATGGGCAGCATCGGCGAATACGCAAAATGCGCGGCGTGCGCCGCGTCTACCAGCAGCGCAGCGCCCGCTCTGTGGGCAATCTGCGCAATCTCTTCAATATTGCAGCATAGACCAAAATAGTTGGGATAGGTGATATAGACGGCAGCCGCGTCCTTGTGTACGCGCAGCGCTTCTTTTAAATCCTCGGCATCCATGACTGCCGGGTAATCGGAGGGGGGCGCGCTTAAGAACACGGGCGAGATGCCAAACATATGAATCGCATTGGCTGCGCTTAAATGCACGCCGCGTGGGAAGATCACTTTCTTGCCGCGCATCAGCGACAGCATGGCGAGCACGCCGGCTGTGGAACCGCCAGTGGTGTAATAAGCGGCTGCTGCGCCGATAAATTCGGCATGGTGCTTCTGCGATTGCAGTATCGCTCCCGTGGGCTTTAACAGATTGTCCGCGCCCGGAAGCTCAGTGATATCACACGAGAGCATCTCGCCGCCGAAAAAGCCCGCATCGCCTTTATGTCCCGGCATGCAGAACCGGATTTTCGCGCTGTCGCAAACCGATGCCACTGCATCCATAATGGGTGTTTGTCTGTCCACTTTTCCCCTCACCTCAACAATATGATATACGATATAGACAACCCTTTCACATTTAGGCAAAGTATGAGATAATAACGTCAACAGATGAAAAGGGGTGCGTTATGAATAAAACCGAACGCGATAACATGCTGCTCTTCTCCAAGGAGCGCGTGGCCGGGCTGTACAGATACCGGCTATACTTCACACCCGTTGCGTCTCTGCGGGACGAAACTCCGCGCGTATTCCGGCTGCTTGTGCGCTCGCCGTTTACGTTTAATAAGTTTGAAATCGGCAAGGTATACAAGCTTAGCTACAGCAACGTTCGCATATTGTCCTTTGAGCCCCAAAGTGAGTTCAACCTCCAGGAGGAGGACTATGTGAGGCTGCTTGAAACGCGCGATATCAAATTCATGGATAAGAAGACATCCGCGGCGCTTCGCCAGATCGACCCGCCGCTTTTTACCAAGGACCGCTACTATTCGTTCGACGAACTCAAGCAGATCGTGAACTACAGACAGGATTTCTTGACCTCGGTCGCCGTGACTGTGTTTTCAGGCGCGCTCACGGGTTTTGCACTGCTGCTGCCCTTTGGTCTTTATGTCCTTTTGCTGAACCTTATTATACGAAGCCAGCTGGCCATTGCGGCATTTAGCAGCAAATCGCTGGTGCTGCCCATAATCGGCATCGGCGCGCTACCCCTGACAATCTTTATCATGTCGATGCTGTTTGCCTTAAGCGAGCTTGCGCTGCTTCGCATCGACTTTACCAAATGGAATCTTATCAAAAAATACACGCTGTCCTGGGGCGGCATCCGCAAGAGCATATTCTTTGAGTTCAGCGATATCCGCTATTTCAAAAAGTTCGGTATCGCAGCGGGCATCGCGTTTGCCGTTTCCATACTCATAGCGCTGATCGTTTAGTTTTGTCGAAAAACCTACGGTTTTCCGCCAGTTTACCGGTTTTGCTTGTTCCTCGCAAACTCGAAACTGCGCAAAACTTCCCGGGGTCCCCAAAAGCTAGCTTTTGGGGTGGAGCCATGGTGTGGGCTGCGCGAGCAAAAGCCCGTCTTGCCCACGAATTATATTTATAGACTTTTTAAAAAGTCTGCGCGCTGAAGGTCTAATCAGCGCTTTCCTAACGCTTGGTGCGGCGTTCCTCGATGAGTGAGAGCATATCGCTGCTCGGGCTGAAGTACATACATTTTTGCTCGCCGTTTTGCTTATAGACGATATAGACAACGCCTTTGCTCTTGGATCGAAACGTGAGTCTGTCCTTTTTCATATCCGGTTCTTGCTTGCCGACCGAAACGATGGAAGAGAGCCGGAGGCGCAGCAGATTGCGCGGATTGCGGCCGATGTACCGGTCGACAATGAGCTCGTCATCAATCAGATTATATTCATATTCCGTCATCCAATGGCGCACAATCAAAATGCCGATGATGATTAGTATGGCGTATTCGACATATTGCATGAACGTGGTGTTCCAGCCTGCTGCCTGCATGGCATCCGCTGCCACGTATATAACAGCGGCAAGCACCACGACACCGAGAAGTAATCCCAGTACAGCGAGTATCCCCAGCCACGTGGACAGCTTTTTGCGTGTCAATCTTTCCTTCATGTGCTCCTCGAATCATATTATCATAATGTATATTATAGTATATTATAAGGCATAAAGAGGCCAAAAGGCAATCACGGTTTATTCAATGCGCAAAGCCGCATACGTGAATCTGTGTATAATTCTGAATCAATTTATTAACATGATATAAAAATGGCAGGCGGGGAAGAGCATATGATCACAGCCAAGAACATAACCAAATCGTATGGCAAAACAATATGTTTAAAAGATGTCAGCCTGCATTTAGACGCGGGCCATGCGCTCGCCGTTGCGGGTGAGAATGGCGCGGGCAAAACCACGCTGCTCAAAATCCTAGCGACCGCCTCCGTACCGGACAGCGGCACGCTTCATATAGGCGGTATTGACGCGCTGAAAAACGCGTCGACGGTGCGTGAAAGCTTGGGATACGTGCCCCAGGGCATTGCGCTGATGCAGGAGCTTTCTGTCAGAGACAACCTCTATTACTGGATGAAAACAAAGGACGAGGCCGTTTATGAAACCGTGATGGATATCATCGGTCTTAAGGATGTGGAAAAGAAGAAGGTGGCGCGCCTTTCGGGCGGGATGAAATGGCGGCTCAATATCGGTGCGTCACTGGTGCTGCGGCCGTCGCTGCTGATACTCGACGAACCGCTCGCCGGTGTGGATATCGCGAACAGGCGCAGGATAATAGCGGCGCTGACAGCGCTCAAGCAAAGCGGCGTGGCGATCATATTCACAAGCCATTACATCGATGAAATGCAAATGCTGGCTGATGAGATGATTGCGCTAAAAGAAGGAATGATGTCGTACTGCGGGCCAATGGAATTTGAGAATCTTGCGGAGGCGATACGGCATTATACCGCGTGAAAGGGAATATGCCATGGAAGAAGAACCCAAAAAGCTTGGCTCTTCGGAGACGCCGGAATTGAGCGTGGCGCGGCGGCGCGGCGCGATTCGGCGGCTGATTTGGCCGCACGGCAAAAGACCCAGGCCCAAAGGCCTTATGCAGGGCAGACGCTGGATGGGCGTGGCGCTGGTGCTGCTGGTGTGCGCGCTGACGGTGGTCGGCATTGTGATATTCAACGGTTCTTTATCGCCTGCGCAAAGCGAAGGCAACGAAGGGGTGTTCTCACTATACGATTTTTTCCGTGAGTATGCGAAAAATCGGGAAGTTCAGTCCCGTGGGCCGGCCGGTACGCTCGCGCAGCGGCTTATGAAGGAACCCTTTGAGATAAACGCGCAGATGACGCTCGAATCTGAGGGACTAAAATCGCAGGGAATTCCGTTGACCAGCGTGCCTGCCGAGCTTGATGTTAAATACGATTTACGTGATTTGGGCGTTAAGGCCAATGTGATTGGTATGGACATATTTAAGGCCTTGGTCACAGGTGACCGGGTGGTGACTGAACAGGCGGGAGGAGAGCCGTCGGAGGCTGAACTGCCCGCCAACGGCGATGTATCCGGCGACATGCCGCTGGGGGATCGTATTCACGCGTTTGTGCCGTCTTTGCCCGAGCATGCGGCGATGCTGGAACAGCTGTTCGACGCTCTCGCGCAATCGGTGCCCGAGGAGTGCACCGAGCTGCAGCTTGGGCGGGCTTACAGCCCCGTGGATAACGAAGACGTCAACGTGACGCTGATCCACACCACACTGGACGAAAAAGAGCTGGCACAGGCTGCTTTTGCGTTTGCTGAGAGCCTTAAACAGGATGAGGCGCTCTACAAGCAGACTCAGGAGCTGACCATCGCCGTTTCGGCGATGCTTAGCGCACCGGGCACGACGTTGGATTCATTTCTGACGCAGCTAATAAACGAGGATTTTAAAGATGTCACGCTGACATGGAAGGTGTATCGCCGCGACGACACGCCCATCGGCTTTGCGGTTGCCGTAACGACGACAGACGCGCAATATGACTTTACGCAGATGGCAGAGTTTGACGGCGCCACGAGCTATGAGCGCGTAGAGCTGTTGATCAACGGTAACAAGGTGTTCAACGCGGATTATCGTTTAAATTCTGAGGACGAGACGGGCGTGCTTAGTGCCGTGCTGAACAGCGCGGACGGCGAAACGATCAGCATTGGCGGCACGTTTGCGATCGAGCCATATACGGAGGACTCATACCGCATTCAGGCCGAGCTTGATGCTATCGGCAAGCTGCTTAGAGAGCAAGAGGATACGGTGCACGCTGTGATTGATGCGCGCGTTAGCCTTGGCAACGGTCTTGGCATGCTCGAAGACAGCCGTCATTGGGAAAATATTTCAAGTTGGAAGAAAACAGAATAAGGCTGATAGGTACGAATGAATAAGCTCTTTGCGGTGGATTTAAAAAGGCTCCTGAATAATAAAACAGCATTTTTCTTCGCGGTGGGTGCGCCGCTGCTGCTTGTGCTGATTATCTCCTTTGCGGTGGCACCTTATTTTTATGCGGATGTGCGCGCGGAGAATTTCACTGTGGCGGTTTTTAACGAGGATGAAGATCCACTTACGGAATCAATACTAAGCGGGCTTATAGAAAGCCGCTCGCTGGGCGCTCTGATCGGTGTCGAATTTGTGCAGAGCGAAGCTGAAGGGCACCGGGCTGTTGAGGACGGAGCGGCGGCGTTTGTCCATATCCCCGCGAACATGCAGGACACGCTGTATCATAACGGACGGAGCGCCATCTCCTATTACGGCAATCCCAAAATGCCGCTGGAAGACGCGCTGCTTTACGAGACGCTGGATTCGGGCATATCGCTTGTGAGCAACGCGCAGCACGCGATCAACATGCTCTATCAAAACAGCTTAAATGCAGGCGTGGACAAGGCCGCTGCATCGGATGCCAGCAGCCGCATGAGAATGGCCTATTTTGGCAGCATACTCGCGCGCTCGGCGCTGTATGAAGACACCGACATCACGTCGCCGCTGGGCAGTGCATTACCCATCGAGTATTACGCGGTAAGCTTTCTTGTGCTCTTTGTGGCGCTGGGAGGCCTGCCCATAGCGCGAATGACCGCAGACGATGGCGAAACGGGACTGATTCACCGTCAGCTGCTTTCGGGACATACCCCGTTTGCGTGCGTGATGTCACGCTGGCTCGCGGGCAGCCTCTTTTTGCTGCTTCAATTTGCCGTGCTGGCTTTGGCGATGGGGCTGATTGCGGGCGGTACCGTATTCACAGGTCATTTTCCAGCAATCATTATTGGCGGCGTGCTGCTCTGCCTTTTTGTGAGTCTTGGCATGATGCTTACAGGCCTGTTGTCCAAAACGGCGGCCTTTGCGGTACGCGCCGCTTTTTTGAGCGCGCTTGCGCTTGCTCTGCTGGGCGGGCTGTTCGTGCCATCCGCGTATATGCCCGCCATCGTACGCGAGGTGTCATATTATACGCCGCTTTCGGCGGCGCTCATGCTGAATATCGCGGGACTGTTTAACGATAGAGCCGAAGGACTATATCTGTTTGCCGGAATTCTTGCCGTCTATACGGCGGTGCTGCTGCCGTTTGTTTTGCGCCGGTTTCAAAGGAGGACACAATGAGGCTGTTTTTGCACACGTTCAAATACCGCCTCAAGACGCTCTGCACGGGCGCGTATGGCATCGTCTTCTTTTTGCTGGCGCTTGGTGTGGCGGTGTGCCCGTTTCTCGGCCTTATCATACCCGACGCACCGGTGCCCATCGGCTGGATTGACGAAGACGATACGGAATTCTCACACCTTCTGCTCAAAAACGTACAGGCGCTGGATGTGGTATGGGTGATGCCGGATGATAAGGATACGCTCCTCGCGAACCTGCAAACAGGACGGCTGGAGGGCGTATTCGTGATTAAGGATGGCTTTGAGGACGCGATAAAGAGCGGCAATTTTGAAGGTGTGCTGCAGTTGCTGCGCTCGCCGTACAGCACGGCGGCGGGCGTGATATCCGAAAGCGTGGGCAGCGAAGCACTGCGCCTATGGCTTGCGTGCAGCAGCGCCAACGAAGCACGCGCTTTGGGCGGCGAGACGCTGTATGAAAACGTGTTTGAAGACACTATTGTGGACACGGAGGAACCGATTCTGAAACTGGTACGCGAAAACGCGGCGGGCGAGACAGGCGCTGTGACGCCGCTTTTGGACGCGGCGTATTCGTCGCTGTATTTGCTGTGCGGTGTGGCCAGCTTCTTTATGCTGACCGGCCTTGCGATGACGCGCAAAGGGGCGGACTTTTCCGACAGGCTGACATCGCTCGCGTTCTCCATCACGCGTTTTCGGCTTGCGACGGGCTGCGCGGACACCGTTTATATGCTGCCATGTGCAGCAGTGCCGCTCATCGCGTTTGGTACGGCGGGGGAAGGGCAGCTGATCGTGCCGCTGCTTATCATGTTTGCTTTGTATATGCTTTCGTTCGGCGGCATCGCGTCGCTGCTGGCGCTGATACGCAATCAGACGACGCTGATGCTCAGCATCTGTCTGGTGACCGTCGCGAACGTGATGTTCTCGTCCATGCTGGTGCCGCTGCCATCAAGCGGGCTTTTTGCGGCTGTGTCGCATATACTGCCCGCGCGCTGGCTGTCTTCGGCAGAACTAGCGGATCCGCTGATTGGTATTTCCGGGTTGGCTGCTTGCGCGGCTGTGTATAACGCATTGCCGTTTTTATTTCGTCAAAAGAAGGATCGGCGCGAACTTTGATTTTTTGGGCAAAAACATCGCGTGCCGTTTATTGTTGGGAGAAAGAAATTGAATGCAAAGGGGCTTTGGCTCAACGAACGCTTCTCGATTATTCACCCTGCATCGTATCGTAGATGTATCTGTACAGCTCAAACAGCTCGAGGGCGGCGGGTTCGTCCATGTTGATATCCGGATGGTATTTGGCGCAGATGCCGCTCCAGCCCGCTTCTTCAATTTCTTCTCTTATGGCGCGGTAACGCGAGAGGTAACCAAACTGCGTGTTGACCTCAGTCAGCATGTCTCTTATATGTTCAAGGTCTTGCAATATGGATGCAAGCTGCTGCTCCTTCGATAGCGGCTGATTTTCTTCGCTCATAGGAATCCCTCCCAAAAGGTCTGTTTACTATTATGCTTGATGGGATGGTTTTCATACGTGAAAATGCAAAATGCAGGGAAGAATGCAGTCTGTGCAGAAATAATTACAGATGGTTAATAAAAGGTGGTGAAATAATGAATCGGAATTGTGAGACAGTGCTTCATATCATGAATGGTCTTCTTGACAGGGCTCAGACTGTGACGGCCAAGGAAATACGAAGAAATGTTGAATGGGCAGCCAACGGAGCCGATGCAAAAAGCGCTCTTGATCGGCTTGAGCAAAACGGATATGTCAACCGAACCAATGGGGGCAGCTATTCGTTCACACAAAAAGGCAAGACTGAAGCGGATCGTATCCGTGAAGATAAGATAAGAGAGGAATTTGACAAGCTGATTGGCCGATGCACACAGAGCAGCGCTTATCTCGACTTTTGCGAAGAGCTTTACGGATACCGTCTCTACCTCTTTAACATGATGGACAAACGTCAGCTTGACGATTTGTTCCGTTTGTTATCGCATTTGGCTGGCAATATAATACTGGATATGGGCTGTGGAACGGGAAGCATTCTAAACCACATTGTTAAGACATTTGGCTTTATAGGATATGGCGTGGATCAAATCAGCAAAGAAATTGTTGACAGAATCAGTCCGTTGATTACATACAGTCAGATAGATATGGATATGGTTTCTGGCGAGAATGTCAAAGCGGAAACAATTATTTTTGTTGACAGTCTCTATTTCAGCAAGGACATGGAGCAGCTGATTAAACGTATTATGGGCAGTGATGTGAAAACAGTCTGCCTTTATTATTCTGAGTATCTCTTTGAAGAAACAGAAAACAAGGATTTGCTGCAAAAAGACAATACCCGGCTTGCGCAGGTCTTAAACAGTCTTGGCCTAAAATATGAAGCTGTTGATTACAGTGAATGTGAATATCAGTTATACCAAAGAGGCCTTGCTCTGCTGCCAAAATTCAAAGAGAGGTTCTCGGCTCAGAAAATAGGGGATATTTTTGAGCGGCGGTTAAAGGAATATAAATTTGGAGCTGAGCTTTATGAACAGGGCAGAGCCAGCCGTTTTTTATATGTCATAAGGCGTTTAGAAGAAATAGTGAATATTTGTGAATAGATCAATGAAAATTGATAAAGACACTTGCGAATATCACCAGAGTTGATGTAATATATTTCATATAGGTATCACAAATATCATATTCAAGGAGGGCACCCCATGTCTCCGTACAAAAGCTTTATTGCCGCAACGAAAAACTATTTTCAAAGTGTGGCGTTCCTAAAGTTTCTGCTCACCGCTTCCATTTTCATATTCGCCGCAGGCGGCCTTTTCTATCTGCTCGGGTTGTTTGTTCTGGCCGTTTATGACGCGCTTGTATGCATTGGCAGCATACTGATATGGGCGGGCTTGCTGCTCTCTGTGATAAAAGAAGACGTCATGACCATTGCGATATCAAGCGGCGTCATATCACTTGGAAGCCTTGTCGGATGGATCATCAGCTTGATTGGAAGATCTTATTTCGGATATGTCGTGGGCGGGGTCTTTTCCTTTACGCCTTTCATATTCTTTCTGATATTCGGCGCCATCGCGACGATCGTATTTATCAAGGCTGAAAAGTTTAAATCTATGCGGGCTGCCTCGGCCGCCGCGAGACCCGCCGGTATGCCGTGCCCAAGATGCGGCAATATTGTGCCGTTCGGGTCGGGGTTCTGCCCGGCTTGCGGTACGCCGGCACCGCAATATGCGCCGCCGCAGCCGCCGCAATACGCAGCACCGCAGCCGCAGTATGCACCGCCGCAACAGCCGGTACCTCCGGCAGCTCCGGTACCCCCGGCTGCTCCGGCAGCTCCGACCGCTCCGGTAGTTCCTGCTGAACCTGTTCCTTCAGCCCCGACAACAAAGAAGTGTGGGTCTTGCGGCACTGAGCTTCCCTTAGACGCAGTATTTTGCGGCAAGTGCGGCACAAAACAGGAATAATCGGATTCAGTAATTTTGGCATAACAAAAGGCATCATCCCATTCGGACGATGCCTTCTTTGTTTTGATACAATTTACGCTTTCTGAGCGGCGCTGAGCATCATTGACAGCGCATTGAGTGTGGCAGCGTTGCGGATTATACCGCGCTCGTCCTTGTGCCCGCGTGAAAGCATGAGCTTTTTCACCTCGCTGTGAGCCTCGCTGCTGACGGCGACATACACAAGACCCACGGGCTTTTCATCGCTGCCGCCGCCCGGCCCTGCGATGCCTGTGATGCCGACGCCGATATCCGCGCCAGTCAGCGTACGGACGCCCTTGGCCATCTGCTGCGCCGTTTCGGCAGATACGGCACCGACCGTGGCCAGCGTGTCTTCGCTGACACCGAGAAGCTTTGTTTTCAGCGCGTTGGTGTATGTGCAGACGCCGCCCGCGAAAACCGCGGAAGCCCCCGAAATATCTGTGATGGCGGCGGACACAAGACCGCCTGTGCAGCTCTCCGCAGTGGCCGCGATAAGCTTTTTCTCTGTCAGAGTTTGTACCAGCGCGTTTTGCAAGCTGCCGACATCCACGCCATATACGACGTCGCCAAGCATGCGCTTCACCTGTGCCACAACGGGGTCAATCAGTGCCTGGGCTTCCTGCTCGCTTTGCGCCTTGGCGCTGACGCGTACCTGCACCTCGCCCTGCTTGGCGTAGGGCGCAACGGTGGGGTTTATCGAGGCCAGCATGAGCTCACGCAGCGTATCCTCCACCTGCGATTCACCCATGCCGAAAATATACAGCGTTTTGGAGCGAATCATACCGCCTGTTTTGCGCTGAAGATAAAGGGAGATGCGATCCATAAACATCGGGCGCATTTCCGACGGCGGCCCCGGCATCATGATGACCGTTTTTCCGTCCTGCTCCACAGCGATTCCCGGCGCAAAACCCGTATCGTTGAAAAAGACGGTGCTTCCTTGGGGCACCTGAGCCTGAAGCAGATTGTTGGGTGTCATCGTCCTTCCAAGCCTTTCGAACAGCGTTTCTATTTTCTTCACGCTGGGTTCGTGCATTTCCATACCGATGCCAAAATAATCGGCGACGGTTTTCTTCGTAAGGTCGTCATAAGTGGGCCCAAGGCCGCCCGTGGTGATCACCACATCCGCGCGTTTAAGCGCAAGGATAAGGCTTTCCTTAAGGCGCTGAGCGTTGTCTCCCACCACCGACTGATGGTACATATCAATGCCAAGCGCCGCAAGCTCGCGCGCGAGGAAAGCGCTGTTGGTATTGACGATATCGCCAAGCAGTATTTCCGTGCCGATGCATATCACTTCTGCGATCATGATTATTCTCCGATTGTATTTTTTGCATTGTATTATATCACAGTGCCGGATTGCCAGCTATTCTATTTTGTTCAGGAGCGGTATAATCAAATATGGTTTTATTTGACTCGGTATGTTATTCTGAAGCAAATTGAGTATCTTCGGAGGCTTTATTTGAGCCATATACCACTCAAAAGGCCTTCTATCAAGCGCAGCAGAGCGAAAATAATGAGGACGCAGAGCAGTAAGCTTTCGTATGTCACATTGGCCGATTTTGATTTTGCGGCACAATATAGTATAATGGTGGTTGCGTGGTGGACGGAATACAAATGCGAAAGGTCAGGTTATGAAGAAGAATTACTACGCGAGGAGACGCAGACACAGACGAAAGGCGAAAATACGCTTTTATATAATTGTCAGTTTGCTTGTTGTTGCGCTTGGCGCAGGCATATATTTGATTGTAACAGGCACCACCAAGGAGACAGGCAATCCGCAGTCACCCAGCGATACCGTTGATATGACCGCGCCAGACGGGTCCGTGGCGCTGCCCTCGCAAACAGAGCCGCCCACACCCACGCCGATGACGACTTTTGCGGCCGACCTCGTGCCGCAGCCCACTGAGGGGACGAACCCTTCGGATATTCAGCTCACAACAGAGCTGATGGTCGATGGCGAAGAGCAGGATACATATCAGCGCACCCAGCCCATTTCGTTCGGCTCGGGTGATGAATATACGGCTCTTGAAGGCATCATCGGTTTTCGCGGCAACAACTACCGTGACGCGGCAAGCTGGGGCGCCGCTGAAATTGTTGACGAGACGCTGACGCTGAGAACCACCAAGGACACAGGATGGGGCGGCGCTGGCTGGACAGGGCAGCCGCTGATCGTGAAGTGGCCGGATGAAACGCGTGCGCTCATGACGACGCTCAAAGAAGAGTTCCGCGGCAAAGAGGATTTTGTCGAGGTCATTTATGCGACGTTGAGCGGATATATCTATTTTATGGACTTGGAAACGGGCGACAAGACCCGTAACCCCATATGGACAGGCGGCCCGGTGAAGGGCACGCCAAGTCTTGACCCGCGCGGCTATCCCATAATTTACGTGGGACAAGGACTTCAGGAAGTCGATAATATGAACGACAGCGACGAAATCTATTTTCGTGCGTTTAGCCTGATTGACGGCGAGGTCAAGATGAAAGTTGGTGCGCCCAAACAAGACTCGTTTGCGTATCGCACCAACTGGCAGGCTTACGACGCAAGCCCGCTTATCCACGGCGGCACGGACACGTTGATTTACCCAGGTGAAAACGGTGTGCTCTACGTCTGCGATTTAAACACGAATTACAACGAGGAGACGGGCGCGCTCACGATGGATATGGACCCCAAGAAGGTCAAATACCGCTACACAACGCCGCGCAACCAATCGTCAGATGAAGGTGCAGGCGGACGATGGGGCATCGAGAATTCTCCGGTCGCCTGGCGCAACTATATCATGTTCACGGACAATGTCGGTATTCTGCAATGCGTGGATTTGAACACGATGCAGCCTGTTTACGCCAACGATCTGACAGACGACAGCGACGTGAGCATGGTGCTCGAGGAAGCGACGGAGAATGGCACGATCTATCTATACACGGGCTGTGAGTACGACGAGCTTGTGCGCCCGTCTGAACAAACCGGCCCGGCCTATACGGGCACGGCCTACGCGCGCAAGATCAACGGCCTCACGGGTGAGGTGGTATGGGAGATTCCGTATACCGTGCAGTCAAACGGAGACGTGGACGGCGGCATACTAGCGTCCCCGGTGCTTGGACAGGCAGGCACCACCATGGAGGGACTCATCATTTACAACGTTTCGGTGGAGGTCAAAGGCGATACCACCACGAGCCGCGTTGTTGCGCTCAATAAGGAGGACGGCAAGGAAGTCTGGTCTTACGATATGGGTGTAGACGGTTGGTCGCCTTCGTCGCCGGTTCCGGTATATACATCGGACGGCAAGGGGTATATCGTGCAATGCGATAAGGCTGGCGATGTGGTGCTGCTTGACGGTGCGACGGGCACGGAGGTTGCCAAGCTCAATGTGGGCGAGTATGACAATTTTGAAGCCACACCTGCGGTGTACGGAAACACCATCGTTGTTGGCTCAAGAAACAAGCACATTTTCTTTGTCACGATCGGCTGATATTGAATCAATGATAAAGTCCTCGGCGGGTATATTCTGCTGAGGACTTTTTGTATTTATTAGCTGCCTCAAGGGAAATGACGTGAGAAGCCGACTTCCTTTCGTAACGAAAATGTGAAAGTTTGATGTCTTTGTTGTCTTTTCTGGGTCTTTTATACTATAATCTATTGCGAAGATGGACAAACATATCAACTGAGTGTGTATGTCAAGCCGGCGTGCAATGCTCCAACCGTGATATATTTGACCGTCGGAGGCATTATAATCAGTGATGCAAAACAAATGAGAAAGGCTTGAATATGAAAAGAAGATACTACGCGAGAGGACGAAGCAAAAGAAAAACAAGCCCAAAGTTCTTTGTGATATTGGGAGTTCTGATCGTCGCGCTTGCGGCAGGCATATATTTGATCGTCACAGCGCTAAACGGTAAGCCGGGCAATCCGCTGCCCCCAAGTGAGACGGTGGAAATGACACCGCCTGACGGCACAGCCGTGCTTCCCTCTGATACACTTGAGCCGACGCCGACTCCGGCACCGTCTATCGCGGCGGAAGCTGTGCCGCATGCCACGGAAAACACAGACCCGTCGAAATTCGGCTTCGAGACCGGTGTCATGGATAACGGTACGGAAACAAATACCTATCAGCGCAGTGAATCGGTCACCTTTGGCTCGGGCGATGAATATACCGCTCTTGAAGGGTTAATCGGCTTTCGCGGCAACAACTACCGCAATATCTCAAGCTGGGGCACAGCCACAATCAGCGAAGAGAAGCTTGAGCTGACGCGGACAAAGGACACAACCCGAATTGGCCGCTGGGGCGGCTCCGGTTGGACCGGCCAGCCGCTTATCGTGAAGTGGCCAACAGACCTGCGCTCAAAGATGACCTCGCTCTACGAGCAATACCGCAACCAGGAAGATTTCGTGGAAGTCATCATCAGCTCGCTGGACGGCCGCATTTACTTTATGGATCTGGCAACGGGCGAGAAAACGCGAGATTATATTGAAATCGGCGCACCCACCAAAGGCACGGCGGCTTTGGATCCGCGCGGCTATCCCATTATTTATGTGGGGCAGGGTCTTCAGTCTGACGGCGATGCCAATGGTGCGAGTGACATGTATATGCGCGCATTCAGTCTTATTGATGGCAAAAAACTCATGGAAGCCGGGGCTTCCAGCAAAGACCCGTTTGCCTACCGCGGCTGGCAAGCTTACGACTCCAGCCCATTGATCCATGCGGAAACGGATACGCTGATTTGGCCGGGTGAAAACGGCATTATCTATACAATGCATCTGAATTCAAGCTATAACGCCGAAACGGGAGTGGTCACGATGGACTATGATCCCGTCAAGGTCAAATACCGCTATACCTCAACGCGCAACAAATCCGCAGATGAGGGCGCCGGCGGACGCTGGGGTATTGAGAATTCCGCGGTGGCATGGCGCAACTATCTGATGTTCACCGATAACGCGGGTATGCTGCAATGCATCGATCTTAACACCATGTCGCTCGTGTACGCGAACGACTTAGACGACGACAGCGATGTGAGTATGCCGCTTGAGGAAGACCCCGAAAACAACACCTTTTACCTTTACACGGGTTGCGAGTATGACGAGCTTGTGAGGCCTCTCGGAAGCTCCGGCCCCGCTTACGCGCGCAAGATTGACGGCATGACGGGTGAGATACTTTGGGAGCAGGAATTCACCGTTCATTCCGGCAGCGTGGATGGCGGCATACTGGCATCGCCGGTGCTCGGCAAGGAGGGCACGACGCTGGAGGGGCTTGTGGTCTATAACGTCACGCAGGCTGTCACTTCCGGCTCCAATACCAGCAAGCTCGTGGCAATTGACACGCAGTCGAGCGACATCGTGTGGGAATATGATATGGGCGTATCGGGCTGGTCGTGCTCGTCACCCGTTGCTGTCTATTCCGACAAAACGGATGAACAGGGAAGAGCGGTTGCCTATATTGTGCAGTGTGAAATCGGCGGCACGGTGGCGCTGCTTCGTGCTGACGGCGATACATGCACGGAGGTGGATAAAATCAACGTGAACGAAGAGCTGGGCGTGGAAGACAGCAACAACTTTGAAGCCACACCTGCTGTTTATGGAAACACAATCGTTGTAGGCTCAAGAAGCGACCACATATTCTTCATCACAATCAAATAAGTTAAGACACAAAGAAGCCCTCAATCAGCATTTCACATGCTGATTGAGGGCTTTTCTTTATCACGGTAATGTGCGAAGTGGATGTCATGCTGAGCTTGCGAAGCATCCCATGAACAACGCTTAAAAGAAGGGGGCTCTCATCTGCTTTGTCTATTCGGCTTTGCTGGCAGTGGCTTGGTCGGGCGGTGAAAACTTCTTTCTTGACATCACGATGAACACGACTGAGAGCGCCGCCAGAACGCCGATATAGACGATGTAATGCAGACTTGAGAAGGCGACAGCTTCAGGTATTCCGTCTATGAAAAGGTGGGCGAGTATGGCAGCACCAAGATAGATCAGCTTGCGTTCTCTGACAGCGAGAAGCACAAGCAGCGAGAGCGCGATATGTATGGCGAAAACGAAGATGCGCTCTAAACCACCGAAAAATATATCAATTGACGGTGTGGTTGTGAGGCTGGTTACCACCTGATTGACGGCCTCAGAACCGGACACATCGGCGATCTGAGACACCTGGCCGCTGTTGATCATGTTGGCCAGCACAAGGCTGCTGATATAGTTTAGCCCGCCGATGGCGATAGACTCAAACCCCGCATATCCTGTGCCAAGCGATACACCATCGACCCACCTGTTTTTGTTTTTGAGCAGCAGCTTGATACCGGCAAAACGACCGAGCTCCGCGAAGAGACCGGCTGTGATACCCACGAAAAGCCCATTTAGCCAAGGGCTTTTTTGCATGTCTGTGTACCAGTCTGTCGGCGCGAGCACGCCGATCACCGTTACGCGCAGAAAAAGCTGAAAGACAATGTAAACGGCAAGCCCGGCAAAGAAGGGGACGAGAGGACGCTGGCGCTTGACGAGCAAGACAATCAGGCATCCGATCGGCAGCCCGATGCAAATAATGATATCGACAATTATGGCGGCGATGGAAGCGGATTCAACCATTGTGAGACTCCTTAATTTTCTTTTGCGAGTATGATGAGGTTACTTGCTTAATTTTCTTTGAAGGAAGCGGTAAGCAAGATAGATAAAAAAGATAATCGTACCCCAAAGTATGATATTGATGATGTGAAAAATGATCGGCATCACATTCTCGAACATTATAGTTTCACCTCTTTGAGTATTGGATGGTATACAAACTATATACCATTATATGCTATGTGGCAAGCCGCGGCAAATAAAAAAGAGCCAGAAGCTGCAAACTTCCGGCTCCATATCACAAATTCTATTTGCTGTACATATAATCATACATCGCTTTGGCAGCCGCTTTGCCAGCACCCATTGCGAGAATGACAGTGGCCGCGCCCGATACGGCATCGCCGCCCGCGTATACGCCTTCAATGGAGGTCGCACCCGTTTCCTCATCCGCGATGATGCCGCCCCAGCGCTGCGTTTTAAGGCCGGGTGTGGCTTCGCGCATCAGCGGATTGGGGCTTTGGCCGATGGCCACCACAACCGCATCCAGCTCGATTTCGTATTCCGAGCCTTCGACGGGGACGGGACGGCGGCGTCCTGAGCTGTCGGGCTCGCCAAGCGCCATCTTCTGCAGCCGCATGCCGCGCACATAGCCATCGTCTGTGCCGAGTATATCGGTGGGATTCACGAGGAATTGGAATATCACGCCCTCTTCTTTGGCATGGTGAATCTCCTCGTTTCTTGCGGGCATTTCAGCCTCGCTGCGGCGGTAGACGACATAAACTTCTTCTGCGCCAAGACGCTTGGCGCATCGCGCCGCGTCCATCGCGACATTGCCGCCGCCAATGACGGCGAGCTTTTTGTGCCGCACCACGGGGGTGTCGTATTCGGGGAACTTGTAACCCTTCATGAGATTGATGCGTGTCAAAAACTCGTTTGCGGAATAAACGCCGTTCAAGTTCTCACCGGGTATCTCCATGAACTTAGGCAACCCCGCGCCTGTGCCGATGAATATCGTCTCAAAGCCCATCTCCTTTAAATCGTCGATGGTGAGCACACGACCCATGACCATGTTGGTATCAATTTTGACGCCCAAGCATTTGAGCGCGTCAATTTCCTTTTGAACCAGGCTTTTTGGCAGACGGAATTCGGGAATTCCGTACACCAGCACGCCGCCCGGCATATGGAAGGCTTCGAATATCGTGACCTCTACGCCCATTTTGGCAAGGTCGGCAGCGCAGGTTAAGCCGGCGGGGCCGGAGCCGATAATGGCGGCCTTTTTGCCGACGGCCGGTTTGCACTCGGTCGGCGGCGCTTCATGCGCGATGGCATAATCGGCCACGAAGCGTTCAAGCCGCCCGATGCCGACGGGTTCGCCCTTGATGCCGCGCACGCAGAGCTCCTCGCACTGCGTCTCCTGCGGACACACCCTGCCGCAGATCGCGGGAAGGCCGTTGGTCTCGCGGATTTTATCATACGCCTCAATATACTTGCCTTCGGCAGTCAGTGCGATAAACTCCGGAATCTGCACGTTGACGGGGCAGCCTGCTACGCAGGGCATGTTTTTACACTGAAGGCAGCGTTGCGCCTCGTTCTTCGCCATCTCTTCGGTATATCCGAGCGCAACTTCGGTGAAGTTGCGTGCTCTTTCCTTGGCATCCTGTTCAGGCATTGCTGTCTTTTTCGGATCCATATTGCGTTTGGGCATTACTCTACCTCCTTGAACAGGTTGCAGGAGTCTTCCTGCTGTGATTTATACATATTCTGACGGCGCATGGCTTCGTCAAAATCCACCTCGTGGCCGTCAAAATCGGGCCCGTCCACACAAGCAAATTGCGTTTTGCCGCCCACGGTGACGCGGCAGCCGCCGCACATACCCGTGCCGTCGATCATAATCGGATTCATGCTGATGATCGTCTTGATGCCGTATTCCTTGGTGAGCTTGCAAACGAATTTCATCATGATCAGCGGGCCGATTGCGATAACCAGATCAAACTTTTCGCCCGCTTCAATTTCGGCTTTGAGCGCATCTGTCACAAAGCCCTTTTGGCCGTTGCTGCCGTCGTCTGTCATGACGAGAAGCTTGTCGGACACCGCGCCGATTTCCTTTTCCAACAGTACCAGATCCTTCGTGCGAAAGCCTGTGATGCTGGTGACGTTCACACCCAAAGAGTGCAGCTTTTTGGCTTGCGGATACGCAATGGCTGTCCCAAGACCGCCGCCGATGACAGCCGCTTTTTTAATGCTGCTGTCGAAGTGAGATGGCTTGCCAAGAGGGCCGACGAAATCAAGAAGACTGTCACCTTCATTCAGCGTACCAAGATGAATTGTCGTTTTGCCGACCTCTTGGAATATGATTGTTACAGTGCCCGCTTCGGCATCGTAATCGGCAATGGTCAGCGGAATGCGTTCGCCCTGCTCGTTGGTGCGCAGTATGATAAACTGACCGGGCTGCGCTTTTTTGGCAACCAGCGGCGCATCGATGACCATGAGCTTAACCTGCTCGCTCAGGGTTTGCTTTTTAAGAATTTTATACACAGCGATTTTCCTCTCCTCGATGTAAATAGCTAAATGATTATATCATTAATGCGGCTAGTTTTAAAGCACTTATGGATTCAAAAAAAGTATACGCCTATTATGCGTCTATGATGGAAAGGAGGGTTTGACATGAGGGAGCCATCGTCAGTGCCTAGAGATACGCCATTTTTTGCATCATACGCACCATTTTTTTATATTGATACACCCGGGATAACCTGTTATACTCAGCTATGTGATTAAACACAACATGATGGAGGATTGTGCATTTTTGCACGTAGCAATATGAAGCAAAAGCTTGTGATAAGGGGCGGGAAACCGCTTAAAGGGACAGTGAGCGTCAGTGGCGCGAAAAATGCAGCTGTGGCGATACTCCCCGCTACGATTCTTTGTGAAGGCACGTGCGAGATTGACAATCTGCCCAACATCGACGACGTCCGTCTGCTCGACCATCTGCTTTGCTGGATGGGCGCTGGCACCACTCTTGATAAAACCAAAATTACCGTAGATACAAGCGGCATTAACAAACATGTCATCGACAACGACGCCGTCAAAATGATGCGTGCGTCTTATTATTTTATGGGGGCGCTTTTGGGGCGCTTTGGCAAGGCCGAGGTGTCTTTGCCGGGCGGCTGTGCCATCGGGCTTCGTCCGATTGACCAGCATATCAAAGGCATGGAAGCGCTTGGCGCTGTCGTTAAAACGGAATACGGCATACTCAAAGCACAGGCGCCGAACGGCCTTGTGGGTACCGATATTTATCTCGATGTGGTTTCTGTCGGCGCGACAATCAACATCATGCTCGCGGCAGTGCTCGCAAAGGGCAAAACGACGATTGTCAATGCGGCCAAGGAACCGCATGTTGTTGACGTGGCGAACTTTTTGAACCGCATGGGCGCCAAGGTGAAAGGCGCGGGCACAGATATCGTACGCGTTGTGGGTGTGGACAAGCTGCATGGCTGCAGCTACTCGATCATACCCGATCAGATAGAGACCGGCACGCTGATGATTGCGGCAGCGGCGACGCGCGGAGACTTAACCATCACGAACGTGATCCCCACGCATATGGAGGCGCTGTCAGCCAAACTCATTGAAATGGGCGTTACCGTGGAGGAAGGGGACGACACGCTGCGCGTCACGTGCACGCGAACCCCCAAACATGTAAATATCAAAACGCTGCCTTACCCCGGTTTTCCCACCGATCTTCAGCAGCCCGCCACGGTGCTGTTAAGCACGGCGGACGGGGCCAGCATCATCGTCGAGAGCATATTCGAATCACGTTTTAAGCATATCAACGAAATACGGCGCATGGGGGCCAAGGTATCCATAGACGGACGCGTGTGTGTGGTGGAGGGCGTCGAGCGCCTGACGGGCGCACCGGTGCGCGCCACAGACCTAAGGGCCGGAGCGGCGTTGATCGTGGCGGGGCTCATGGCAGACGGCGAGACCGAGATCACCGGCGTTCAGTATATCGACAGGGGATACGATCATATCGAGAGCAAATTAAAATCGATCGGCGCGGACATCCACCGAGAAAAGATGACCGAGGTCGACGACTTCAATGACTTTTGTGAATAATTAAAAAATCGATTTAGAAGTGAAGCCGTTTTGCAAGCTCTTGCTTGACGGCTTTGTTTGAGTCAAGAAGAATCATCAAAGCCACGGTGGAAAGCCCGGAGGCCGCCGTAAACCATGACCAGACGAGCGTGACCGTACCGGTTGCATAAAGATCGGTCAGCGTTTCAATGAGCAGCATAAGAACAGTCAGGAAAGCAAAAACTGTGGCCACAATGCGCAGCAGACCGCCTAAAAAACCTTTATGAATTAGAAAAATAGCCGCCAGCCAAAACAAAAGGGTATACAGCGCGATAGGCAGAGCGATATATACAAACCATGCTTTTTGCTGCAGGACAAGGTTAATGGAACCGAGCCCGATCACAATGCCCGCAAAATCGGTGACAAAAATCTTTTTGTAATCGGGTTTTTTGAAAAAGAACGGTGAGCTGCATAAAGACCAAGTGATAAAAACACCCGCCATGACAAACAAAGACCAGGTGATCTTCTTGTCATAAAGCAAATTGCAGAGCAGTGAAATCGCAATAGGCACAGCAGCAAGTATGGAGTTAAATTTGATCCAAAACCCGTGTTCGGCCTTTTTATGCTCATCCCTGTTATCAGCAAACGTCAGCTCAATTGGCGTATTGTCGTTATCATAGGGGTTGATAACGGGAACATTACAAAGAGGACATTTCTTTCTGCTTTTCTCCAGATCAACCCCGCAATTCACACAGTATGACATTATATATCCTCCCGATTGCTTTCAATCTTCACATGCACGCCCATTTTAACAAGAAACGTAAAGAATTCTTTTTCCACATGCGGTTCTTTGATTGTGCTGGAAAAACATATGGTCAGCATATCGCCAAATGCACAAGCCGCGCAATTGACGCTGTTGTAGCGCAAAGCGCCCAGCATCACATCGAACCGATCCACATGGGCGGACATCTCTTCGGGCATGTCAATCACACCGATGTTTGAGAATGCGGTCGTGACGCGGCTTTCACCAGCCATGTTGAAGATCATTCGGATCACGATGTTTTTTATCAAAAGCGGCATCATTCGCACGAATATGCTTTTTTCCGCTTTCACGTTTTTGGACATCTTTGCAGTCAGATTCTTTTTAGTGAGCTCGGAACGCAGGTAGTGATGAACCACGCTCAGGACCTCTTCATATGTATAAGCGCCCAAATTGGCGTTGATTTCAGGATTGACATACGATGAAAAGTTACGCAGTGTGTTGGATTTAAAGAAACCCCGAAGATTCACCGGCACGGAAACCTTTATCGGCAGTATTTTTCGTGGATTCTCTCTTTTTTGTATACAATAAAGTGCGTATAAATAGGTGCCGACGAGGAACTCTGTCAATGAGACGTTAAAGCGCTTTGCCGCCGCCTTCATCTCTTTAACCGACACAATGCCCCGTATGATATTGAGCGTATGCGTCGGTTCCTTTGTTCCTTTGATTTGATAAGCACGTGTTTCTTTCCATGATCGAACGGCTTTTTTATTGTAATGCTTTAAGAATGCATCTTCAAACTCGTCCTCTGAAGGACCTTCATCCGGGTTAAGAACGCCATGTGTGGGCGGGACGCTAACGCCTTTAAGCTTTAGATATTCGGCAACAAGCGTCTTCAAAAAGGTGATGCCGCCAAAACCGTCGGATACAGAATGGAAAACCTCCAGAGAGATGCGGGTGCTGTGGGTGCGAACGCGCCAGAGATAGCCGTCGCTTTCTTTCGTAAAAAGCCTGATGCATGGGTTGACGGCGTCGCTCATCACCTTGGGCTGCTTTAAGTTTTTGTCAAAATAATACCAAAAAAGCCCCGCCTTTAGCCGACATGAAAACACGCCCATACGATCCAGTATCAGCTCGAGCGCTGTCTGAAGAAGTGCTTTGTCGACCGGCTCATAAAGCTTAACCGATACACGATAGATAGCCGTCCATTTACGGCTTCTTATGGCCGGATAAAGCTTGGCAGCATTGTCCAGCTTATACCAATTGCACGAGTCTTTTTTATTCATCTTAGCCATCATACTCCAAAAGTGATGAATATACAATCATGGTATATTTACGTTGTGTGACAAAAAAATGGGCGGAAACGGCAGGGTTTTTACCTGACGTTCCGCCAATAGTAGGGGTATTGGGGACAAGTTTGGGGTTACAAACGTTTTTTACGTTGCAAACTATTTGACAAGCTCTATCGTGATAGAGACTTTGTCTTTGCTTTCCAACGCGCTGTAGCTGACCTTCACACCCGATTTTTTAATTCGGGTCAGCGCCTTTTTGATCGTGTTGATGTAGATACGGTAGTCCCGCATGATGCAGACAACATGCTGTCCGTTTATGTCTGCAGGAACCTCGCCGTACAGCTTGGAAAGCATTTTTTCCACGACCTCCTCGGTCATTTTGACCGATAGGTTTTTCTGTGTGATATCCTTAATCAGACGAACCTGAGCATCTTCATTATGCAGCCGCAGCAGGGCGCGCGCATGGCGCTCTGTGAGCTTGTACGTTGTGATCATTTCCTTGACGCTGGGGGGCAGCTTTAATATGCGCATTTTGTTGGCAACAGTGCTCTGGTTCTTGCCAAGGCGCCGCGCCAGCTCTTCCTGCGTGAGCCCATGCTCCTTCATGAGGCTTAAGTAAGCCTCCGCCTCTTCAAAAAAATGCAGATTCTCGCGCTGGAGATTTTCAATCAGCGCAATCATGGCGCTGTCTTCGTCGATGGCAGGCTGTACGAAAGCCTTGATGTGTGTAAAACCGGCTTTGCATACTGCTCGCCAACGGCGCTCCCCGGCGATGATTTCATAATAGCTGTGATTGAGTTTTCGAACAGTGATTGGCTGAAGCAGCCCGTACTGCTTAATAGACTGAGAAAGCTCTGACAAGCTTTCTTCGGTGAATACCCGCCGCGGCTGATAGGGATTGGGACGGATATAATCCACCGGAATAATTTCGAGCGCATTGTTCTGACTTTTATCCATGCTGAATTTGCGCGCTGGCTCAGCGGTGGGCTTTTGAAAGCGTAACAATATTAAAACACTCCTTTACAATGACGCATAAGCGTAAAAAATATAAACCAAAATACTTTCCCGTTTCTTTTCACTATTTCGGGTTTGTTTAATGCAGAATTCGGCATATTTAAGAATAGTCCTTCACATGTGGCAATAGTTCCTAATAAACGACATAAATAGTTAAAAAGGGATAAGCTGCGCGATATTTGTCGAGCAGAGTGGGGGATTATTTATGGTAAGTGCGTCCCGCGGCGATCATGAAACCGCGGTAGATTTGCTCCAGAAGAACAATGCGGAACAGCTGGTGCGGTAATGTGAGGTCTGAAAACGAGATAATATGATCGGCGCTTTTTTTGACCGCGTCCGAAAGCCCGTATGAGCCGCCGATAGCAAAAGTTAAATCTCCCGCATCGGAAAGCTTTTTGACCAGCGCCGAAAAACGTTGCGAATCCATCTGTTCGCCCTCGGGAGACAGCGCGATGAGCGTGCCCTTTGCTGCGCTGAGCAGCGCCTGCCCTTCCTGCTCCTGCGCTTTTTGAACCAGCGCAATGGAAGCGTCCTTTGGCAGTGGCGCTTCACTCTTTTCAGCGATGGAAACACGGCAGAACGCGGACAGGCGCTTTTCATATTCGGCCTGTGCGTCCTTCCAGTACTTTTCTTTAAGTTTTCCGATACAGACGATGGTTAGGTTGGACATGAATCTTCCTTCATTATTTCACATGAAATACGCCCGTAACCCTGTCCCGGAAGGCAAGGCCTAAGTTCAAATCGTGCCCGGGCGTGAGCCCCTGGGCGATCAGCGCGTCTGTCACAGTGCGAAAGGCCAGCTGTTCCGAGTTGTTTTCGCGGCTCAAATGCCCAAGCAGTATCGATGAAACACCCGCGCAAGCGAGACGCACAGCGGCGTCGGCGGCATCGTCGTTGGAAAGATGCCCGCGGCGTGATTTGATGCGCTCCTTGAGCGCACGCGGATACCGGCCCGTATGCAGCATGGTCACATCGTGGTTGGATTCGAGCAGCACGAGATCGCACGATTGAAGCTTCATTTCCACCGTTTTGGGAAAGTAGCCAAGATCGGTCGCGACGGCGACCTTGCGCGCACCGGCGCATATGCAGTAGCCCACGGGGTCAGCGGCGTCGTGCGGAATGTCATACGGTTCGATGAACAGATCGTCGATATAAAACCCCGATTTGCTGATCACGCGCGTGAGACGGCTTTGGACATTGCCGAGCTTGTCTGCGCAGGCCTCCCAGGTGGGCGCGGTGGCGTAAACGGGGATATTGTGTTTGCGTGAGAGAATACCCGCCCCCTGAATGTGGTCGGAATGCTCATGCGTGATGAGTATGCCCTGCAAATCGCGGGCATCCTGATCGACGCTGCGCAGTGCCTCTTCGAGGCGGCGTCCGGAGACACCCGCGTCAACGAGTATGCGCGTGGTGCCCGAGCTTATGAGTATCGCGTTGCCGGATGAACCGGAAAAAAGCGGGGTTAATGAGAGTGCCATAGAATTCGTCCTTTCCTGCGCATCATTATAGCACAGATCATAAAGCAAAAGCTACGGAATAGATCGAGCCGGTTGATTCTGCCAAGCGGCCTGTGGTATCTTTATACTATTACGGAGACGGACAAACATATCGATTGAATAGAATAAAAGTGTTTGTCCGGTCGACGTACATTGCTCCAACCTTGACATATTTGATCGTCGGAGCAATCAGGTAAGGAGCGGCGGTATGGAAAAATCGTGTGTGCAGGTGTATACGGGCAACGGCAAGGGCAAAACCACGGCGGCAATGGGGCTGGCGATGCGTGCGGCGGGGCAGGGCTTAGCCGTCAGGATCGTGCAGTTTATGAAGGGCCGCGATACGGGTGAGCTGGCTTCGCTGGATAAGCTCGGCATTGAGCTGGTGCGCGCGTCTGAGAGCACGAAGTTCTTTCATATGATGAACGACGAGGAAAAGGCAGCGCTTCGCGAGAACGCTTGCGAAGCGCTTCGCCTTATTGAGACTTGGCTCGATCATGTGGATCTGTTGATACTTGACGAAGCGCTGGGCGCGCTCACCTGCGGCGTACTCAAGCTGAACGAGCTGCTGAGCATCATGGATAGCCGCGGCGGCACCGAGGTGATACTGACAGGCCGCGACGCGCCGGATGAGATTGTTCAAAAGGCGGATCTGGTGACCGAGATGTGCGAGGTTAAGCACTATATGCAAAGCGGCGTGGGTGCGAGAAAGGGCATAGAATACTGATGGGTATTGTAACGGGGCTGATTTTGGTGACAGGCGGCGCGCGCAGCGGGAAAAGCGGCTACGCGGAGCGGCGTGCAAGCGAGGCGGGCGGCCGCGTGGGCTATATCGCGACGGCGGCGGTGACGGATGCGGATATGGCGGACAGGATTGCGCGGCATAAAGCGTCGCGCCCTGCCGAATGGGACACGTTTGAGACATACTGCGGATTCGCAGAGCTGACGCGCAGTGAGCGCTTTGCGCAATGCGATACGCTGCTGCTGGATTGTCTGACGACGCTGACAACCAACCACATGATGGACAGCGGTCTCGATTTTGATACCTGCGCGCTCGATTCAGTGCAGAAGCTCGAGGAAAAAATCACGGCCGACGTGGATAATTTGCTGGCTGCAGCGGCGGGCAAGCGGCTGATCGTGGTCACAAATGAAGTGGGACAAGGCATCGTGCCCGCGTTTCGCATGGGCAGCCTGTTCCGCGACATGGCGGGGCGGCTGAATATGCATGTGGCGGCGCGTGCAGACGAGGTCATCTGCATGATATCAGGACTGCCGCTGAGGCTTAAGTAGATGAAGAGTTTTGCTTTGATGCTGGCGTTTTTTACGCGCATACCCGTGCGTGCGCCGGAGACGATCGAAGACACGCTTTATAAGAAGGGTATTAAATACCTTTTTGTCATTGGTATCATCATCGGCATACCCGTGGGCGCGGTCATGCTTTTACAGGATGTGATCGGTAAGTATTTGGCTGCTTTTATAGCGCTTGTGATCTATCTGTTATTAAGCGGCGGACTGCATATAGATGGCATGTCGGACACTGTGGACGGGTTTGCCGCGCACCGCGACAGGGAAGGCACGCTCTCAATCATGAAGGACAGCCATATCGGTACCTTCGGCGTGCTTGCGATATGCGTGTATGTCGTCGGCATGACGGTATGTATGGCGCAAGCCGATGCTGTGGCGGCGGGGCTGTTCCCGCTTGCGGGGCGCACGGCGGCGCTGCTTTGCGCCCGTCTGAAACGCAGCGCGACAAATGGGCTTGGTCGGTGGTTTGTGGATGGTGTGAAAACCGTGCATGTGGCTTGGTCGGTGGCAGCATTCACAGCAATCGCGGCGGTGCTATGCTTGAGGCGCGGCATTCAAGGCGCGCCGATGTTCGCGGGGTATGTTGCTGCGCTTCTGGGAGCGCTTTTGGTGACGGCGTTGATTGTTAATAGGTTCGCAAAGAAGCTTGGCGGTGTCACGGGAGACGTAATCGGCTTTTCTGTGGAATTAAGTCAGCTTGTTTTTTTGCTTTTTTCGTGCATAGCTGTTATCATAATAACAGGATAATATGAAGCATTTGGTAATAGCCATTAAGACAGAATCCGACAAAAAACATTCTTTGACAAAAGGCGCTGGCGCTATATAATATGAAGTAACAGAAGCGAAACGAAAAGAGGGGCAGTTATGGGAAACTCAATCGATGACATTTTAATGGATGACTTCCAAAACGTGGTTGGAGAACTATTGATGCGCAACAGGAGCGTTCTTGATATCCTGACAAAAATACAAACGAGCGCGGGCCGCGTGAACCGGAGCGTTGTTAAATCGGCGACTCATTGCGGGTGCGTTGAGATTTTAGGAAAAAAACAGGTATTCCCCGGAGAGGTCAGCATGAAAAACTTAAGCGGCCTCATGTCCTCGCAGCTAAATGGTGAGCTTTGCCCCGAATGCAGACAGACCATTGAAAAGGAGATCGGCGGTGCGCTTTTCTATTTGGCTGCGCTATGCAACACGCTGGGCATCAGCCTGTATGATGTGGTGTTAAGCGAAAAGGAGACGCTTGGTACGCTGGGTAGTTACAGCTTACGATAACAAATGAATATAAGCGGCTGCGAAACGCGCCGCTTTTGTTTTTTTATCTCTCGCGGGATAAAAAACGATAAAAATTTTGGACAAGCATCAGAAAGGCAGCGTATGTTATGAAGAGACCGTTTATCACCAAAAAGAAGGCGGAGGAGATCAGAGAAAAGTATCCGACGCCCTTCTATTTATATGACGAAAAGGGGATCAGGGAAAACGCAAGAAATCTTTATAAGGCATTTGGCTGGAATAAAGGTTTTAAGGAGTATTTTGCGGTAAAAGCCACGCCCAATCCTTCCATATTAAATGTATTGAAGGAAGAAGGGTGCGGGGTGGACTGCTCTTCGCTCACAGAGCTCATGATGGCCGATATGTGCGGCTTTGAGGGCGAGAATATCATGTTCTCCTCCAACGTGACGCCTGAAGAGGATTACCTGCTCGCGGGCAAACTGGGTGCGGTCATCAACCTTGACGATATCACGCATATCGACTATTTAAACACACTGATTGGTATCCCCGAGACCATCGGCTGCCGTTTCAACCCGGGCGGCCATTTTGAGCTGGAAAACAAGATTATGGACAACCCCGGTGAGGCCAAATACGGCTTTACGCGTGAGCAGCTTACGCAAGGGTTTAAGAAGCTGCTTGAGCTTGGCGCAAAGCGCTTTGGGCTGCATGCGTTTCTCGCGTCCAACACCACCACAAACGCGTATTACCCCAAGCTTGCGAGGCTGCTTTTTGAAACGGCAGTGGAGCTGAATCGCGAAACGGGCGCGCCCATCGCATATATCAATTTGTCGGGCGGTATCGGTATCCCTTACAGACCGGATGAGCAGGGCAGTGATATCATGGTGATCGGCGACGCGGTACGGGAAGCGTTTGAAGAGATCATGGTGCCCGCAGGCCTTGGCGACACGGCGATCTATACCGAGCTTGGCAGGTACATGCTTGCGCCCTATGGACATCTCGTTACCACAGCGATTCACAAAAAGGAGATTTACAAGGACTATATCGGTGTGGATGCGTGCGCTGCAAACCTGATGCGCCCTGCCATGTATGGCTCCTATCATCATATCACGGTGCTTGGCAAGGAAGACGCGCCTATTGACCACAAGTATGACGTGACTGGCGGATTATGTGAGAACAACGATAAGTTCGCCATCGACAGAATGCTGCCAAGGATCGACGGCGGTGATATCCTCGTGATTCATGATGCCGGCGCACATGGTTTTGCGATGGGATATAACTATAACGGCAAGCTGCGCAGCGCAGAGCTGCTGCTTAAGGAAAACGGTGAAGTTAAGATGATCCGCCGAGCGGAGACGCCCGAGGATTATTTCGCAACTTTTAAGTTTTAATATCATTAATATTAAAGGAACTGCGGCAAGTCAATGTAAACAGTTTATGAAAAGACTCCCAAAAGCGCTTATTCCTTATTGACAAGGAAATATGGGTATAGTAATATGTTATATTGCATTAGCGTGCTCATAATAGGGGGGAGTCTCTTTATTTGCCGACGGCGGATGCGGGTCTTTTTTTAACGGGCGGCGCATGGAAATGCGTATATTATTGCCTTAATACGGGAATAATCGGCGAGTGCCCTCATTTTGAAAATGTCATAATGTTACTTTGCTAACAGGAGAGTGGATAAAAAACGTATGGTGCATGAAGTCAATTATGAAAAGCGAAGCAGGATGAGCTTTTCGAAGATCGAAGAAGTCCTGGAAATGCCGGATCTGATAGAGATCCAAAAGAACTCATACATTTCATTTTTGGAAACCGGACTTAGAGAGGTACTCAATGATATTTCTCCTATCACCGATTATTCTGAGAATCTGATTCTTGAATTTGTTGATTATTATATTGAAAACAAGCCCAAATACATCGTCGAAGAGTGCAAAGAAAGAGACGTGAATTATGCTGCGCCCTTGAAGGTCATCGTTCGTCTTATTAATAAAGAGACGGGTGAGATGAAGGAGCAGGAAGTGTTCATGGGTGATTTCCCGCTCATGACGGAAAAGGGCACGTTTATTATAAACGGTGCCGAGCGTGTTATCGTCAGCCAGCTTGTTCGCTCTCCCGGCGTCTACTTTGACTTTTCGATAGACAAATCGGGCAAAAAGCTTTATTCGGCCACGGTGATTCCCAACCGCGGCGCTTGGCTTGAATACGAAACGGACTCAAACGATTGTTACTGGGTGCGCGTGGATAGGACGCGCAAGCTGCCCATGACGGTGCTGATGCGCGCAATGGGCTGCGGAACAAACCAGAAGATTATCGACCTTTTCGGCGATGAAGACTTTTTGCAGGCCACATTTAAAAAGGACGGCGGACAGAGCGTTGAGGACGGCCTCATCGAGATCTACCGGCGACTGCGTCCGGGCGAGCCGCCCACAGTCGAAAGCGCACGGATGCTGATCGATTCTTTGTTCTTTGACCCGAGACGGTATGACCTTGCAAGGGTTGGTCGTTATAAATACAACAAGAAGCTTTCCATTGCAGACCGCATTGAAGGATATAAAAGCGCAGAAAACATCGTCTCCGAAGACGGTGAGCTGCTGGCCTCTAAGGGCGAGGTCATTACGCGCGACGCTGCGAAACAGATTGAAGAAGCCGGTATCAACAGTGTCACACTGCTCATCGGTGAAACCGAAGTGAAGGTGCTTGGCAACAACTTCGTTCGCGCGAACAGTCATTTGCCGTTTGATCCTTCGAGTGTGGGTATCAATGAAAAAGTACATTATCCGACACTTAAAGCGTTAATCAATGAATTCGGCGGCAACGAGGAAGAGCTTAAGAAACAGCTTAAGAGCAACATCGAGAATTTGATTCCGAAGCACATCATCGTCGATGATATTATGGCCTCGATGAGCTATCAGATGGGCCTTAAATATGGTCTTGGCCGCACAGACGACATTGACCACCTTGGCAACAGACGCTTAAGAAGCGTGGGTGAGCTGCTCCAGAACCAGATTCGCGTGGGTCTTTCAAGGCTGGAGCGTGTGGTCAGGGAGCGCATGTCTATTCAGGATATGGATGTGGCGACGCCCTCCAACCTGATCAATATACGTCCGGTCACAGCGGCGATCAAGGAGTTCTTTGGATCCTCACAGCTCTCACAGTTTATGGATCAGACGAATCCGCTCGCAGAGCTGACGCATAAGCGGCGTTTGTCGGCATTGGGCCCCGGCGGGCTGAACCGTGAGCGCGCATCGTTCGATGTGCGTGACGTTCACCATACGCACTATGGCCGTATGTGCCCGATCGAGACGCCAGAAGGTCCAAACATCGGCCTTATCGGCTCGCTCTCCACATATGCGCGTATTAACGAGTATGGCTTTATTGAATCGCCGTACCGCAGGATTGATAAGAAAAACAACGTCGTGACGGAAGAGATCGTCTACCTGACGGCGGATGAAGAAGATAAATACGTGGTCGCGCAGGCCAATGAGCCCATCGGCGAAGACGGCAACTTTGCGCGTACCCGCGTTATGTCGCGCCGCCAAGAAGAAATCGTCGAGGTGGCACGCGAAGAGGTTGACCTCATGGACGTGTCTCCGAAGCAGGTTGTATCGGTCGCCACAGCGCTGATTCCGTTCCTTGAAAACGATGACGCCAACCGCGCGCTCATGGGATCTAACATGCAGCGTCAGGCGGTTCCGCTGACCGTTCCCGAAGCGCCTATTGTGGGCACGGGTATGGAACACAAAGCCGCCAAGGATTCTGGCGCGGTTATACGCGCTTACGAGGACGGCACTGTCAAGAGTGTGTCGGCTGATAGAATCCTTGTTCAGGAAGACAAACAGGTAAGAGAATATAAGCTGATTAAATTCTCCCGCTCCAATCAGGGTACCTGCATCAACCAGTATCCGATTGTCAGAACCGGAGAGAAGGTCATACAGGGTCAGATTATTGCAGACGGCCCGTCCACCGAAATGGGCGAGCTTGCGCTGGGCCGCAACGTGCTTGTCGGCTTTATGACATGGGAAGGCTACAACTACGAAGACGCGATTCTCATCAGCGAGCGGCTGGTGCGCGACGATGTGTTTACATCCATCCACATCGAAGGCTACGAAGCCGAAGCGCGCGACACAAAGCTGGGGCCTGAAGAGATCACCCGCGATATCCCCAACGTGGGAGAAGACGCACTCAAGAATCTCGATGAGCGCGGCGTCATTCGTATCGGCGCTGAGGTGCGCGCGGGAGATATACTCGTTGGCAAGGTAACGCCCAAGGGCGAAACAGAGCTGACCGCGGAAGAACGCCTGCTTCGTGCGATATTCGGCGAAAAAGCGCGGGAGGTCAGAGACACATCCCTTCGTGTACCGCACGGCGAAGAAGGTATCGTTGTCGATATCAAGGTGTTTACACGCGAAAACAAGGATGAATTGACGGCAGGTGTCAATAAGCTGGTGCGCGTTTACATCGCGCAGAAGCGCAAGATATCTGTGGGCGATAAAATGGCCGGACGCCACGGCAACAAGGGCGTTATCTCAAGAATACTGCCCGTTGAGGATATGCCGTTCCTGCCGGATGGCACACCGCTCGATATCGTGCTGAATCCGCTGGGTGTTCCGTCCCGTATGAATATCGGACAGGTGCTGGAAGTGCATCTTGGTTATGTGGCAAAAGCACTCGGCTGGCGCATCGCGACACCCGTTTTCGACGGCGCGACAGAGGACGACATCATGAACCTCTTTAAGCAGCTGGGGCTGGAGCCGGATGGTAAGACAGTGCTTTACGACGGCCGCAGCGGTGAGCCGTTTGAGAACCGCGTGACGGTCGGTTATATGTACATATTAAAGCTTCACCATCTCGTGGACGACAAAATTCACGCGCGCTCCACAGGTCCTTACTCGCTTGTCACGCAGCAGCCGCTGGGCGGCAAGGCGCAGTTCGGCGGGCAGCGCTTCGGTGAGATGGAAGTCTGGGCGCTGGAGGCATATGGCGCGGCAAACACACTTCAGGAGATACTGACAGTGAAGTCGGATGATGTGGTGGGCCGCGTAAAGACGTATGAGGCCATTGTGAAGGGCGAAAACATCCCCGAACCCGGCGTTCCTGAATCGTTCAAGGTGCTCATCAAGGAGATGCAGTCGCTTTCGCTGGATGTCAAGGTGCTTGGCGACGTGGGCGAAGAGATTGCTATCAAGGAAAGTGTGGAAGATGATATCTCGGGTCTTGAGGTGAATATCGAGGGTGCCGAACACGACGGATCGGATAAACGAGCCGAAAAATCGCGCGACGATGATTTCTCGAACTTAAGCTTTGACGAGCTTGACGTGCCGGATCTTGATGACTTGGACGATGACATCGATATGGATGTTATTAAGGTAAAGAGCCGCGGCAGTAAGGACGATGACATCGATGACGACGATTTTGACAGTGATGATTTAGACGATGATTTCGAAGGCGAAGATGAAGACGTCGTTTCCGAGGATGATGATGCATTCGAAAAAGATGACTATGATTACGATACAAAATTAGGTGATGATGTTTTTGACGAGTTAGAGATCGAATCACTCGACGGACTGATCGACGATGAAGACAGCCTGTACGATGATGATTACGACGACAAAGAATAGTAAGTTTTTTTTGGCATATATGAGAGGAGAGGAATTATTTGTTCGAACTTGGCAATTTTGATTCCATTCAGATTGGTTTGGCGTCCCCGGAGAAGATCAGAGAGTGGTCGAGAGGCGAGGTAAAGAAGCCTGAAACGATCAATTACCGAACACTCAAGCCTGAAAAGGATGGCCTTTTCTGTGAGCGCATTTTTGGGCCCACGAAGGACTGGGAGTGCCATTGCGGACGCTATAAACGTGTACGCTACAAAGGCATTATCTGCGACAAATGCGGTGTTGAGGTGACACGCGCCAAGGTGCGCCGTGAGCGTATGGGCCACATTGAACTGGCCGCGCCGGTATCCCACATCTGGTATTTCAAGGGTATCCCGTCGCGTATGGGGCTGTTGCTTGACATGTCCCCGCGGGACCTCGAAAAGGTGCTGTATTTTGCATCGTTTGTTGTGACAGACCCCGGCAATACGCCGCTTGAGTATAAGCAGCTGCTAAACGACAAGGAACTGCGCGAATGCCAGGAGAAATATGGTGAAGACGCGTTTGCGGCCAAGATGGGTGCCGAAGGCGTCAAGGATCTGCTCAAGAAGATAGACCTTGTTAAGTCGTCGCGCGAGCTCAAAAAGGAGCTGGAAACCTGCACCGGACAAAAGCGTGTCCGTGCTGTCAAACGACTAGAGGTCGTGGAAGCGTTCCGCCAATCGGGCAACAAGCCCGAGTGGATCATACTGGACTGCGTTCCGATCATTCCGCCGGAGCTGCGTCCGATGGTTCAGCTGGACGGCGGTCGTTTCGCAACGAGCGACTTGAACGATCTTTATCGCCGCGTGATCAACCGCAACAACCGTTTGAACAGGCTGCTTGCGCTGCGCGCGCCGGATATCATCGTGCGCAACGAAAAACGTATGCTTCAGGAAGCTGTGGACGCGCTGATAGACAATGGCCGCCGCGGACGCCCTGTAACGGGCCCCGGCAACAGACCGCTTAAGTCACTCTCCGATATGCTTCGCGGTAAGCAGGGCCGGTTCCGTCAGAACCTGCTCGGCAAGCGCGTTGACTACAGCGGCCGAAGCGTTATCGTTGTGGGTCCGGATCTTAAGATGTATCAGTGCGGTCTTCCCAAAGAAATGGCACTGGAGCTATTTAAGCCCTTCGTCATGAAAAAGCTTGTGGAAGACGGCCTTGCGCATAATATCAAAAGTGCCAAACGCATGGTAGAGCGTGTGCGAAGCGAGGTTTGGGGCGCTCTCGAAACGGTGATTAAGGATCACCCCGTGCTGCTTAACCGCGCTCCTACACTGCATCGTCTCGGCATTCAGGCGTTTGAGCCCGTGCTGGTGGAGGGCAAGGCATTAAAGCTTCATCCGCTCGTTTGTACCGCATACAACGCGGACTTTGACGGAGACCAGATGGCTGTGCACGTGCCGCTGTCTGTGGAGGCGCAGGCCGAGTGCCGCTTCCTCATGCTGGCTGCAAACAACATATTGAAGCCGCAGGACGGAAGACCCGTGGTCAGCCCCACGCAGGACATGGTTATCGGCAGCTATTATCTGACCATCCACCGCGAAGGTGCGCTGGGTGAGGGGGAATTTTTCTCAACGCCCGATGAAGCCGTGCTTGCTTATCAGACAGGGCAGATCGCGCTTCAAGCGATGGTCAATGTGCGGTTTACCAAAACAATCAACGGCGTGAAACGCAGCAAGATACTTCAAACAACGCCGGGTCGTATTATATTCAACGAAGCGATGCCTCAGGACCTGGGATTTGTGGACAGAACTCAGGAAGACAGCGACTTTTTGCTTGAGATTGACTTCCTCGTTGGCAAGAAACAGCTTGGAAAAATCGTGGATTTCTGCTACAGAAAACACGGCGAGACCAAAACGGCAGCGATGCTCGACGAAATCAAGCGCCTTGGGTTCCACTATTCCACGGTGGGCGCCATCACAATAAGCGTGAGCGATATCGTGATTCCCGAAGCGAAGGCGAAATATATCCAAAGCGCTGAGGAAAAAGTTGTCGAAATCGAAAAGAAGTTTAAAAGAGGCTTCCTCACAAATAAGGAAAGAAAAGAAAACGTCATCAAGGTGTGGGCGGACACCACAAATCTTGTGACGGATGCGCTGATGGAAGGCTTAAGCGAATTTAATCCGGTATACATGATGGCCAATTCGGGCGCGAGAGGTTCCACGAACCAGATCCGTCAGCTGGCCGGCATGCGCGGCCTTATGGCAGACCCGTCCGGTGCGATCATTGAGATTCCCATACGTGCGAACTTCCGCGAAGGCCTTACCGTTCTCGAATTCTTTATTTCGACACACGGCGCAAGAAAAGGTCTTGCAGACACCGCGCTGCGTACGGCGGACTCCGGTTATTTAACACGCCGTCTCGTGGACGTCAGCCAGGACGTGATCGTCAGAGAGCATGACTGTTTAAGTGAAAGCGATCCCGTCAGAGGCGTTTGGGTTGATGATATTGTCGAAGGCAAAGAGATCATCGAACCGTTTATCGACAGAATTGGCGGCCGTTACGCGGCTTCGGATATCGTGGATCCCAAAACGGGTGAAATTATCGTCCGTACAAACGAAATGATAACCTACGATCATTGCCGCCGTATCGAGGCTGCGGGCATCAAGGGCGCCAACATTCGTTCGGTGCTCACGTGCAAAACGCAGCACGGCGTATGCGCCAAGTGCTACGGTTCAGACATGTCGTCCGGCAAGACGGTCAGTATCGGCGAAGCGGTGGGTATCATCGCTGCACAGTCCATCGGTGAGCCAGGTACACAGCTCACGATGCGTACGTTCCATACGGGCGGCGTCGCGGGCGAGGATATTACTCACGGTCTGCCGCGTGTTGAAGAGCTTTTTGAAGCGAGAAAGCCCAAAGGTCTTGCGGTCATCAGTGAAATAGCCGGTATCGTCTCTGTGGGTGACAACCGCAAGAAGCAGGAGGTCACGATTACGAGCGAAGACGGCATAGCTGAGGTTTATTCAATACCGTTTGGTTCGCGCATTAAGGTAAAAGACGGCCAAGTGATCGAAGCGGGCGATGAGCTGACGGAAGGCTCCATTAACCCGAACGATATATTGAAGATTAAAGGCGCTAAGGGCGTTCAGAACTATATGCTTAAAGAGGTTCAGATGGTATACCGCCTGCAGGGCGTGGAGATATCCGATAAGCATATTGAGGTGATCATTCGTCAGATGCTCAAGAAGTGCAAGATAGAAGATGCGGGAGAGAGCAATCTGCTGCCCGGAGCACTGGTGGATATCCAACAGTTTGACGCGGAGAATGAACGGATGATCCGCGAAGGCAAAAAGCCCGCTACAGCAAAACGCGTGCTGCTGGGTATCACGAAGGCCTCGCTGGCCACGGATTCATTCCTGTCGGCGGCATCGTTCCAGGAGACAACAAGAGTGCTGACGGAAGCCGCGATAAAGGGCAAGTCCGATCCGCTGCTGGGTCTCAAGGAAAACGTAATTATCGGCAAGCTGATACCGGCCGGTACGGGTATGAAGCGATATAAAAACATTGATGTTATAAAAAACATACTCAATGAAGATATAGCGCCAGAGCTTACCAGACATGACACGCAGTATACAAGCGCTTTGCTGGACGGATATGATGATCCTGCGGATTTAAACGCTGAACTGTTATAGTCGCTGATGCGGGGGTAAAAAATGCCGAAAAATGAAAAGTGTGTGGTCACAGACAGTACAATATGCAAATGGCTCAATAAGGACTGCAAAGACTGCTATATCAACGAGATAAAGGATGACTCGGATGCTAAGAAGGTGCTTTCCGACTTCGAGATCACGCTGTCATTGTTGCCGGACGGCTTTGACACGCTGCAGTCTGAGGAATGCTGTTTTTGCGTGAACGAGCCGGGCAGACGCGCAGGCTATGCGGCCATCGACCTTGCGCACAAAGAACCTGAACACAAGCGCGGCATGTTTTTTGGACTGGGGAAAAAGGTGCGCCAGAGAATCGGATCACTGCTTCCCGTATCAATTTCGATATGCGCTCGGTGTCGAAGAAATTTCCGGATGGCTGAGTCTCTCAAATGGCTGATGATACTTATTTTCGGCGCCATTGCCGTCGCGCTGTGCTTTCTGCCGGCGATCAATTTGAGCCCGGCGCTTCCTTACGGCGTTGTGTTGCTGGGTATACTGATTGGTTACGTGGCAGGCAAGATCGCATCGTCGGTCTATGTCAGCAAAAAGAGTGCACAGACAAGGTTCAATGTGTATGACATCCCTGTCTGCGCGAAGATGAGAGAGAACGGTTGGTTTACTGTTCAGGATGAAGGACCTGTGACCCGCTTTCTGTTCTCCAAGAAGCCGATGATAAGAAGGCTTTGCGATATGGGTATAGAAACGGGAAAAAAACAGGAAGATATTTAAAAAAGTCCTTAGAGACTGAGGATTGACAAGTATTTAGCCTGATGTTAAAATGGCTCTGCTTGCGTTTTTTGGGGCTTTGTCCGTGATGGAGGTTTTGGCTTTTGAGTGTGGTGCATGAGCTATCCGAACAGGAAAGGGTAGCAGGCTTAAAGCAGGTGATGCGTTATGCACGTATGTCTATGCTCGATAAGGTATATATCGCCAAGGATGCGGATGAGGATATCATAACGAAGGTTAAAGCGGAATGCGACAAGCATCGCATTCCCTACGACATGACTCTGACCATGCATCAGATTGGCACGGCATGTGAAATCGAGGTTGGCAGCGCGTGTGCAGGCGTTTTAAAGCCGGGCAAGTAGGAGATTTATCCCCTTAAATGGGTTGCGAGGGGTTATTTATAGACAGGTAATTACATAAAGGAGGTGAAAGTTTAAAATATGCCGACAATTAATCAGCTGGTGAAACAAGGCAGAAAAACGGCGGAGTCAAAAAGCGATTCTCCGATACTCAAGCAGTGCCCTCAGAAGAGAGGTGTTTGCCTGACGGTGAGAACAATGACGCCTAAAAAGCCGAATTCTGCGTTAAGAAAGATTGCAAGAGTTCGCCTGGTCAATGGCATGGAAGGTACGGCGTACATTCCGGGCATCGGCCACAATCTTCAGGAGCACTCTGTGGTGCTTATCAGAGGAGGCAGAGTCAAAGACCTGCCGGGCGTGAGATATCATATAGTGAGAGGCGCTCTCGACAGCGCGGGAGTAGCCAACAGAAAGCAGGCCAGAAGCAAGTACGGAGCCAAACGGCCGAAGAAGTAATATTTAGGAGGATTCAACATGCCAAGACGCGGAGGCGCTCCTAAGCATGATGTACTGCCTGATCCGATATACAGATCCACCATGCTCACCAAGCTTATCAATCAGGTGATGCTGGATGGCAAAAAAGGAACAGCGCAGAAGATTTGCTATGAAGCGTTTGATATTATTAAAGAAAAATTGGGCCTTGAACCTCTTGAAGTATTCGAGAAGGCGATGGAGAACATCATGCCTGTTCTTGAGGTTAAGGCAAGAAGAGTCGGCGGCGCCACATATCAGGTGCCTATCGAGGTGCGGCCTGACAGACGTCAGACCCTTGGTATTCGCTGGCTTGTGATCAATACAAAAAAGAGAAACGAACGCACCATGAAACAAAGGCTGGCTGGTGAGCTTATGGATGCCTATAACGGTACTGGCGGCAGCGTGAAGAAGCGTGAAGATACGCACAAAATGGCCGAGGCCAACAGAGCGTTTGCGCATTACAGGTGGTAGCATGAAACCAAAGGAGAATAACTGTGCCCAGAAAATATCCGCTTGAGAAAACAAGAAACATAGGCATAATGGCGCATATTGACGCGGGCAAAACCACCACGACAGAGCGCGTGCTATTTTATACGGGAAGAACGTATAAGCTCGGTGAAACTCATGAAGGTGCTGCTGTGATGGACTGGATGGAGCAGGAGCAGGAGCGCGGAATCACCATTACATCTGCGGCGACCACCGCCGAGTGGCGCGGCCATCGTGTCAACATTATTGACACGCCCGGCCACGTTGACTTTACAGTGGAGGTGGAAAGATCGCTGCGCGTGCTGGATGGTGCCGTGGCTGTGTTCTGCGCCAAAGGCGGCGTTGAGCCGCAGTCGGAAACCGTGTGGAGACAGGCGACCAAGTATAGTGTGCCGCGTATCGCATATGTCAACAAAATGGACATCATGGGCGCGGATTTCATGAACGTGGTTGAGATGATGAGGGAAAGGCTCAAAGCCAATCCCGTGCCGATTCAGCTGCCCATAGGCAAGGAGGATGATTTCAAAGGAATCATCGATCTTATTGATATGAATGCGCTGATGTATCTCGATGAGCTTGGAACCCAGTCTGAAAAGGTGGATATTCCCGACGAATATAAAGAGCTTGCGGATGAATACCGTGTGAAGCTCATTGAGTCTGTTGCGGAGCACAACGATCAGCTGCTCGAAAAATATTTCGAGGGCGAAGAGATAAAACGTGAAGAGCTGATTGCCGCCATTCGTAAGGCGACGATTGCACTTGACATTGTCCCTGTGACATGCGGTTCATCATACCGCAACAAAGGCGTGCAGCCTCTTTTGGACTGTATCGTCGATTTCATGCCGTCCCCGCTGGATATTCCGCCTATTACGGGAAAGAACGCGAAGGACGAAGATGAGGTGCGCAAGGCGGACGATGACGAACCGTTCTCGGCGCTGGCCTTCAAGATCATGGCTGACCCGTTTGTGGGTAAGCTCGCTTTTATGCGCGTTTATTCCGGTACATTGAACACAGGCAGCTATGTATTCAATTCGACGAAGGGCAAGCGTGAAAGAATCGGGCGTCTGCTGCAGATGCATGCCAACTCGCGTGAGGAGATCGAACAGGTCACGGCAGGCGATATCGCCGCGGCTGTCGGCTTTAAGCAGATCACCACAGGTGACACGTTATGCGACGAAAAGCACACGATCATCTTAGAAAAGATGGAGTTCCCGGAGCCCGTTATTGAGGTTGCGATTGAGCCCAAAACAAAGGCCGGTCAGGACAAGATGACGATGGCGCTTATGCGCTTGGCTGAGGAAGACCCGACATTCCGAACATACACCGATAACGAGACCGGTCAGACGATCATCGCGGGTATGGGTGAGTTGCACCTTGAAATTATCGTGGATCGTATGATGCGCGAATATAAGGTGGAAGCAAAGGTCGGTAAGCCTCAGGTGTCTTACCGTGAAACCATCCGCAAGACGGTCACCGCGACCGGGCTTTATAAGAAGCAGTCGGGCGGCAGAGGCCAATACGGCCATGCTGTCATCACGCTCGAGCCGCTTGAGCCGGGCAGCGGGTATGAATTTGTTGATAAAATCGTCGGCGGCGTTGTTCCCAAGGAATATATCCCTGCTATAGACGCCGGTATTCAGGAAGCCTCTAAAAACGGCATATTGGCTGGTTTTGAGGTGATGGATTTCAGAGCCACGCTCACCGACGGATCGTACCACGATGTGGACTCGTCTGAAATCGCCTTTAAGATTGCCGGATCGATGGCATTCAAAGAAGGGATGCGCAAGGCTTCTCCGGTGCTTTTGGAGCCTATTATGGCTGTTGAAGTTCATGTCCCGGATGATTATCTTGGTGACATAATGGGTAACCTTACCTCAAGAAGAGGCCACATAGAAGGAACGGAGCTGCGCAGCGGTGTGCAGGTCATCCGTGCGGCGACGCCGCTTTCCGAGATGTTTGGTTATGCGACGGATCTTAGAAGCCGGACACAGGGCCGCGGCACATTTACGATGCAGTTTTCACACTACAACGAGGTGCCAAAGAGCATAGCGGAGAAAATCATCGGTTAGTTAACCATGATATGAAACGGACAAGCAGCGTGTTTATGCAAAAGACAAGATCCGTTTATAAACCAAATATGATTGAAACCAAGAATGATTAGGAGGAGAAACCAATGGCAAAATCGAAGTTCGAAAGAAACAAACCCCATGTTAACATCGGAACAATTGGTCACGTTGACCACGGCAAGACCACGCTGACAGCGGCAATCACAATGACTCTCGCACAGTCTGGTAAAGCGGCAGTCATGAAGTATGACGAAATTGACAAAGCGCCTGAAGAAAAGGAAAGAGGCATTACGATCAACACAGCTCACGTTGAGTATGAGACGGATAACCGTCACTACGCACACGTGGACTGCCCGGGTCATGCTGACTATGTTAAGAATATGATCACCGGCGCGGCTCAGATGGACGGCGCGATTCTCGTTGTGTCGGCTGCTGACGGCCCGATGCCCCAGACGCGTGAGCATATCCTGCTTGCCCGTCAGGTTAACGTGCCTTATATCGTTGTCTGCCTTAACAAGGTTGACCAGGTTGACGACGAAGAACTGCTTGAGCTTGTTGAGATGGAAGTCAGGGATCTGCTTTCTTCATACGAATTCCCGGGCGACGATCTTCCGGTTGTCAAGGGCAGCGCGCTTCAGGCGATGAATGCTCTTATCGAAGGCAAGGATGCGGCAACAGCTCCGGAATGCAAGTTCATCTTTGATCTCATGGATGCGGTTGACGACTATATTCCGACTCCGGAAAGAGCCGTTGACAAGCCGTTCCTGATGCCTGTTGAAGACGTGTTCTCCATCACAGGCCGCGGCACAGTTGCCACAGGCAGAGTTGAGAGAGGAACAATCAAGGTTCAGGAATCCGTCGAAATCGTCGGCATGACCGAGAAGACAAGAGACGTTGTTGTCACAGGTGTTGAGATGTTCAGAAAGCTTCTTGATCAGGCGATGGCCGGTGACAATGTGGGTCTGTTGCTCCGTGGCGTACAGAGAAACGAAATCGAGCGCGGTCAGGTTCTTGCGAAGAAGGGTTCCATCAAACCGCATACCCATTACAATGGTCAGGTTTACGTGCTGAAGAAGGAAGAGGGCGGCCGTCACACACCGTTCTTCAACGGTTACAGACCGCAGTTCTACTTCAGAACAACAGACGTGACAGGCAGCATCACGCTTCCGGAAGGCACCGAGATGGTTATGCCTGGCGACAACATCACGATGGAGATCAAGCTTATCACGCCGATCGCTATCGAAGAAGGTCTTCGTTTTGCTATCCGCGAAGGCGGCAGAACGGTTGGATCCGGTGTTGTGACAAGCGTTATCGAATAATCTAAATAATACGTCCATTTAAAACCGGCATTGTCTCATAGGCGATGTCGGTTTTTGTGTATGCCGAAAACCCGATGCACGAGTGCGAATGCATCGACACAGGCAAACACGATATGTCAAAGTCTCTAAAATGGTGCGCGTCCAAAAGAATGTTTGTTAAAATTTCGCCATATACATATATGGCAAGATTCTAAGGAGGCGAATTGTGATGGAGAAGGCGAGTTTGCCAAAGCTTGAAACGGATGGATTTGTAACCCGACAGAGTGAGCGCCCGACTTGGAAGAAAAAAGCGCAAGGCTTTGCGCGCAGCATCGGTGTAAAACGCGAGAAATCGCAAAGGGCAGCATCCTCAGACGATGATATCGACATCGGCTACAAAAGACTGCTAGCAAAAACAGGCGTTTGCGCAGCCGTCGCTGTGACCATTCTCATTATCAGCAGCATCAGCACGCCTGCGTCTGCAAATGTGACACAGGCGGTGGACTATGTGGTCAACCATGAATTTGATGTGGATGAAGATATCGGGCGGCTGAAATTTGTTGAAGCATTGGGTGAGGAGACGGAAGCTGTATTCAGCGCTTTGCCGGAAACTTTGGTGGTATATCCGGCTGACGGAGATGTGGTGACGGCCTTTGGTGAAGGGGGTTCAACAGGCGTTCGCATGAGTGCACAAACAGCAGATATCTTAAATATGGCAAAAGGGACGGTGACGGAAGTCGGCGATATCGACGGCGAAGGGTATGTGAAGGTGGTGCTGGATTCAGGTGAAACCGTTGTTTATCACAACCTGACGCCCAGTGTTAAGTCTGATGATATCGTCATGCCCGGTCAAGTGATCGGAGAAATCACGGAGGATTATCTTTACATCGAAATGAAGGACGGCGAAGCTTATATAGACCCGATTGCATATATCAGTGAGCACGCCGGTATGGTGCTGCAATAGCGCCTATGAAACCATTGCGCCTGTTTGGCGGCAGACTCAAAATCAATCTGCTCATGATACCTGCCGTGGTGTTTTTGCTTATCGTAGGCATGGGGGATGTGGTGCTTTACTACATCCCCACCGTGCTGCTGCATGAATGGGCTCACGTGATTTTCGCTTCGGCGCTTGGTATGACGGTTTCTGAAATGGAGCTGTTTCCGTTCGGGTGCGCGGCAAAGCTGCAATGCTTTGCCGTTTCACGCACCAAAGAAATTGTGGTGGCTGCCGCAGGCCCGGCCGCAAATATGGCGGCTGCCTGTGCCACTTTTTTTATTGATAAATACGGGTTCGAAATTACGGTGGCAGAGCGCCTGATTTCTTCGAATCTTGCGCTGGCCGCGGTGAATATGCTGCCTGCGCTGCCGCTGGACGGCGGACGCATCGTGAGGGCCATTTTCGCATCGTTTATAGGTTATAAACGCGCCACGCGTTTAACCGCCTGTGCGGGTATTTTTTTTGCCGCCATGCTTTTGGGAGTGGGGGTTTGGGCGCTCTTTCAAGACACGCTGAATCCAAGCTTTTTCATTATGGGCTTCTTCTTATGTCTGGCGGCGGTCAAAGAGCTTAAAAGCGCACCCTATACACTGATACGCGACTTTTCGGGCAAACGTGAGACCATTGATAAGCGCAAAACGCTAAGCATTAACCGCTTTGCCGCGATGCGTACAGAAACACTGCGCGACATCATGCGAGAATTTGAAGCGGGCAAATACAATATGGTGACGGTTCTCGATAAGGATCTTGGTGTGTTGGGCGAGCTGGATGAGCGCCAGATACTCGATGGCATGATAGAAAAAGGCACGCAGGTGACACTGGGCAGCATATATAAGTTAAGGAAGGACTGATAATATTTCGGATCAAATCAATTGAAGCGCCCCTTAAAAAAAGTGAGACGTGTTGACAGATTGTCAGTAAGAGTTTGCTGTGATACAATCGTTTATGAGGTGGTAGGGTGAGAATTTATTATTTACATCACAGCGCGGTTTGCGTGATATTCGACAGAACATTGCTGATATTTGATTATTATCTGCATGAAGGTGATAAGCATATTGAAGACGGACATATCTCAAAAGAAGATATTGCGGGCTTTGATCACGTTTATGTGTTTGTTTCGCATTCCCATCACGATCATTTCAATCCGGTCATTTTTGAATGGGCATCGCCCAGCGTGACTTATATACTCGACAGCACCATTAAAGAAGCGCCCAAGGACGCGGTTGTTCTGCGCCCCGGTGAAACCTATAACGATGAATCCATTTATGTGCGTGAATTCGGTTCCACTGATTGCGGCGGCAGTTTTTATGTGAATATAAACGGGACAAGCCTTTTTCATGCGGGTGACCTGAACGATTGGCACTGGAAGGACGACGGCAACAAACGTTATTCACGCGTGATGACCAAAATGTTTGATCGCGAGATAACATATATTAAAGAACATGTGGCGCATATCGATTATGCGTTTTTCCCTGTTGATAAGCGCATGGGCTCTGACCATGACGCGGGAGCAAGGAAGTTTATCGACACCATAAAGCCCGATGTGCTGATTCCCATACATTTTCAGAGCTTTGCAGATGCGCAAGAGTTCGGCGAATTGATGGATGGCGGCGCGACCAGGGTGCTCGGTGTGCATCACATGGGAGAAAGGTTGTTATAATGACATTTACGATTGAACATGCCAATATCAATGTATTGGATATTGACGCAAGCATCAGGTTCTACGCCGAAGCCTTGGGACTCAAGGAGACGCGCAGAATAACCGCAGACGACGGATCATTTGTGATCGTTTTCATGGAAGACGGCATCACGGGATTTAAGCTGGAGCTCACGTGGCTTCGTGACAAGGAAGGGCCGTACAATTTGGGTGACAACGAGAGTCATATCTGCTTTGCTGTGGATGATTTCGATTCGGCGTATGCGCACCATAAACAGATGGGCATCATAAGCTATGAGAACGTATCAATGGGCGTGTATTTCATATGCGATCCGGACGGGTACTGGCAGGAGATCAAACAACGCCCTTAGGTGGAAACTGTCGTCATATAAAATAAATCGACGTTGCCTGTATTTGCATAATCATGATATAATAACATCTGGTGTAAAATAGCAGACGGTAAGGACATCGAATGATCGATACTAATAAACTTGAAATTGTATTGCCCAAAGTAAGCAAACCGGCCCGATATACGGGCGGCGAACTCGGCGAGGTAAAAAAAGATTTAAAAGGCGTGGATGTGCGCTTTGCGTTTTGTTTCCCGGATGTGTATGAGGTGGGGATGTCTCACCTGGGAACAAGCATACTCTATCACTTGGTTAATGGGATGGATGGCGTTTATGCCGAAAGGTGCTTTGCGCCATGGCCGGACATGGAGACGGCCCTGAAGGACACGGCGCTGCCGCTCTACTCGCTGGAAACAAAGTCCGCGCTTTTTGATTTTGACATTGTGGGATTCAGCCTTGGCTACGAAATGTGTTATACCAATGTGCTGACCATGCTCGATCTTGGACGTATCCCCATATATTCCAAAGAAAGACGCGATGGCGATACGATCGTGATTGCGGGCGGAGGCTGTGTGTACAACCCCGAGCCGCTTGCCGATTTCATCGATATTTTTGTGGTGGGCGAAGGCGAGGAAGTACTCGTTGAGCTTATCGAATTATACAGAGTTTGTAAGAAGGATCGTTTAAGCCGCAGCGATTTTCTGCGCCGCGCTGCAGGTATACAAGGCATTTACGTGCCGTCTCTTTATAAGGTCACGTATCACGCAGATGGAACGGTAAAAGACATCACCGCCGATGAAGGCGTGCCGATGCCGGTGAACAAACGCATCGTCAGTGATTTTGACGCGGGATTTTTTCCTCAGTCGCCCATTGTGCCGTATCTTGGCGTGATACACGACCGTGTGACTGTGGAGGTCATGCGCGGTTGTACGCGCGGCTGTCGGTTTTGTCAGGCGGGTTTTATTTACCGCCCTGTGCGCGAAAGAAGTGCGGACACGCTGATCAAGCAGGCCAAGGCAAACATTGCTCACACCGGGCACGAGGAGGTCTCGCTGTGCTCGCTGTCCACAGGCGATTATTCGCAGGTGGCGCGGCTCGTGTGCACCCTGTCGGACGATTTTTCGGGCACGGGTGTGTCGCTTGCAGTGCCGTCGCTGCGTATCGACTCATACGAGGGCGAATACGCGCAGAAGCTCAAAGAGGTGCGCAACACAGGGCTTACCTTTGCTCCCGAAGCGGGGACTCAGCGCCTGCGTGACATAATCAACAAGAACATCACGGAGGATGACATATTCACGGCGGTCAAGGAAGCGTTTGAATCGGGTACGAATGGCGTCAAGCTGTATTTTATGATGGGGCTGCCCGGGGAAACCATGGAGGATGTGTTGGGCATTGCCGATATCGCGGCGCGTATACGCAGCATCTATTACGAGGTGCCCAAAGAGAAACGCTCAGGCGGGTTTAAGCTTACGGTCAGCGTGTCATGCTTTGTACCCAAGCCGCACACGCCGTTCCAATGGGCGGCGCAGGACGATATTGCTGTCTTTGAAGATAAGCAGCGGCGCCTCAAGGACGCGCTCAGAAGCGTCAAGGGCGTCAAGTTCAACTGGCATGACGCGAGGCTGAGCATGCTCGAAGCGGTGTTTGCACGCGGCGACAGGCGGCTTTCAGCCGTACTTATGAACGCCTATGCGGCGGGTTGCCGGTTCGACAGCTGGAAAGAGCTTTTTGATTTTGATAAATGGTGCCGTGCGTTTGAGGACGCGGGTGTTGATCCCGCCTTTTACGCGGCACGTGAACGAAAATTTGCTGAGGTTTTGCCTTGGGAAGTGATTGATTCAGGGCTCAGTAAGTCGTATCTCTGGAAGGAAAAAGAAACCGCGGAAGCGGCTGCGACCACGCCCGATTGCCGCCTTGGCTGTACGGGCTGCGGGCTTAAGGAAGCGGGGCTGTGCGTATGAGAATGGCACTAGAATTCGCCAAAAAAGGCGCCGCAAAGTATATCTCGCATTTGGATCTCCAACGTGCGTTTTCGCGCGCCATAAGGCGCTCCGGGCTGCCAGTGAAGCTCTCGGAAGGGTTTAACCCGCATTACGTCGTGTCGTTTGCATCGGCGCTCTCATTGGGTATGGAAAGCGAATGCGAATGTGTGGAAGTGGCGATGGCGCAAGAGGTGCACGCTGATGAGTTTCTGCTTAAGATCGCACGTGCGCTGCCGCCGGGCCTTGTGGCCAGACGTGCGGTGAGGCTGCGTGACAACGCGCCCAAGCTCATGGCGGCGCTCAGCGAAGCAGAATATGAAATGCCCGTTGATGCATCACGCGCACAAGAAGTGCAACGAAGCATCGAGGATATATTAAACCGCAAAGAGATTTTGGCTGTCAAGGTATCCGGCGGAAAGGAAAAACAGATCGATATCCGCCCGATGATTAAAGCACTGTCCTTGATTGATGGCAGGCTCATGATGCGGCTCTCCGTCGCCCAGACGGGCTCGTTAAAGCCGGAGATGCTTTTGGATGAGATCGAAAAGCAGACGGACAAGCTGGAGCGATGCGTGAAAAGGACGGCCTTGTATACGCAATCCGGCGGTGAAATCATGGATTTGCTGGATGCATTTAAGCTGTGAACTTAGCAGGCTGGATGCCTGTTATATATTTTAAATTATATTTGGAGTGATTCATGAATAAAAAAATCGTTGCGGATGTCAATGGCTTAGAGGCCAGGATTGCCCTGCTGGAAGACGATAAGCTGGTGGAGATTCATGTGGAACGCCGGGGAAAAGAGCGCCTTGTGGGCAACATCTACAAGGGGCGCGTGGCCAATGTGCTGCCGGGTATGCAGGCAGCATTTGTAGACATCGGGCTGGATCGTAACGCTTTTCTCTATGCGGGCGACATACTGGCAGATACATCGGATTTTGAATTCGGCCAGAAATCGGACTCTGTGAATCTGAGACCCAACAGGATTGAGGACATGGTCAAGGAGGGGCAGGAGATACTTGTTCAGGTGTTGAAGCAGCCCGGCGGAACCAAGGGCGCGCGCATCACCACGCATGTGACGCTGCCCGGCCGCATGATGGTGCTGATGCCCACGGTGAACCATGTGGGCGTGTCACGCCGAATTGAGGACGAACAGGAGCGCACGCGTCTTAAGGACATCCTGGAGGAACTAAAGCCAAAAGATATGGGCGTTATCGTGCGCACGGCGGCTGTGGGCAAAACAGCGGAGGATTTTGAGAGCGAAGTGCGGTTCCTGGCGCGGCTGTGGCAGCGTATCGTGAGCCGCAGCGATGTCATTCGGGCGCCGCGTCTGCTGCATGCAGAGGAGTCGCTCGTGTTTCGTACTGTACGCGATATGTTCACAACGGACGTGTCCGAGTTTGTGATTAACGATCACGATTATTATGACAAGGTGGTCGCGGTGGCGGGCATCATTGCGCCGCATTTGAAGGACAGGGTGCGCGTCTATACGACAGGCATCAATATATTCGACGATTTCGGTATTCAGGCGCGCATTGACAAGGCGCTGGAGAAAAAAGTCTGGATGAAAAACGGCGCGTACATCATCATCGACGAAACCGAAGCGCTGACCGTGATCGATGTCAATACGGGCAAGTTTGTTGGTGACAACAATCTGCAAGAAACGATACTTGAGGTAAACAGAGAAGCAGCCAAGGAGATTGCGCGACAGCTGCGTCTCAGAGATATCAGCGGCATTATCGTCATCGACTTTATCGATATGGAAGTGGAGGGCAACAAGCAAAAGGTTGTGGAGACGCTTGAGAACGCGCTCGCCAAAGACCGTACCAAGACCAACGTGCTTGGCATTACGAGCCTTGGGCTTGTGGAAATGACGAGAAAGAAGGTGCGGCGCAAGCTTTCCAGCATCGTGAAGCGCACCTGCCCCTATTGCGGCGGCAGCGGCCTGGTGGACAGCGAGGAAACGACGGCGATGAACATAAGGCGGTTGATACTCAGACAGACCGCGAACTCGGATATCAAGGAATACCTCATCGAGGTCAGCCCGCTTGTGGCCAAATACATTGAGAGCAAGCATGAAACGGACACACCGATACTTCCCAAGATAGATGGTGTGAAGTTCTATATCATGTCCAGCGAAGCGATGCACATTGCGGATTACAAGGTGGTAGAAATCACGTCGCAAAAGGAACGCGATAAACTGCTTGGAAAAGCCAAGGTGTTTTGTTGACAGTTTTAAGCGGATATGATATTATCTAAAACTGAGCCGCACGGAAAATGGTATCTAAATCCGGTACGGGATCTCCCAAAAAACATCGATTTTTTGGGGTGAAAAATCGGTACCATCACGGCGAGACTGGGAAGAGGAGGTAAGCAGTATGTACGCAATTTTTGAGACAGGCGGTAAGCAGTATAAAGCTGGCAAGGGTGATGTTGTTTTTGTAGAGAAGCTCGACAGTGAACCCGGCAAGCTGGTAAGCTTTGATGCGCTGGTTGTGGCAGACGGTGACGACATTCAGATCGGCACACCCACAGTCGCAGGAGCCAAGGTGAGAGCCAAGGTTATCGAGCACGGCAAAATGAATAAGGTAGTGACCTTTAAGTATAAGGCCAAGAATAACTCCCGCAAAAAGCAGGGCCACAGGCAGCCGTTTACAAAGATCAAGATCACGAGCATTGCCACGGCTGGCAGTAAAGAAGAAGCGGCAGAGTAGAACAATCCCTAATGGAAAGCGAGGTGCATTTTAATGGCACATAAGAAAGGTGTCGGTAGTTCCAGAAACGGCAGAGACTCAGAGAGCAAACGGCTCGGCGTCAAACGCGGCGACGGTCAGTTTGTGCTTGCGGGTAATATCCTGGTGCGCCAGCGGGGAACAAAGTTCTATCCGGGCAACAATGTGGATATTGGCGGAGATGATACGCTGTTTGCGCTTGTCGATGGAAACGTCAAGTTCGAGCGTAAGGGCCGCGATAAAAAGCAGGTCAGTGTATACCCGAGCTGACAACATATGATTTTGAGCAGGCTCTGCTAATGGCAGAGCCTGTTTTCGTTTTGTTTGACGCAACATGGCATAATGCGCAAAATGGTGCTATAATGTTTGAGGGTATGCGGCATTCATGATTATTCGCCGTGTGCCAGAGGAAAAGAAAACAAATGAACATACAGCGAATCAAACAAATACCGACACCGGAGCAAATTATAGAGGAGATTCCGTTTCCGCCGCATCTTAAGGATATTAAGCAAAAGCGCGATGAAGATATCAAGCGTGTTTTTGAAGGTAAAGATGACCGGTTTATCCTTGTCATCGGCCCATGCAGTGCCGACAGCGAGGACTCTGTGTGCGATTATATCGGCCGCCTCGCCAAGGCGCAGGAGAAGGTGCAGGAGCGTATTATTATCATACCGCGCATCTATACCAACAAACCAAGAACCACAGGCGAAGGCTATAAGGGCATGGTGCACCAGCCAGACCCCAGCAAAGAGACGGACCTGTTCGAAGGCGTGAAGGCAATCCGCAGGCTGCATATCAAGGCGCTCAGTGAGTTCTACATGCCCGCGGCCGACGAGATGCTATATCCTGAAAACTATGCGTATCTTGCGGATGTTCTCGCGTATAACGCCGTAGGCGCGCGTTCGGTGGAGAACCAGCAGCATCGGCTCACCGCAAGCGGTGTGAACACGCCCGTAGGCATGAAAAACCCGACCAGCGGCGATCTTTCCGTGATGCTCAATTCGATAAAGGCGGCGCAGATGGCGCATACCTTTATATACAACGGCTGGGAGGTCAAAACGGCGGGCAACCCATATGCACACGCGATACTGCGCGGCGCGGTGACATCGGATGGACGCAGCGTGCCCAACTATCATTTTGAAGACCTGTTCTTGTTTGCGAAAGCGTATCAAGATATGCAGCTGCAAAACCCTGCGATCTTAATTGACACAAATCACGCGAACTCCATGAAAAACTTTTATGAGCAACCGAGAATCGCGCGCGAGGTGCTGAACAGCCGGCAATATGAGCCGATTCTCACAAAGATGATCAAGGGGCTTATGATCGAAAGCTACATCGAAGAAGGCAATCAAGCCATCGGTGATAACGTATACGGCAGATCCATCACAGACGCGTGCCTTGGCTGGGACGATACCGTCAGGCTCATCGATGATATTGCCGAGAACGTATAACTTAAAGGGACACAATAGATGGACATCACATATGACAACAACAGCTTGACTTTTCACGGTTTATCTCACTTCTCTCTTTCGCAGTGTCTTTGCTGCGGGCAGGCGTTTCGCTGGAAGCCACACGGCAGCGGCTATTTTGGCGTGGCGATGGGATATGCCGTTTATGCGGAGCAAAACGGGCAGGACTTAACGCTCACAGGTGTACCGGAAAGCGCGGCGGCGGATTTTATCCGCTATTTTGACCTCGAAAGAGATTACGGCGCCATACAGGCAAGCTATGTCAACGATCCTTTTTTGACTGAGGGCATCTGCTATGCAAACGGCCTGCGCGTGCTGCGCCAACCGTATTTTGAAACGCTTATATCATTTATCATATCCGCGAACAACAACGTGGGACGGATCAGCCGCATTATCGACACCATATGCGCAAAATACGGTGAGCCTCTTGACGGAGGTAACGATTTTCCGACACCCCAAAGGCTGGCTTCACTATCGCCGGACGAGCTAAAGGTCTGCGGCACGGGATACCGCGCAGATTATATCATCGGATCGGCCAAGATGGTGTGTGACGGCTTTGATTTGGATGCGGTGGCGGATATGCCGTATGTACAGGCGCGTGAGGCGATGACGGCGCTGCCCGGCGTGGGGCTCAAGGTGGCAGACTGCGTCGCACTATACGGTATGGGTTTTTTGCAGGCGTTTCCGATGGACGTGTGGATGCGGCGCGTGGTGTGCGGCGTGTACCATTACGGTGGCAAAAACGACAATATGCTGCGTGAATTTATATACACCACATTTGGTGAGCACGCGGGTATCGCGCAGCAGTATTTGTTTCATTACGCGCGGCATCATAAAGAATCGGTGTGCGCGAAATAAGCCGCTATCAATGAAGCTCCGCTTAGTTTTTGAATATGAATAATATGTGAACACTGTCCTTGTTTCTGCCGTACAAATTGTGAATATGCTAAGATTGAAATATCAAGCAGATTTTTTATTAATTGATGCCGATTTATTCATCTTGAATAGAACCAATGCGTCATGATATTTTATGAAATTTGAACGAAAGGAGCATCATCTTTGAATGAGCTTGTAAAAAAAATCAAAGAGGTCAGTTTTGCTGTTCTGCCGATTGTGGTGATTGTGCTGCTGCTTAATTTTTTTGTGTACCCAATTGAAACGACTTTTCTGATCCGTTTCCTGATTGGCGCGTTGTTCATCATAGTTGGTTTGTCGGTCTTTCTGTTTGGTATTGATATCGGCGTAACGCCGATAGGCGACCATATTGGTAAGCTGCTGACGAGACCTAACAAGCTGATGTATGTTATTTTGGGCGGCTTCTTCTTTGGTTTTATTATATCGGTTGCCGAACCGGATCTACATATATTGGCCAACCAGGTGGATATGGTGACTGCAAGCGCGATACCCAAGATGGCGATCGTGATTATCGTATCGCTTGGGATTGCGGCGATGCTGGCCTTTGGTCTTGTGAGAATCGTGTATAGCTTCCCCTTGTACATTCTGCTGGCGATTCTCTATCTGGTGGTGTTTGTGTTGTCGTTATTTACGTCTCCTGAGTTCCTTGCGATCTCCTTCGATTCCTCAGGCGCGACGACCGGCGCGCTGACAGTGCCCTTTATACTCGCGCTGGCGCTGGGCGTCACCGCCATGAAAAAGGACAGCAAGGGAGCTGAGAAGGACAGCTTCGGCCTTGTCGCGACTGCATCCACGGGTGCGATCATTGCTGTGATGCTCATGAGCATCATCTCCGGACAAAAGGAAATACTCGGGTCGACCGCCTTGCTGCCGCAGCAGAATGCGTCCATCATGGCTCCGTTTTTCAGGCAGCTGCCGCATTCCCTTGAGGAAACAGCGCTTGCGTTGCTGCCGCTTGTTGCAATCTTTCTGACGATTCACTTTGCAAAGCTTAAGCTCGGCTTTCATGAGTTCCGTAAGATTCTTTTCGGTCTGGGATACTCTTTTTTGGGTCTTATGCTGTTTATGACGGGTGTAAACGCCGGATTTATGGACGTCGGCGCAATGATGGGTTATAATATTGCATCAATGAACAGGCCTGAGATCGTGATAATCGTGGGTTTCGTGTTTGGCTTGGTCACCATACTCGCGGAGCCCGCCGTGCATGTGCTCACGCACCAGATAGAAGAGGTGACGAGCGGCTCAGTCAAACGCGCATTCGTCTTCTCAGCCCTGTGCCTCGGCGTGGGGCTGGCTGTGATGCTGTCGATGATGCGCATACTGATTCCGGAGCTTATGCTTTGGCATATATTGCTCCCGGGTTACCTGCTGTCGATCGTGCTGGCTTTTATAGGCCCTAAGCTGTTTGTGGGTATTGCCTTTGACGCGGGCGGTGTGGCAACGGGTCCGATGACAGCCACGTTTATACTCGCGTTTGCTCAAGGCGCGGCGAACGCGACGGAAAGCGCCAATGTGCTGGTGGACGGGTTTGGCATCATCGCGTTGGTTGCCCTCATGCCGATCATTATGCTTCAGGTCATGGGACTGATTTATCAATATAAATCGAAAAAAAGGAGTGCCTAATGGTTAAATACACTCAAAGCTCGGATTTTGCATTGATCACCGTCGTTGTGGGCGCGAACGGCGGCAGCAAGGTTCTTAATGTGGCAAAGCGCTTTGGCATCACGGGCGGAACGGTATTTTTGGGCCGAGGCACGGTGAAAAACCGTCTTCTGGAGTTTTTTGAAATCAACGACGTTAATAAGGAAATCGTGGTGATGGTCAGCGAATCCTGCCTGGCCCGACAGGTCATCGAAGACCTCAATAACGAGTTTCACTTTGATAAGAAAAATCATGGCATTGCGTATGTGATGCCGATCGCGATGGTATACGGAATCAGCCGCTTTGCTTGCGGTATCAATACAGATAAAGGTGTGGAAGAGGTTATGTATCAAGCAATATACGCGATTGTGGAAAAAGGGAAAGCGGAAGCTGTGGTGGAGGCGGCTGTAAAAGCGGGGTCTCGCGGAGGAACGATCATCAACGCCAGAGGTTCGAGCGTCCACGAGACAAGCAGGCTTTTCGCCATGGAGATTGAGCCGCAGAAGGAAATCGTGCTGATCATATCCGAACCCAGCGGCACGGAAAAGATCGTTCAGTGTATTCGGGACGAGCTTCATATTGACGAACCCGGCAAGGGTATCGTCTATGTGCAGGATGTGACGCAGGCTTACGGTCTCTATTCGACTTCTTAACTGCTAAGGCGGCGGACAGCGTCGCACTCATGGGCTTTATGCAGGCGTTTGCGATGGACGTGTGGATGCGCATGTGGTATGCAGTTTGTACCATAACAGTGGTAAAAACGGCAATGCGCTGCGTGAATTTGCATGCATAACATCTGGTGAGTACGCGGATATCGCACAGCAGTATATTTTCATTATTCGTGGCATCATAAAGATGCGTGTAGCGCAATGAAAATTTAATGACTTTTGTAAGATGTAAACATTGGTTGACAAATGCTTGAATTTATATTATATTAAATACAATTGAATAAGATCTTCAGGGCAGGGTTCGTTTCCCTACCGGTGGTATAGCCCACGAGCCGTAAGGTATGATTCGGTGAAACTCCGAAGCCGACAGTAAAGTCTGGATGAAAGAAGATATAATATTCGCAAGCTTTGCGTCAACAGATATTATGGCTCTGAAATGGTGTCAATCGTTTCAGAGCTTTTTTATTAAAACACAGCTACGAAACTGCCTTGAACATTTTTTCAGGGCAGTTTTATTTATAAGCCCCTAAAACGAATGAGGGGCCCTAGGAGGCGTTAAATGACAAATGAGTATTATATGCAAATGGCACTAGAGCTTGCAAAAAAAGGCGCGGACTTTGTCAATCCTAATCCTTTGGTTGGCGCGGTCATTGTCAAAAACGGAGAAATCATTGGCTGCGGTTATCATGAAAAATATGGGGAACCTCATGCTGAACGCAACGCACTCGCTAATTGTAGCGTTTCGCCAAAAGGCGCAACACTTTATGTGACATTAGAACCTTGCTGTCACTTCGGCAAAACACCACCCTGCACCCAAGCCATTATTCAAAGTGGAATCAGCAAGGTTATGGTGGGCATAAGAGACCCCAATCCTCTTATCGCAGGCAAGGGGATTAAAATGCTCAAAAAGGAAGGAATAGAAGTTGCCGAAGGTGTCTTGCAGGAACAATGCCGCAGCATCAACGAGATATTTTTTCATTACATCCAAACCAAAACCCCTTATGTGGTTATGAAATATGCCATGACTATGGACGGAAAAATCGCTGCTAATGATGGGAAATCCAAATGGATTACAGGTGAAATGGCCCGACACAAGGTTAGGCAAGACAGAAATCGGTGTTCAGCCATTATGGTGGGTGTTGGAACGGTGGTTGCGGATGACCCGCTGCTCACCTGCCGAATTGAGGGGAGAAGAAACCCGATTCGAATTATCTGTGATACCAATTTAAGAACGCCTCTGCACACGAAAATAGTCACAACCGCAAGAGACGTTCCAACTATTTTTGCGACAGCTTGCAAGGACGTTCAAAGGCACCAGGACTATATCGATGCAGGCTGCCGAATCATAACGCTTTCGCGTAAAGACGGTCATATCGATCTGTCAGAGCTGATGATGCAATTAGGAGGTGAGAAAATAGACAGCATACTGCTCGAAGGCGGCGGCACATTGAATTGGGCGATGCTCGAAGCCGGTTTCGTGAACAAGGTGCAAGCGTATATTGCGCCCAAGCTTTTCGGAGGGCTCCATGCAAAAACGCCTTTGGCGGGTCTGGGTGTTAAAAACCCCGACCAAGCGATTATTCTTAAGAACACAACGATCAATTTGCTGGGTGACGATATTTTGATTGAGAGCGAGGTGAAAAAATGTTCACAGGTATTGTAGAGGAAATAGGTGTAATCAAAAACATTAAGCATGGTGCAAAATCTTCGGTGCTGACCATACAGGGTGAAATCATATTTCGCGATTTAAAAATCGGAGATAGTGTAGCCGTAAACGGCGTATGTCTGACGGCGACCAACTGCTCAGGCAATATATTCACTGCAGATGCGGTGTATGAAACGCTGAAGCGCTCTTCTCTTGGACAACTGCATCCGAAATCCCATGTTAATCTTGAAAGAGCGATGCATGCAAATGGGCGATTCGGCGGACACATCGTCTCAGGACACATCGACGGGACCGGTATAATTCAAAGAATAGAAAAGTATGACAATGCTGTTTTATTTACGGTTAAAGCTGATGTGTCCATCATGAGATACATTGTCGAAAAAGGATCGGTCGCCATCGATGGCATCAGCCTCACCGTAGCCGACATATTGAACGGTGGATTTCGCGTTTTTGTGATACCGCATACCGCTAAAGAGACCATACTTGCCGAAAAAGTAATCGGGGATATTGTTAATATTGAGAATGATGTGGTCGGCAAATATGTAGAGAACCTGATGAGATTTGAACAGTCGGTTAAGCCGCAAAACAGCCTGACCAAAACTTTTTTAGAAAAGTATCAATTTTAGGAGAATAGATATGTTTAGATTTAATACTATCGAAGAGGCGTTAGAGGATTTGCGCAACGGTAAAATCATACTCGTTACCGATGATGAAAACCGAGAGAATGAGGGTGATTTTGTCTGCGCGGCAGAGTATGCAACCACGGAGAACGTTAATTTTATGGCTGTTTACGGGAAAGGGTTGATATGCATGCCGATGAGCGAAGAACTATGCACAAAATTGGAATTCTCTCAAATGGTGGCGGAGAACTCAGACAATCACCATACTGCTTTCACGGTATCCGTGGATCATGTGAGTACAACCACGGGGATATCCGCTGCCGAGCGTTCCATGACAGCCATGAAATGTGTTGAGGAGAGCGCAAAACCGGAAGACTTTCGCCGGCCCGGCCACATGTTTCCGCTTATGGCGAAAAAGAACGGCGTTTTGGAACGCAACGGTCACACAGAGGCCACTGTCGATTTGATGCGACTGGCAGGCCTTGCGGAATGCGGCCTATGCTGTGAGATTATGTGTGAGGACGGATCGATGATGCGTACGCCGCAGCTTATTCAAATGGCGGAAAAATGGCATTTAAAGTTCGTTACCATTCAAGCTTTGCAGAATTACCGTAAACTCAATGATACGCTTGTTGAGCTGACTTCAATATCAAAAATGCCTACGAAATACGGAGATTTTATGGCTTACTGTTACGTGAATAAGCTTAACGGCGAACATCATGTGGCTCTTGTTAAAGGAGATATCGGAGACGGTGAGAACCTGCTTTGCCGTGTGCATTCCGAATGTCTGACGGGAGATGCTTTTGGGTCTGTCCGCTGTGATTGCGGCCAGCAGCTTGCCGCTGCAATGACGCAGATTGAAAAGGAAGGCCGCGGGATACTGCTTTATATGCGGCAGGAAGGCCGTGGGATAGGCCTTGTTAATAAACTGCGCGCTTATGAGCTTCAGGATAAGGGTCTCGATACGCTGGAGGCGAACATTGCCCTAGGTTTTGAAGGTGATCTGCGTGAGTATTTTATCGGGGCGCAAATCTTAAGGCATCTTGGCGCAAAAACCATCCGTCTCCTTACGAATAATCCTCAGAAGGTATATGGCATATCTGGCTTCGGTATGCAGATTATCGAGCGTATTCCCATACAAATGGAGGCGACAGCTTACGATTTGTCTTACCTAAAAACAAAACAGCAGAAAATGGGACACATGTTAAACTATTAATGAAGGAGAAATTATTATGAACGTATTTGAAGGAAAACTGATATCTAAGGAAATCCGAATCGGCATTGTGGCCGCGCGGTTTAACGAGTTTATTACCGCAAAGCTTTTAAGCGGCGCGCTCGATTGCTTAAAACGCCACGATGTCGGCGAAGACCATATAGATATTGCATGGGTGCCCGGCGCGTTTGAAATACCGCTGATTGCCTCAAGAATGGCAAAGAGCGGAAGATATGATGCGATTGTATGCTTGGGTGCTGTGATCCGGGGCAGTACCACACATTATGATTATGTCTGCAGCGAGGTATCTAAAGGCATTGCAAATGTCTCGCTCAAAAACGATATTCCTGTCATGTTTGGCGTGCTGACAACGGAAACCATCGAGCAGGCGATTGAGCGGGCCGGTACAAAGGCGGGCAATAAGGGGTATGACTGTGCGGCAGGTGCCATAGAAATGGTGAATCTTATACGTGAGATTCAGGCTTAGAATGAATAACAAAAGGGCTGCCTGAACGGGCAGCCCTTTTTGCGTCTTATGAGATTGAACGCCTATTACTTTTCGGCCATTCCTTTGTAGAACTCGTAGCGTTCTTTTGCTTCCTTTTCCGCTTCTGTGAACAGGTCTTCGGCCACCTCGGGGAACATCTTCTGCAGCGATTTGTAACGGATCTCACTGCGAATGAAGTCCTGATAGCTGCCGGAAGGCTCTTTGCTGTCCAGCGTAAACGGATTCTTACCCTGCTCTTTGAGCAGCGGGTTGAAGCGGTACAGATGCCAGTAGCCCGCATCCACGGCCAGCTTCATTTCCGCCTGCGTCTTGCCCATGTTGATACCATGGTTGATGCAAGGTGCGTAAGCGATAACAAGCGATGGACCGTCATAGCTTTCGGCTTCCAGCAAGGCCTTGATCAGCTGGCTATGGTTGGAGCCCATGCATGTCTGAGCCACGTAGACGTAACCATAGGTCATGGCAATCGCGCCAAGGTCTTTCTTCTTTGTGCGCTTGCCCGCAGCCGCAAACTTGGCCACAGAACCTGTCGGGGTCGCTTTGCTTGCCTGACCGCCTGTGTTGGAGTAAACTTCCGTATCCAGCACGAGGATGTTGACGTCTTCGCCCATCGCCATCACGTGGTCGAGACCGCCGTAACCGATGTCGTAAGCCCAGCCGTCGCCGCCGAAGATCCAGATTGACTTCTTGGTGAACAGGTCTTCGTTGTCAAGGATGATCTGGAGCAGCTCTTTTTCTTTTCCGGAGGCCTTGGCAATTGCGTCCGGCAGCAAGCCTTTCAGCTTGGCACCGCACACCTTGGACTCGTCACCCTTGTTGGCGTTTTCGAGCCAGAGTGCGAGCGCATCTTTGATGTCGCCGCCGGTGATTTCCAGCGCTTCGCGAACGGTATCCTTCAAGCTGGCGCGGCGCTGTACGACACCTAAGTTCATGCCGAAGCCGAACTCGGCGTTGTCTTCAAACAGCGAGTTCGCCCATGCCGGACCATGACCATCCGCGTTCTTTGTGTACGGACAGGTCGGCGTGTTGCCGCCGTAGATAGACGAGCAACCTGTGGCGTTCGCGATGATCATGCGATCGCCGAACAGCTGGGTAACCAGCTTGATGTACGGTGTTTCGCCGCAGCCCGCGCATGCGCCCGAGAATTCGAACAGCGGACGTGAGAACTGCGTGCCGATGACGTTGGTCTTGGGGACCGAAACGCCCGGATCAGGCAGCTTGGTGGCAAATTCCCAGTTCGGAACTTCTGTCTCCTGAAGATCGGCAAGCGGCTTCATGACGAGCGCTTTTTCCTTGGCCGGGCAGATGTCTGCGCAGTTTCCGCAGCCTGTGCAATCAAGCGGAGATATCTGCATTCTGTATTTGAGCCCTGCGATCTCTTTGCCGCGGGCGTCTTTGGTGATGTATGTAGCCGGCGCGTCTTTGAGATCCTCTTCCTTGGCGAGGAACGGACGGATGACGGCGTGCGGGCAGACGAACGAGCACTGATTACACATGATGCAGTTCTCGGGAATCCACTGGGGCACGTTCACTGCAATACCGCGCTTTTCGAACTGCGTGGTGCCTGTCGGGAAGAAGCCGCGCGGATCGAACGCCGAAACGGGAAGCTCGTCGCCTTTTTGCTCGATGATGGTCTGAAGCACCTTTGTGAAGAATTCACCGGCTTCTGCGGGCGCGGCGGCCACGGGTGCGCCTTCTGTCGTATCGGCCCAAGAAGCGGGATAGTTGATCTCCACAAGGCCTTCTGCGCCCATATCGATCGCAGTGTTGTTCATGCTGACGATCTTGTCGCCCTTTTTGCCGTAGGTTTTCTTGACGGCCATCTTCATATATTCGATCGCGTCTTTTTCAGGAATGATATTTGCAACCTTGAAGAATGCGGCCTGCATGACGGTGTTGATGCGTCCGCCCATACCGGCTTTCTCGGCGATGTCGATCGCGTCGATGTTGTAGAGCTTAATTTTCTTTTTGGCAATCGCGTTTTTGACCTGTGCGGGCAGCTCTCTTTCGAGATCCTCAAGCGTTGTCCACTGCGAGTTGAGCAGGAATACGCCGCCTTCTTTCAAGTCGCACAGCATGTCATAACGAGTCACATAAGAGGGGTTGTGGCATGCGACAAAATCCGCCACGTCGATCAAATATGTCGATTGAATGGGGCTCTTGCCGAAACGCAGGTGCGAGACAGTCAGGCCGCCGGACTTTTTGGAGTCGTAGCTGAAGTAGCCTTGCGCATACATATCGGTATGGTCGCCGATGATCTTGATGGAGTTCTTGTTGGCGCCCACCGTACCGTCGCTGCCAAGACCGTAGAACTTACAGCGCACTGTGCCTTCGGGTGCCGCGTCGATCTTTTCACCCAGCTTAAGGCTTAAGTGTGTGACGTCGTCGTTGATACCCACTGTGAAGTGGTTTTTCTTTTCGCCTGCAAGGTTGTCGTAAACGGCTTTAACCATTGTGGGCGTGAACTCCTTGGAAGAAAGGCCATAGCGTCCGCCGATGACTTTGATGCTCTTGCCTGCTTCGGCGAGAACCGTAATGACATCCTGATAAAGCGGTTCACCGGCTGCGCCCGGCTCTTTTGTTCTGTCGAGCACGCAGATGTTTTTCACGCTGGCGGGAAGCGCAGCGAGGAAATGCTTCGCGCTGAACGGACGGTACAAACGCACCTTGATCGCGCCAACCTTCGCGCCGTTTGCGTTCATATAGTTGATCGTTTCTTCCACCGCTTCGGCTCCGCTGCCCATCAGTATGATGATGTTTTCAGCATCGGGAGCACCGACGTAATCAAACAAACCATATTTTCTGCCAAACGCTTTGTAGAACTCGTCCATCACGGATTCCACAATAGCGGGTGTGGCGTCATAGTATTTGTTAGCAGCTTCTCTGTTCTGGAAGTAGATATCCGGGTTCTGCGCTGTGCCCTGCAGATGCGGATGTTCGGGGTTCATTGCACGCTTTCTGAAGTCGGCGATGGCTTCTTTATCCGCCATGGCTGAAAGCGTTTCGTAGTCGAGCAGTTCAATCTTCTGAACCTCATGGGATGTGCGGAAACCGTCAAAGAAATGAAGGAAGGGTACCTTGGCTTTGAGCGTGGCCAGATGCGCCACTGCCGCCATATCCATCACTTCCTGCACGCTGCATGATGCGAGCATCGCGAAGCCCGTCTGGCGTGTCGCCATCACGTCGGCATGGTCGCCGAAGATGGAGAGCGCGTGAGCGGCAAGGCTTCTTGCGGTGACATGGAACACGCAAGGGAGCAGCTCGCCCGCGATCTTGTACATGTTCGGAATCATGAGCAGCAGGCCCTGTGACGCCGTAAAGGTGGACGTAAACGCACCTGTCACCAAGCTGCCGTGAACGGCACCTGCGGCACCGGCTTCGGACTGCATTTCAGCAACCCGCATCTTCTGACCGAAGATGTTGCGTCTATCATGAGCCGCCCATTCGTCGCAGATTTCTGCCATGGGCGATGAGGGTGTGATGGGGTAGATCGCGCCGACGTCTGAAAACGCATATGCCACATGGGCAGCGGCCGTATTGCCATCAATCGTTTGTTTGTTAGCCATATTTATCCTCCTTAAATGATTGAAAATCATGTGTCAAACGTATAAATCCAAAAGGACAGGCATGATGCCTTGTAAGTAGTCTGTTCACAATCTCAATTATTATATATTTTTTAGAAAGAATGGTCAACCAAATTGGGCTAGATTGAGCCATAATTCACGAACTTTTCGTAAACTTACAGCTGTAAATTTGTAAAGCTTTTTTGAAAGTGTAACGCTTTAGAAATTTAGAGCATGAATTGTAAAGCAAGACAAGAATAAACTGGTAGGGAAAGCATCAAATAAAGCGCAAAAAATTGGAGCTTTGATACCCTATCAGACAGAATATGGCAATAAAAAGCGCGGTGCAGAAACATCAGCACCGCGCCAAAAGCGAGAATTATTGCGTGGGTTCTGTTGTGAGCTCGTGTTCGTATGTAGAGGCCTCCATGCTTTCCAGCGCCAGCCCCGCGCCGATAGCGACGGCATCCAGCGGCTGCTCCGCGCGGCGCACGGGCATGCCCGTCACCTTGGCCACCAGCCGGTTAAAGCCCTGAAGCAAGCTGCCGCCGCCCGTCAAAACAATACCCTCGTTGATGATATCCGCCGCAAGCTCGGGCGGCGTTTGCTCCAGCACCCCTTTTATCGCATCGACAATGCTCTGGACGGGTTCCGTCAGCGCTTCGCGGATGCTCTTGGAATCCACCATGATGGACTTTGGCAGCCCCGAGGCGACATCGCGCCCGCGCACCTCCATCGTTTGATCCTTGCCCTGATCCACTGCCGCGCCCAGCGTGATTTTGATGTGCTCTGCTGTGCTCTCGCCGATAACCATGCCGTGATCCTTCTTCACATGCTTTAAAATCGCGTCATCCATATGGTTGCCGCCGATGCGCAGCGACTTTGCCGTGACGATGCCGCCAAGAGAGATGACCGCCACTTCGCTGGTGCCGCCGCCCACATCGACCACCATGCACCCTTTGGCCTGATGCACATTGAGCCCCGCACCGATTGCGGCGGCCATAGGTTCATCAAGCAGATATACCTCGCGCGCACCGCAGGAACGCGCCGCTTCTTCTACCGCGCGTTTTTCCACCTCTGTGATGCCGCACGGGATGCAGATAACCAATCGCGGGCTGCGCTTAACGATACCTTGAGGAACAGCCTTGCCGATAAAATATTTGAGCATGATCTCGGTCGTGTTAAAATCTGCGATCACGCCGTCTTTAAGCGGCCGCACAGCCACAATACCACCCGGGGTCCGGCCGATCATTTTCTTTGCTTCTTCGCCGACCGCAAGTATGTCTTTCCTGTTGTTTTTCATCGCAACGACAGAGGGCTCTCTTAATATGATGCCCTTGCCTTTCATATACACAAGCGTGTTCGCTGTACCAAGGTCAATCCCAAGGCACGGCGCCATGAATGAAAACATTGAAAACCTCCACATTATGTTAATGCTATAATTCTGCCTATATAAATTGTTTTTATACATTTAATCGCAATGAAAGTGATATCCGAATGGTGTTTTTTTCACACCAAGTGTCCACAAGTAAATATCTCAATGTGAAATGTATACCAGTTGTTATCGTTTTTTTCTTGTCAACAGCGTCTATTAACGTTAGAATATAAGAAACATTTTTCATTGTTTTTTGGCTGGTGTTGGGTGATAACTTCATAAAAGGACGGAGAACAGGATGGAAAAACCGCGGCAACAGATAGAGGTTAACACACCACGCCGGCGCAAATACCGATTCAATCCGAAAAAATTAGGGGTGACGCTCATTTCGTTGGGCTGTCTTGCTGCGCTCATTGCACTGGTCATTCAGTTTATGGGAACAGAAAGATCATCCGCTCTAGGGTCGATATCGCCCTCCCCGGAAAATTCTCAAACGATTGACCTCGGCGGTCTAAAAGACAAATGCATCGTAATTGATGCGGGGCATGGGGGAGCTGACCCGGGTGCAATTGGGCCTTCGGGCGTGCAAGAGGATGATATTAACCTCAAGGTGGCACAATTCCTGAAGGATAATCTGGAAAGCCAGGGCGCCGAGGTGATTATGACGCGCAGCGACGATGACGCGATTGCCGGCACCAAGGACGAAGACATGGCGGAGCGCCGACGCATCATAGAAGAAAGCGGCTCGGATATCGTCATCAGCATCCATATGAACAATTTTACGGAGGATCCGTCAGTTTCAGGACCGCTTGTTCTCTATATGACGGGCTCTGTGCAGGGCGAAAAGCTAGCAGACAGCATTATCAGCAGTATCGATAATGTAATCAGCACAGACGGTAAAACACGCGCCGAAAGTACACTTTTCATATTAAAAAGCGGGAACCAACCGTGCGTGCTTGTGGAATGCGGTTATTTGAGCAACGCCACCGAGGAAGCGAGCCTGCAAAGAGAGGACTATCAAAAAAAGATAGCCGACGCGATATGTGAGGGCGCGGCGGCTTTTTTCGGAGATTGAGATAACGCGCGGGAGTATTGAATAATAGTTTATTATCGCACATAACAAGAACTGATTAAAAAGAAACGAAGTGGTAGCGTGCATAAATGCGCTGCCATTTTACTTACGGGATCCCCGAAAAGCAGAGCTGTGTGTGTACAGCCAAAAGCGAATATGGTATATTATGAAAAAATGACGGAGGTAAGCTTGTGAACCCGGGTCAGGCCTATGAATACATCGTGCGCATTAATAAGGTATGCGACTATATCGACTGCCATCTCGGCGAGGAGATGAAGCTGTCTGAGCTCGCACGTGTTGCCAATTTTTCTGAGTTTCACTTCCACAGAATATTCGCTGCGATGACGGGGGAGACGTTGTTCAGCTTTATACAACGCCTGCGTTTGGAACGTGCCGCCACGCGGCTTTGCATAAACAGGGAAGACAACGTCACCCAGATTGGTGCGGAATGCGGCTTCTCATCGCCCGCCGTGTTTTCGCGCACATTCAAAAAACGCTTTGGTTGCGCGCCAACAGAATTCCGAAAAAGCAATGAGGGTCAAATACAGAGCAGCTTGAGTCAATTGCTCCGCAACGACGGGAAAGCAAATAGATTTCAGCAAGGGTATAATGGCAACAAAAAATGGAGGTTTGCCATGAAACCAGAAGTGAACATTGAGAAAATTGATACCATGCGTGTCGCTTACTTGCGCTACGTGGGGCCGTACGCGGGCGACGGTGAGCTGTTCGAGAACCTTTACAAACGCTTTTTTGCGTGGACAGGGCCGCGCAATATCGATGTGTCTACCACGTATATTATCTACCACGACGATCCGAACGTGACGGATGAAGACAAGCTGCGCATGAGCATCTGCGTGCCGATTGGTAATGATGTGGAAGTATCCGGCGAGATCGGCGAAATGACGATCAACGGCGGCACGTATGCTGTGGGACGCTTTGTGCTGGGCACGGAAGAATACGGGGAAGCGTGGGCGTATATGTACAGCGAATGGCTGCCGCAAAGCGGCTATCAGCCCGCGCCCGAAGTCTCATTCGAGCGTTACGGCAGCGACTGCGGCGAGAACGGTAAGATGAAGGTGGACATCTGCGTGCCGGTTTCGGTGATATAAGGGCTCCGCAAGGAAAAAAAGAGCATGATGAGGTGAAGCCATAAGACGAAGGCCTTGCTGCGGCGGAACGCGGGGAGGCCTTTTTTCTATGTCCTCGTTTGCTTACATAAAATGAATGGGAGAGCGATTCTGTATCTCTCAACGATTATGATAATTTGAGGGGAGACTATGAGAGCAAAAAACATCACTTTGCTCGTTTTCGTTATGATGACGCTGGCGGCTGCGGGATGCACCCAGTTGGCACCAACACGAGCATCGTTACCGCCATCCGAATCAAAAGTGCTGCCGTCCGAGGAGCCGGCTGCCGCACCTGTGACCGTTAATGCGCGCACCCTCGACTACAGCAACGACTATATCGATGTCAATATCACCTATCCCGAAATATCCGGTATGCGGGATGGGCAAGCTCAAAGAATTATCAACGAGACGGTATACAACGACCTGAAGGGCAAGGCGCAGGCGATTGAAGAACAGGCTCAGCAAGATGCAAAAGAATCTAAGCTGCGCATTGTTTACAGCATGGACGCTGGGTTTTCGATAGCCCGCAACGACGGCCGGGTACTCTCGATACAGCTTGATATCAGCATGTACCAAGGCGGCGCCAACGTAGCCACGGACTCGGCGTTTATCAACGTGATCAATACGGAAAAGGCCTTTCAGCCGACGTTTCCCGAGCTTTTCATTGACGGTGTGGATTACTCCGCGACAATCAATGAAAAAATCCGCGCAATCATCGCAAGCAGCCCGGAGAGCGAGATGTATGATTTTCAAACTGTTTCACCGGATCAATGGTATTACCTGACCGATACGGCATTGGTGGTCGTGTTTCCAAGATACGCTATCACCCCGGGTGTTTACGGCGAACCCGAATTTGTGATATCTTTCGACGAAATATCCGATATTCTCATACCCGACGTGCAATAACGATATTTATGAAGAATTAAGACGGATTATGTTGCTTTCAATAAAACACACATTCATGCATAAACCGCGTTAATGCGGTTTATGGTTGGTTTGCTATGACACTTTTCGCAAACGCCTTCGCTTCTTCCAGCTCCGCTGTGTTCGGATGGCGCAAATTTAGAAATAAGAATTTGCCCTTGCAGGAAAAACTGTTCTTATCGACAGCAATGCCTTTTCTTTGCAGCCGCTCTTGCATAAGCCCCAAGGCCTTGGCTTCCTTCACGCACGTGGAGAACAGCACCACGCGCTTTGCCTTCTCCGACGTCAAAGCCTGCAAAAATGAATCCAGTACCGGATCGAGCTTGCCGCCGTATATCGCGCCGCCGATGAACATGAGATCAACGGATGAATCCAGCGGATACTCTTTGATCGGCTGTGCTATGCAGCCAATAGCCTCAGCCATGGCCTCCGCCACCTTTTTCGTATTTGCTGATACCGAATGGTAAAGAACCGCAATCGACATGACAAGTCCTCCTAGAAAGATATGTATATAACTCATTGTACCATGAATGGGGATTATAACAAAATGTATGCTTATGGTTTTAATAAAGAATTGACTAATGGTCAGATTGGTGCAAATGGGCTATAATTATAAAAAATACGTCATTGCAGAGATAATAATTAAATACTGTGTTTCGGAGAGTGCATGAATCTATACATAAGAAAAGCGGCACATAACGAACTTGATATTGCTCTTAATATGTTGTATGATGCGGCGATATGGCTAAAAAGTATACATGTTGACTATTGGCAGGATTGGCTCGATCCGCCTGAAAACTTTGTGGCATGGATAAAGCAAGGAATTGATAACTTGGAGTTTTATTTCGCAGAAAGCAACGATGAATTGGTAGGTATGTTCAGGCTTCAGTATGCCGATGAGATATTTTGGGGCAAAAGAAACGAAACTGCAGGTTATATACATTCGTTTACAACGAACCGCAAATATAAGAATAGAAAGCTTGGCTATGCCATTCTAGATATTATTAAAGAAAAGATTCGCAGTGAAGGAATAGAGTATCTGCGCCTTGATTGTGCCCCGCATATCGAGAAATTGTGCAAATATTATGAAAACTATGGATTTGAGCCAAAAGAGACAGTGAATGTATTCGGCGAAGAACTAAGATTGTACGAAAAGAAAATTTCTGAGGAGGAACATTAAACTGCTTTTGAGTTTTTATATTTGATGATAGCCGGAGCATGAATCGACCACTTTTGACAGCAATCGCAGAAGATAGTTTAATCATTTATATTATTGTATATATGGAATAATACATCGATATACCGCCTGCAGCAGCTCCATGCTTTATCTCCCGTAAAAATATAACCCAACCTTTATTTTGGAACCAAACACCAACGAATAATATTATATAGAAATAAAACCTTAAAAAATACAAAAGGCCTCTATAAACAGCAGAGGCCTTTGTGTCAATTTTATCGGCCGTACGTATTGAGCACAAACAGATAGTGATTGGCTTCACGCAGAACGTGATCGCCAAGAAGCGGAATGATAATGGATTGTATTTTGCATTCCAATATTCCTTTTGTTCCTGTTGCTTTAAAATCACGCAGTTCTTTCGTTTCGCGCATACTCTCGCTGGTGACTTCCGATATGTTCATTGTCTGCTTTGTTGCATTGATGGCTTGGGCCGTTAGCATGTCAAATTCTTTGCCGAATGCTCTTGCCGTATCTATCAGTTCTTCCTCGGACGGGTCGAGAAGGCCGGCGATGAATTTGGAGTGTTCTGCCATGATTCGGTTCCAAAAGGCCTCTTGATTTATGAGTTCCTCTGAGCGCATGATGTTTTCTCCTCGTAAAAGCGCAGCCAGCAGCTCCATGAAAAGCCTCGCCTCACGAAGAATATGGTCTATCAGCAGGGGATAATTGAGCGTAAAAATTCTGCAGGCACGCACATTCGCCAGCAGCTTTTCTTTAAACCGGGCAAGCGTCGCCGTTAATCGATATGCGTCTCGATTAAGCATCTCCACCTCTTCTGTAAGCCCCATAGGCATGCTGCCGCCGGACGGCATCAGCATCTCTTCCTGTCTGGTAATCGCGGAATCGATCGGCACGCCGGTATAAAATCTCGTGAGACGTTCCGCTTCCATTGTATACGGTGTGACAATTTGCTGCGATTGCAGCGCCGCGTTGCTCACACTGCCATTGGCCAGCTCTACGGCATCCTCCAACAGTTCTTCAAAGCCCATTGCCAGCGAAGCCGCTTCGGCACCCAAGCCACTGTCTCTTGGCGTAAAGCCCAGTTGTAAAAAAAGTGAATGCTCTTTCATAATTCTCAGAAAGAACAGATTTAAGTCAATTGACATCGTGATAAATTCTCTATTTGTAAGCATTTTTTCACCTCCTATGTATATATAAATATGTTAACGACATACATAATGTTCTTTGCGCGTAAGAACGACAAGCATGACAGCCTGCTGTCACTCCGAGCTTGTCGACTACGGTAGCGGACTGGAGTCCTACGCAGGCTTATATAGTCACTATGAAAATAAACTATGGGACGCGCCTCTATATATTTCTCACCTCCAAAAAGCAAATAAAAAAGCCCGAAAGCGTTTGCCCTCGGGCCTCGTATCGAATCTATATCTCTTTGAGCATGTTGTAGAGCATATTCAGCGGCAGCCCCATCACATTGAAATAGTCGCCGCGAATGCCGACGATAAACTTACCGCAATAGCCTTGTATACCGTATGCGCCCGCCTTGTCCATCGGCTCGCCCGTGCTGATATACTCGCGAATCTCCTCATCGGAGAGCGTCGCGAACTGCACATGTGTCATGTTCACGTCAGTCTTCATGCGGCCGTTATTGGCGACCGCCACGCCCGTATACACGCGATGCTCACGACCCGATAGAAGACGCAGCATGTCCGCCGCTTCGGCTTCGTCTAGGGGCTTGCCAAGCACACGGTCGTCTATCGCGACCAACGTGTCTGCACCGATCACCAGCGCATCCGGATATTGCCCGGCAATATCCAACGCCTTGTCTGCCGCGAGCTGTTTTACCTGATCTTCCGGTGCACCCGTCGCTTCTTCATCAATGCCGCTCGGAATGACGTCGAATTCGGAAATGATATACGAGAGCAGCTCTCTTCGTCTCGGAGACGCGGACGCGAGTATCACGCGCTGCCCGGCGGGTATCATGCTCATATCAGCTGTTCACCACTTTGCATGCGTTACCGAGCTTGTCGTTCATTGCGATGGTACCCTTGGGGCATACCTGTACGCATGTGCCGCAGCCCGTGCATTTGTCATAGTCGATAATGGGCAGATTGTCCTTCATCACAATCGCGTTTTCGGGACACTTCTTGGCGCAGAGGCCGCACGCGATACAGCCCGCTTTGCAGTTGACTGTCACCGCCTTGCCCTTCTCGGTCGTGCGGCAGCTGATAAATACGTTGCGGTTTTGCGGCATCACTTTTATCACGTTCTTGGGGCACGCCTCGGTGCACTTGCCGCAGCCTGTGCAGATGGTCTCATCCACAGCCGCAATGCCTTTGTCGCTTAGGTATATCGCGCCGAACGGGCATATTTTGCCGCAGGTCAAAAGACCCACGCAGCCAAACGCGCACGATTTCGGGCCGCCCGCCAACATCGCCGCCGCGCGGCAATCGGACACACCAGAGTAAACGTACTGCGACACGCAGTTTTCGCTGTCGCCGTGGCATAGCACGCGCGCCACCATTTTATCGGCAGGTGTGGCCTCAACGCCCAACACCTCGGCAATCGCATTGAGGTTATCGCAGGAGAGAGCGCTGCACTGGTTCACCTGTGCGTTGCCCTCGCAAAGTGCCTTGGCAAGACCGTCGCAGCCGGGGAACCCGCAGCCGCCGCAGTTCGCGCCCGGCAACAGTTCCCGCACCTTCTCGACATTTTCATCGGTCTGCACGGCCAGCAGCTTGGCCGCTATCGCGAGGCCAAGACCCAGCAGCAGACCCAATCCGCCCAATACGGCGACCGGCCAAATAATTTCATTTATCATAATTTTGAGACCTCCGTTATACGAGCCCTGAGAATCCAAGGAAAGCAATCGCCATCAGCCCTGCAGAAATCAGCGCGATGGGGAAACCCTTCAAGGGCTCGGGGATATTAGAAAGCTCGAGCCGCTCGCGGATACCTGCGAAAAGCACGATAGCCAGCGTGAAACCAAGTGCGCCGCCGATGCCGTTGACGAGCGAATACAGCAGGTCGTAATTCTCGTTGATGTTGATGATCGCCACGCCGAGCACCGCGCAATTGGTGGTGATGAGCGGCAGATACACGCCCAGCGCCTGATACAGCGAGGGCACCAGCTTTTGCAGCGCCATTTCAACGAGCTGCACCAGCGCCGCTATCACGAGTATGAACGCGATTGTCTGCAGATATTCAATCCCAAACGGGACGAGCAGATAATACTGCACGAGATAGGTAATCACCGACGCGAGCGCCATCACAAACGTGACCGCAAAGCCCATGCCGAGTGCCGTTTCTACCCTCTTGGAGACGCCGAGGAACGGGCAGATGCCAAGGAATCTCGAGAGAATGAAGTTATTGACGAGTATCGAGCTTAAAAGCAGCAGCAGTATGCCTGAAATCCCTTCCATTCGTTAACGCGCTCCTTTCTTTTTTCTCTTTATAGCAATGAAATTGATAAGCCCCAGCAGCAGACCGAGCGTGATGAATCCTCCCGGAGGAAGACTTAAAATTGTCGCTCCCTCAAAGCCCTTGCCAAAAAGCTCGATTCCAAAGAATTGGCCTTTGCCGAAAATCTCGCGCAGAGTCGAAATAATGAGCATTGCGCCCGTGAATCCAAGCCCAATGCCCACGCCATCGAGCAGCGACGCAAATACGCCGTTCTTGTTTGCGAACGATTCGGCTCTCGCGAGGATAATGCAGTTGACCACAATAAGCGGTATGAAAATCCCGAGAGATTTATCAAGCGCAGGCACAAAAGCCTTAAGCAGCAGCTGCACCACCGTCACAAACGCCGCGATGATCACGACGTATGCGGGGATACGCACCTTGGACGGTATGAAATTACGCATCATCGATATCACGACGTTAGACCCGACCAGCACAAACGTGGCCGCAAGACCCATACCGATGGCGTTGGACGCCGCCGTGGTGACTGCGAGCGTGGGGCACATGCCGAGCACAAGCCGAAACGTCGGGTTTTCTGTAAACAGACCGTTTTTCAATACGGCCATGGGTTTCACTTTGTTTTTCATTGCGCACCTCCCACCATCTGTTTATAGAATTCGGCGACTGTATTCACGGCGTTTATGATGCCCTTAGATGTGATCGTCGCGCCGGATATGGCTTGAATTTCATTGTTATCATCAACGGAATTCTTGACGACTTGAAACGGCTGTTCATACGTCTTTCCCGTGTCGAATTGCGGCAGCAGCTCCTCCGGAGCTCTGGAACCAAAACCGGGTGACTCATTATTGCTGCCAAGATTGACACCTTTGACAAACCCATCTGCACCGATGCCGATCGACAGATTCAGACCCGAGCTATAGCCCTTGGTGACCACAGCCGCCGTGATGCCAATGGAGTTTCCGTCTGCATCAAGCGCTTCATAAACTTCCTTTATGATGGCGAATTCCTCGGGGATGTCGATATCCATTTGCTGAAAGCTCACCGCTTCGGGGAACACGGCCTGCCGCGCCGCTGTGGCCTCCTTCAAGGTTTGCTCGGCGATGGGTTCTCTGGTTACGCCGTTGACAACGCCCAGTATGACACCCGCGATGATTGTGATGATGAGCAGCTTCAACGTGATCACAATGATGTTTTTCATTTCACCGCACCTCCAAACCGCTTGGGTACAAACGCTTTATCGAGCAGCGGCACCACCAGATTCATGATCAGTATCGAATAGGATACGCCCTCGGGATATCCTCCCCAGAGACGAATGACGCTGGTTAGCACACCGCAGCCAGCCGCGAATACGACCTTGGCGGTGCCGCTCATCGGCGACGTCGTGTAGTCTGTCGCCATGAAGAACGCGCCGAGCATCAGGCCGCCGCCGAGTATGTGATACAGCGCATCGCCCGTGAAAAGTCCGGATGGGCCTGCAACCCATGTGAACAGCGCCACTGTACCGATGTAGACGAACGGGATGCGCGGGTCGATCACGCGCCGCACGATCAGGTAAAGGCCGCCGATGATCAGCGCGATCGCGCTGGTTTCACCGATACAGCCACCGATGTTGCCGATGAACATGTCTTGATAGGACGACAATGCTTCGCCCATCTTGAGTGCGCCGAGCGGCGTCGCCGAGGATATTGCGTCGGCACCCGGAATCGTCCATGTTGTCATGGCTGTCGGCCAGGACACAAGCAGGAACGCGCGCGCGGCCAGCGCGGGGTTTATAAAGTTGTGCCCGAGGCCGCCAAAGCACTGCTTGACGATCGCGATGGCGAACACCGAACCCAATATGGGAATCCAGATCGGTACAGCCGGGGGCAGATTGAGCGCGAGTAGCAAGCCTGACAGAGCCGCGCTTCCGTCGCTCACGGTGATTTTTTTGTTCATGAGCTTTTGCAGCAGCGCTTCTGTGAGCATGGCAGCCGCCACGCTGGAAAGCACCACCCAAAGCGCATTCAGACCGAAAATATAGACGCCGAATGCCGTTGCGGGCAATAGCGCTATGATCACGTCGCGCATGATGCGGGCCGTCGATTCGCTGGAGCGCACATGCGGCGACGGGGACATAATATACTGGTCCATACACACCTCCAAAATAAGATAAAAATATTAATTCGTTTATGACTTCGCTTTCTTGCGCTTTTGCATAATCTGTGACTTCGCAAGACTCATTTCCTGCACGAGATGGCGATTTGCCGGGCAAACATACGCACAGCTTCCGCATTCGATGCAATCCAGAACGTGATTCTTCTCCGCATCTTCAAACCGATCGTGCTGAGAATAATCGCTTAGCAGATAAGGCTGCAACCCCATCGGGCACACATACACGCATTTGCCGCAGCGAATGCAAGAAGATTCCTCCGCGCTGCGCACCATGTCGGTATCAAGCGCCAGCAAGCCGGAAGTCCCCTTCATGACAGGCGCGTCCAGGCTGTGCTGCGTGATGCCCATCATCGGGCCGCCCGCAATCAGCTTCTCGATTTTGCCTGAAAAGCCGCCCACAAAGCCGATCACATGTGATATCGGCGTGCCAAGGCGCACAAGCAGGTTTGACGGGTTGTTGACGCTGCCCGTCACGGTGACCACACGCTCGAAGAGCGGCAGCCCTTGTTCAATCGCGAGGCAGATCTGATAAGCAGAGCCTGCGTTAATAACCACCGCGCCCACATCCATCGGCAGGCCGCCGGAGGGTATCTGTCGCTTGGTGACCGCATAGATGAGCTGCTTTTCAGCACCCTGCGGGTATTTCACGCACATCGTGACCACATCGATATTTTTGCCCTGTGCCGCTTTGGACACCGCGGCAATCGCATCGCGTTTGTTGTCTTCAATGGCGATATACGCATTCTTAACGTCCAGTGCCTTCATCACGGCTTCAAGGCCGCGCACCACTTCGTCCGGATGCTCAAGCATGATCCGGTGGTCAGCGGTCAGGTATGGCTCACACTCTGCGCCGTTGACGATCAGTGTATCGATCTTCTTTTCCGGCGGCGGCGAGAGCTTCACGTGCGTGGGGAACGCAGCGCCGCCCATGCCCACGATGCCTGCGCCTTTGATGATATCAACGATTTCCTTGGGCGATAGATCAGCAAGCTTTCCGGGTCTTTTGATGCCCGGATACAGCCTGTCCTCAAAATCGTTCTCAATCACAATGGACATGCCGGGCCGCCCGGATATATGCGGACGCGGTTCAATCGCTTTGACTGTGCCCGATACGCTTGAAAAGCTCGGCACGCTCACATAACCGCTTGCGTCGGCAATCATCTGACCCATATCCACCTTGTCGCCTACCTTAACCACAGGAACGGAGGGGGCGCCGATATGTTGTGAAAGCGGCAGTATGATTTCCTCGGGCACACTGCATTTTTCTACCGCGTTTTTTTCGGATAGATACTTGCCGTGATGGATCGCCTTAAGAGGATGAATGCCGCCCTTAAAAGTCAATTTGCTAGCCATACGGTCTCCTTAAAAATATATTTAATCCCAAGCAGTTATTATAGCACAACAATTGTCGTTTGGTATGAGAAGATATAAAAAAATTCGATCAATGAAGGTATATATTTATGCCAAGTTTATAGCTTTCTGGCAACCAACCTTTCGCGGAGGAAGAATTATGAATAATACGAAGTCGTTAAGACAAAAATACTATAATATAAGAGGTAGGCATTGGCTAAAAAGACGAGGTTTACAAACGTATCCGCTTATGTTATTATGAATTCTGATTTTAACCGCTTACACTGCTTGGCGAGTATCCGACGCTTTGCATTGTTTACGGGGTTGCCAAAAACAGGAGGGAAAAATGGATAAAGAGACAAAATCCGGCATCATTTCGAAGTTTGCCATGAGTGAGGGCGACACGGGATCGCCGGAGGTTCAGATTGCTCTTTTGAGCGAACGTATCAACCATCTTAACGAGCACTTGAAGATCCATCAGAAGGATCATCATTCAAGAAGAGGCTTACTGAAAATGGTCGGTAAAAGAAGAGGCTTGCTGGACTATCTTAAGAAAAAGGACATTGAGCGTTACAGAGAAGTGCTTAAAGGTTTGAACTTAAGAAAATAACAAATAATAGAGCGGGCGACCGCTCTATTATTTGTTCAAAAAACATGCATCTAGCATGGGGCATACGCATGGGGCATGCGCAATGCTGGTAAGGAAGAAGGAGAAGAAGAAAAAATGGAACACAGAGTATTTGAAATGGACTATGCCGGCAGAAAACTGACGGTAGAAACGGGTAAATATGCCCAACAGGCAGGTGGGGCATGCTTGATGCGGTGCGGCGATACAGCTGTACTCGTCACGGCAACGGCTTCAAAGTCACCGCGGGACGGAATAGACTTTTTCCCGCTGAGTGTCGAGTTTGAAGAAAAGATGTATTCGGTCGGCAAAATCCCCGGCGGTTTTATCAAACGCGAGGGCCGGCCATCTGAAAAAGCAATTTTGACATCACGTCTCATCGACAGGCCGCTTCGGCCGCTGTTCCCCAAAGGTTACTACAACGACGTTCAGGTGGTCTGCACCGTGCTGAGTGTCGAGCAGGACATCATTCCGGGTCCGCTTGGCATGATCGGTTCGTCGGTGGCGCTGTCGATATCCGATATTCCGTTTATGGGGCCGACCGGTTCGGTCACGGTTGGTATCGTTGACGGTGAGCTTGTTTTAAACCCCGACTTGGCGCAGCGTGAGAAAAGCACGCTGGATCTGACAGTTTCGGGTACCAAGGATGCTGTGATGATGGTGGAAGCCGGTGCCAACGGAATCAGCGAAGAACAGATGCTCGACGCAATCTTGCTCGCACACGAGGAAATCAAAAAGGTCGTGGCCTTTATTGAAAACATTATGAGCGAAGTGGGCAAGGAAAAGGCGGATGTACAACTGATCAAGGTCGAGGAAGAGTTTGAAGCGACGGTAAAGGCTTACGCCAAAGAAAAGGTGGCTTACAGCATCGACACGAATGATAGAAAGGTTCGTGAAGAACGCACCGAAGAGATCACGGCAGATGTCAAAGAACACTTTGCTGAAGAATATCCGGGCCGGGAAGGCGATATTGAAAAGGTGCTTTATGCCCTTCGCAAAGAGCTTGTCCGTGACAGAATTATCAATAAGGGCATTCGTCCAGACGGACGCGCCTTCACAGAAATACGTCCTATTTGGTGCGAAACAGGCATACTCGCGCGGACACACGGCAGCGCCGTGTTTACACGCGGCGAGACGCAGGCGCTCACATTGACCACACTGGGTTCGATCAGCGACGCGCAGCGTTTGGATGGCCTTTCGGAACAGGAAAACAAGCGCTATATGCACCATTACAATATGCCGCCGTACTCGACAGGCGAAGCGCGTATGATGCGCAGCACGAGCCGCAGAGAAATCGGTCATGGCGCGCTGGCGGAAAGAGCGCTGATCCCCGTGCTTCCGAACGAAGAGGAGTTCCCTTACGCCATCCGTACGGTATCCGAGTGCATCAGCTCCAACGGTTCCACATCTCAGGCGAGCATCTGCGCGAGCACGCTGTCGCTGATGGATGCGGGCGTGCCGCTCAAAGCGCCGGTGGCCGGCGTGGCCATGGGGCTTATCAAGGACGATGAAACAGGCAACATTGCGATACTGACTGACATTCAGGGTCTTGAAGATTTCTTCGGCGATATGGACTTTAAGGTGGCGGGTACGCGCAATGGCATTACTGCCATACAGATGGATATCAAGATCAAGGGTATCAACAAAGAGATTTTGACACGTGCGCTGGCTCAGGCACATGATGGTCGCATGTTCATACTCGACAAGATGGAAGCCGTGATGCCCGCACCGCGTGCCAACCTTTCTAAGTATGCGCCGCGCATCTACCAGTTCACGATTGATCCTGAAAAGATTCGCGAGGTTATCGGCTCAGGCGGCAAGGTTATCAATAAGATCATTGCCGACACTGGCGTCAAGATCGACCTTGAGGACGACGGCCGCGTGTTTATCCTCTCGGCGGACGAAGAGGCGGCGGACAAGGCCAGAGCTGCGATCGATGCGATCGTCAAGGATGTCGAGGTGGGCAATGTGTATCTCGGCAAGGTGGTGCGCATCATGAACTTCGGCGCATTCGTGGAGCTTGCGCCCGGCAAAGACGGGCTTGTGCACATATCCAAGCTTGCTAACGAGCACGTTGCTAAGGTGGAAGATGTCGTCAACATCGGCGATGAGATACTCGTTCGTGTAACCGAGATCGACAGACAGGGCCGCATCAACTTAACACGCAAGGGTCTGCTGCCCGGCGACAAGAAGCCTGCGGAAGATACAAAAGAATAGTTTGTGTCATACAAATCAAGACTAAGGATATGCAAATGAAGGCTGTCGGGTTTCCCCGGCAGCTTTTTTCATGCGCTGCGCTGTGAGCGCAAGCGCTCTTGCGCAAACGGCGTTTTTGCGGTATTTTATAACAAATATCAGCGGCAGATATGGCCGCGAAAGGACGACACATGGTAACGGGGAAAACGCCTGAGGAGACCAAAGTGGTGATGACGGAGCTGGTGCTGCCCGGCATGACGAATCTGCTCGGCAATCTGTTGGGCGGGGAACTGATGCACCGCATGGATATCGCGGGGGCGCTTGCTTGTATGCGGCACTCCAACGCGCAGGTGGCCACCGTCGCCGCAGATGCGCTCGAATTCAAGCATCCGGTGCGGCTGGGGGAGATGGTCAGTGTTGAGGCCAAGCTTATATGGGTTGGCAAAACGTCGATGAAGGTCAAGATCACCGCAACGGCGGAGAACCTTGCCACCGGAGCGGTCATTGTCACCAACGTGGCCACGTTTACGTTCGTTGCGCTGGGTGAACAGGGGGAAAAGCTATCTGTACCCAAGCTTCTGCCCGAGACGCAAGAGGAGCGACAGGATTATGAGCGCGAGGAGCAGGTGTACCGCAGCCGCCTTAAGCGGGACGGGGAGCAGGAGCGATAGAGCATAACTTGACTACCTTTCAAGATGTCCTACCACGCCATAATGGCCATGCATAGGCACTTTTCTTTTCAACCACCCATAAATTGCTGATAGCACTATTGGTTTAATCCGTTTTTGGTCAAGCCGGGGATTATGTGCGCGAGAAGCAGCTGTATCGCTGCTGTTTAAAGCGGCAGGCAAAGCAGCATGGCAGCGATGCCATTGCACGATATTGACAGAATTAAAAACCCCTCCGCTTCAGAAGGGGGTCATTTCGCTTTTTAGCTTTCGATCCGGCCCGTGTAGTCGATCAGCGGACGCACATAGTCCTTTTCCATGAGTGTGGATGAAAGCAGAAAATCCGCAGTGGCCTGATTCATCGCGACGGGGATGTTGTATAGCACAGCAATACGAAGCAACGCCTTGACATCCGGGTCGTGCGGCTGCGTGGTGAGCGGATCCCAGAAGAAAATAAGAAAATCCACAGCCAGATCGGCGATGAGCGAGCCGATTTTCTGGTCCCCGCCCAAGGGACCGCTTCGATACGCTTTTACGGGCAGCCCTGTCTGTTCGGAGACTCTTTTTGCCGTTGTACCCGTACCGCATAAGAAGTGGCGCTTTAATACACTCTCGTTTTTCTCGACCCAATCAATGAGATCTTGCTTGCGGTTATCATGTGCGATGAGCGCAATGCTCTTTTGCGCGTGAATCGTATGTGTGTTCATTTTCCCTCCTTTGATTTATTTCATTCATTATATATCACCTCCGTTTGACGAAGCAAACATTAATATATGCGGGGCTTCCATGGTTTTTTATGTCATGAACAGACATATCAGAGCTTCCTATAAAAAGAGTGTGACCACGGTCGATTTTACCGTGGAAAGGCATAATTGCGACTGGGTCACAATACTATTTAATAAATCTATTTCGTAACTTTAAGGCGGTGTTACTATGCACATATTCGTCGTTAAAAAAAGTACAATTATTCGCGCGGCTGTATTCGTGCTGCTGGTCGTCGGCGCCATCGTCTATACGCAGGTCGCCATCAATGATGCCGCGCCCGCAGCGTCGATGTCGGAGAAAATGCCGATCTGCCAAGTGGCCGCTGACGAAAAAGCCGTTGCGCTCACGTTCGATACGGCGTTTGGCGACGAGGATTACACAGATAAAATTCTTGATTCGCTCAGTAATGAAAGCGTGTATGGAACGTTTTTTGTCATGGGACTCTGGGCGAGCGAGCACCCCGAAGCGTTGGATGCGATTGCACAGGATGGGCATGAAATTGCAAGCCACTCCATGAACCATATGCGGTATACCGACATGACCGCCGATGAGATGCTATCAGACGCGAAAGATGCGGCGCAGCTGATATTCGACAAAACGGGGTATGATACGCGCACCCTCCGCATGCCATACGGTGCTTTTGATTCGGCCAGCATCACCGCGCTGGAGAGCCAGGGCTATGTACCCGTGAAATGGAGCCTTGATTCAAAGGACTGGAAGGGCTATGACGCACAAAAAATTGCGGATGGCGTACTTGCAGAGGTGAAAAACGGCGATATCATCATGTTTCAGAACAACATGGCTGCCACGCCGGACGCACTCAGTGCCATCATACTGGGCTTGCGGGAGCAAGGCTTCAAAATCGTCACCGTGTCGGACCTGCTGCTGGATGGCGATTACATTGTGGATGCAACCGGCACACAGAGGTACTTTGAAGACTAAAAATCGATTCGAGGATGAAACATGCAGGATACGACAAACAGCGTCAGCATCGCCGGGCGTTTGAAAGGTCTCGAGCTGTCGCATAAGATATACGGAGAAGCGTTTTACACATTTTATCTGGAATGCGAAAGACTCAGCGACAAGACGGACGTCCTGCCGATTACCGTTTCGGAGCGGCTGCTTTCTAAGCATCCGCTTTGTGACGGGGAATCCGTATCTGTCAAAGGGCAGCTGCGCTCGTATAACAAGCTGGTGGACGGCAGAGTACGCCTTTATCTCACCGTGTTTGCACGTGAAATCGGGGAATGCACCACCTCAATCAATGAAATTGAGATCAAAGGCTTTGTTTGCAAGCCGCCTGTTTTCCGCGTGACACCCTTTGGCCGTGAGATCACGGATATACTGGTGGCGGCAAACCGTGCATACAATAAATCGGATTACATCCCTTGCATCGTGTGGGGGAGAAATGCACGTTTCGCGTCGGGGTTCGAGGTGGGCGATAAGGTGTCGGTGTTTGGGCGCGTGCAGTCGCGCCAGTACGAAAAGGTACTGGAAAGCGGCGAGAAGATCACGCGCGTTGCCTATGAGGTCTCCATTTCGCGTCTTTCGAAGGATTGGTAGCAAGGCTGTTATGAAATACAGCCCCTGTGGGACAAGCTTTATATGATATATTAATAATTTAAATGCGTACTTGAATTATCCATACAAACAGAGTAGACTGATAACAAAATATGAAAAAAAGGCAAAGATATGGATGTATGACTTTTTGAAGAAGGAATGATTATGTCAGCTAAAGGATTACGTAAAGCAATCATTGTGATTTTCGTTTCAGCATTGTTATTGACAATGAGTGCTTTTTTAACGGCGTGTCAGGGTACGCCAGAGCAAAATGCGGTGGCGCAAAAAGGAGATGCACTGGAAGAAGGAATCAAGCAGACCGCACCGCCAACCGACCAGACAGCGGGTGAAAACGATACAGAAGAAAGATGGGAGTATCAGAAAGCTTACGATTCTGGAAATCGCTTGAACGTCAATGCGGTCATCATCAATAAAAATAAGGCGGATATTCCTGTTATCTCAGTGCGTGAAAAGCCTTTTGAAGGCGGGCAGCAGCTGAGAAATATTGTTGACGTGTTTTGCCCGGGTGCGAAAGTGCTTGAGAATGTGGGCTTTACCAAGCAACACCTTGATCAGGAAATATTAGAGGTTAAAGAACTAATGTTCAGAGCGGAGAATGACATGCCTCTATATCAGGGGACAACGGAGATTATTCCGGATAATCAAAAAGAAGACTTTTTACAGCAGCTTAATGACGCAATGGAATACTATGAGAAAGAGCTTGAAACAGCGCCGGATATATCGGAAGTGGACGAAGCGTCCTTCGAGTTAAGAGATGTAGGTGGATCCTTTCAATCAAACATGCAGGCGGTGATAGACGACCGTGTCGTATACTTAAATTTTACCAACTGGGACGACGTACCCGGTTCAGATTTTTATTTGAGAGACGCAAAATATGAATCTGATGAACAAATAGCCAGCTTTAAAAACCCATCGTCGCTTTCCGACGATGACACATTTCTAAAAGAAAAGGAGACCATTGACGCGATATTGCAGGATATAGGCATCGACTATATGGCTTTGGATTCCATCAGTAAAAACAAACATGGCTATTGCTACTATTATACGAGAGAGGCAAACGACTTTCAGGAGACCTACGCGAAGGCATATTTGGGAGAGGTCCAAACCGAGGGAGAGGTGGCGATAGATTTATTCGAGTCGGAGCATTTTGAAATTGAAACGCGAGACGGTCAAGTTGTGAAGGCGAATTGGAACAATCCCACAGAGGTCATCAAGGAAGACAATAGCAATGTGCGCGTTTTGCCCTGGGAGCAAATACAGGAGACATTTAAAACACAGATGGATTATATGCTTTCGCCCGATACAGAAAGCATGGGTGATACGGATGTGATGATGTTTGCTGAAGGGACGGAGATTCATATCAACAAGATTGAGCTCGGGCTCACAAAGGTGCTCATGAAGGACAGCGGTGGAGACTACAAATTAATACCGGCATGGAGCTTTATGGGATACGACACGAATTATGTGCAGGAAGGCCCGGAGCATGGCTCGGATATATGCTACCTGACGGTCAGCGCGATTGACGGAACGGTGATCAACAGAGGGCTCATGTACTGATTTTGGCTATTCCTGTCGCGCAACTGCGCCGATCAGATCTACGCTTTTAAACAACCTCCTGCGATTTTTTTTCAGGAGGTCAGGCTTTCGATAAACCCTATTGGGTCATTCCGAGCTTGTCGACTACGGTAGTGGACTGGAATCCCATGAAAAGCGCATAGTAGAAGGGGATTCCATTCCATTTCATAGTCAATCGCTTACGCTCAATGGAATGACATAAACACCTTTTTTGACACTCTGGCATCCTGCGAATTTTTTCGCAGGATGTTTTCTGTTTTCGATAAACTGTTGGTGTCTCATTAATGAATGTGACATGGGCTGGCGCTCTTTTTGGTTGATTGCAAAAACTTGTTATTTATGCGCGACTCATGTATAATACGATGCGGACAGCTATCACACAATCGGCTTTAAAAGGGGCATATATGAAGAGCAAAAGAGTTAAATACGACGTGGCCATTATCGGCGGCGGCATCAGCGGTCTTATGGCTGCGCATCGTCTGTCGGTAACCGACCCGTCTTTACATGTCGTTTTGGTTGAAAAGGGCGCCGCGCTGGACGCAAGACGCTGCCCGATGATTACGCGCAAGCTCAGCAACTGCCTTTATTGCCCGCATTGCGCCATCATGGAGGGCATGGCGGGCGCCGGCGCATTCAGCGACGGCAAATATGTGATATCCACCGAATACGGCGGCTGGCTGACGGATTACTTAAGCCCCGCCACGGTGATCGATTATATCGAGCAGGCGGACAAGCTGCTTGTGAGCTTCGGCGCTTCCACCGAGAGATATATGCCGGACAATGAACTGAAGAAATTATGCCTCATGCACGATCTGCACATGCAGCAGGCGGAGCTTAAACACCTTGGTACCGACGCGAACTATGAGACGATGAAGCACATGATCGCGGATGTGACACAGCGTGTGGAAATTCTCACCCGTACCGAGGTTTTGGATGTGGACAAAGAGACGCATATGCTGTACACCGCAGACGGAGAATTCAATGCGGATGTGATTCTGTTTGCTGTGGGGCGCGTGGGCAGCCGCTCGTTTGCGCAGTGGTGCCGTAAAAACAGCATCGAGATGACCAATAATCAGGTGGATATCGGTGTGCGCGTGGAGCTGCCGTCGATTGTCTGGGAGCATTTTTCCAAAAAGATATATGAGCCAAAGATATGGTACAGAAGCAAGAGTTACGGCGATGTGACACGCATGTTCTGCTTTAATGAGCGCGGCAACGTGGTGATGGAGAACACGGATGGTGTGCTCACGGTAAACGGCCATTCGTACAAGGGAGAGGAAAAGAAAACGGCCAACTCCAATTTTGCGCTGCTGAGCACCATCAAGTTTACGCAGCCGTTTAAGGACCCGATCGAGTACGCACGATATGTGGCGTCTCTTGGGAACCTGATAAGCGGCGGCAGTGTGCTGGTGCAGCGCCTGGGAGACTTAGAAGCGGGGCGGCGCAGCGATGCGGCACGCTTAAGAGCCTCCACCACGGTGCCCACATTGGATGTGGTGCCCGGAGATTTGAGCCTCTGCATGCCAAAGCGCCAGCTGGACAACATTATCGAAACGCTGCATGCGCTGGACGGCATCGCACCCGGTACGGCCAATCACGACACGCTGCTTTACGGTATTGAGTGTAAATACTATTCTGCGCGTCCCGCGTCCAAAGAGTTTGCGCTGGAAGGCTGCAAGGATATTTATGCCGTCGGTGATGGCGCCGGGTTTACACGCTCGCTTTCGCACGCGGCGGCGCACGGCCTCTACGTGGCAGACAGCATACTAGGGAAGCACTGATCAGTGCTTCCCTAAAAAAGGATGACAAAGAAGGAATTCAATATTAAATTAGAAAAAACGGTGATATGCATCTATAGTGACAAATAAGGAAATAAAATGGCACCACTACTAATGACAATGGCCAAGGGTACATTTGGAGATTACCGAATGGCTGCCTCTTTGCCGATATTTAGAATATTTGCGGTTTTTACGTCTGCCTTTAATTTATTCCTGCTGATTCCCGATCTGATCAATCTTAACGGTCAGTCGGTTTGGCCGCTTATTTTGGTTCGCGCTGTTTATTCCCTCGTTGTACTGAGTTCGTTATTTTGGATTATCAGACTGGGATCGTTCTTTTCACGCGCCATCGTCACATCGTTATTTGAATTCATCGCCGTTATCATATTTCTGTTTGTATTCCGCCTGTATCCGCAGGCGGATTATTTAATACAAATGCTGGGTGTAATGGCCATTATACTGGTCACTCTCATTATTCCGAATATATGGCTGCTTTCTGTGGGAATATCCGTTATGGCGGCGGCCGGGTTCATCATACAGGCAAAGCTGAGCATTGCCGATCTTGCGTCCAATTATCTCTATGTAGGGATGGTTTACCTCGCTTTTGAAATTGTTGTCGGCGCTTTGTTTGCATTGTATTTTCTCAGATTTCAATACCGAGAGTTCGTGGCCAAGACCGAGCTTGAGCGCATTTATTCAACAGATCCGCTAACCAAGATCGGAAACCGTGTAAAACTTGAGGAGGAGGCAGACAAATGGCTTGCCTCCTGTGAGAAAGATAATCAGCCGCTTTGCCTTGCGCTGCTGGACGTGGACAACTTGAAGAAAATTAATGACAGCCATGGCCATCTGGTGGGTGATACCGTGCTATATGAGACGGCTCAAATTCTGCGCGCAAAGCTTCGCAAGAAGGATGTGTGCGTGCGCTGGGGCGGCGATGAGTTTATACTGCTGCTTCCAAACATGAGCGTTGATCAGGCACGGGATCTAACTATGAAAATCAAGGATGCGATAACGAGCTTTGAATTTTCCGCAAGGCTTGCCATATCGTGCAGCTTTGGCATCGCACAGATGCAAAGAGGCCAGAGCCTTGAGCAGCTTATCGCGCAGGCGGATGCGTCGATGTATCTTGCCAAGGAACACGGCAAAAATACAATCGAAGTGGGCATCGGGGTAAGCTCCTAAAATAATAAGAGCTGTTATAACCGCCAAGCTTCGCACGTCTCAAACCTTTTCTGACGGGCGGCAGCGGTTTTTTCGTTTATTGGGGCTTTAGGTATTGACCTTCTCCTTTGTGGAAGGTATACAATGAGCGCAAAATTAAGCGAGAACAGCGTCATTGAGCGAAACGCAAAAGGGGCAAGGAGTGGGTTGCGTCGTTCTTTACGATGTTATATGCTAATGCTATAATTTTTGAGGAAAAGGAAATTGGAGGTATAATATGATTGAAATTATCAATGTATCCAAGACGTACGGTGGAAGAGTAAAGGCCGTCGACGATATCTCGCTGACCGTGGAGTCCGGGTGCATATACGGCTTCTTAGGGCCTAACGGCGCGGGCAAAACAACCACGATCAAACTGGTCACGGGCATCATACAGCCGGACAGCGGTACGATTCGCGTGGACGGTCACGACACCAAAAACGATGCACTTGGTGCAAAGATGAATATCGGTTTTGTTCCGGACGACCCGAATGTGTTTTTGGGTCTCAAGGGTATAGAGTATCTGGCCTTTATGGCGGATATTTACGGCGTGTCCTCTGGCGACCGCAAGAGAATCATCGACGATTTGGCAAAACGCTTTGAAATGACCAGCGCGCTCGGGGACAAGATACAGAGCTATTCACATGGTATGCGCCAGAAGATCGTCATTATGGGCGCGCTGCTCCATCAGCCAAAGGTGTGGATTCTTGATGAACCGATGACGGGGCTTGATCCCAAATCAGCGTTTGAATTAAAAGCGATGATGCGCGAGCATGCCGATAAGGGCAACACCGTGTTCTTCTCCACGCACGTGCTGGAGGTGGCTGAAAAGGTCTGCGACAAAGTGGCCGTTATCGGTTCGGGCCGCATTCTCTTTGCAGGCGATATTCAGACGATGAAGAAGAGCAGCGATACATCGCTGGAGAAAATGTTTTTGGAGATGACGCAGAATGCATAAAATATGGGTCTTAACAAAAATAATGCTGAAGGGCGGCGGCTCTTCAGACAATACGAAGAAAAAAAGCCGTCTGTGGATTGCGCTGCTGCTGTTGTTCGCTTTTGGCAGCTTCGCGTTTTCTGTTATGTTCATGACATTCGGGCTGTACGATCTCTTAAGCACGATGGGCTCGGCGGACGCGATACTGCCGCTTGCGTTTGGTGCCACATCTTTGGTGATATTCTTTTTCGGCGTGTTCTATGTGGTATCGGTCATGTATCACGCAAACGATGTGCAGATCATGCTGGGGCTTCCGCTGCGGCCGTATGAGATACTCGGCGCAAAGCTGACGACGCTTATTGTTTACGAGTATATATTTGAATCGTTTATTCTGCTCCCCATGCTGGTGGCATATGGTATAAAGAGCGGGGCGGATATTCTCTTCATCGTCTATTCAGCGGTGTTGTTTGCGCTGCTGCCGATTATCGCGCTCGTGATGGCGGCCATCATTGTGATGCTCGTGATGAGATTCACGCGGTTCGGAAAGAACAAGCAGGTGTTTAACTTTGTGGGCGGCATCTTGGCGCTGGGGCTCGCGATTGGCTTCAATATCGCTATTCAAGGGTCTGTCAGCAATATGAGTGCGGATCAGATCATTGCGCTCACGACGGGGCAATCGTCGCTCACGGTGCTGCTCGGCCGGATCTTTCCCGGTATCGGTTTTGCGGCAGATGCGCTGATCAACAGTGCCTCGCTGGCGGGGCTTTGGAACCTGCTGCTGTTTGTGGTCTGCGCGGCGGCGGCTGTGGCGCTGTTCTTAGGGTTTGGGCAGCTACTTTACTTCAAAGGCCTCGCGGGGGTCACCGAAGCGGCAGCAAAAAGGAAAAGCCTTTCGTCACAGGAGCTTGACAAGAGCACCGCGAGAACGCCTGTTACCAGAGCCTATGTGGTGAAAGAATTGCGCTTGCTCGTGCGTTCGCCTATCGCGTTTTTGAACTGTGTGCTGATAAATTTTATATGGCCTGTGCTGATTATTATCATGCTGATGGGCGGCGGACAGCTTGAAACACTCAAGCCTTATATAGAAACGATGGACAGCGGCCTGCTTATTGCGATACTCGTGGGGTTTAGCGCTTTCATTTCCTCAGCGAACGCGATCACCAGCACAGCGATATCAAGAGAGGGCAGAAATCTGTACTTTGCGAAGTACATTCCGGTGAGTATGAGTAAACAACTCACAGCGAAAGCGATGTCGGGCATATTGCTTTCAGGCGTCGGCATATTGTTTATGTCGGTGGCCGCTGTTGTTCTGGGTGCGGGCATCATAACCGCAGTGATCGCTTTTGTGATGGGTATTGTCACCGCGGTGGCGAGCTCATTTGCGGGTCTGCTCATTGATGCGGCTCGTCCCAAGCTCTCGTGGATGAACGAACAGCAGGCGATAAAGCAGAATATGAACGTCATGCTCCATATGCTTTTGGGCGTGTTGTTTGCGGCAGTCATCATTGTGCCCGTCATGGTTGCCGGCTTTGCTGATATTGTGGCCATCATTTATGTGGCCACCGTGGCTGTGATACTGGCTACTGTGCTCCGGCAAAGCGTGGTCTCGGGAGCGGCGAAAAAGCTTTTACAGATGGATGTTTGATTCTCTGATGAAGGTATGATATTGTTTTATTATTACAGAGACGGACAAACATATCAATTAGATAGAAGGAAAATGTTTGTCCAGTCGGAGCAATGAGATAAAAAATATTGAATAAGGAGATAAAGAAATGGTATTTGCGATTATCGGTGGAATTCTGTTAATCCTCATTATATGGGTCATCGCGTCCTACAACGGTTTTGTGAAGCTCAAAAACAGCATCGAAGAAGCCTTTTCGACCATGGACGTATATCTCAAAAAGAGATATGATTTGATCCCCAACCTTGTGGAGACGGTGAAGGGCTATGCGAGCCACGAGAAGGATACGCTGGAGCGCGTGATCGCGGCGCGTAACGCCGCAGCGTCTGCGACCACGATGGAGGGCCGCATTGAAGGCGAAAACGCGCTGCAGGGCGTTCTGAAAAGCTTGTTCGCGTTAGCCGAGGCCTATCCCGATCTCAAGGCCAACACGAACTTTTTAGAGCTGCAGGCTGAGCTGCGCCGTATGGAAGAAGAGATCGCGAACTCAAGAAAGTACTACAACGCGGTTGTAAAGACGTACAACACCAAGAGGGAGATGTTCCCGAGCTCTATCATCGCGGGGCTGTTCCACTTTGATAAGAAACCTCTCTTTGAGGTGGGCAGCGAGCAGGAAAGAGAGAACGTTAAGGTTCAGTTTTAATCGAACGATTCAATCGGGCGCGGCCAAAGGGCTTGCGCCCGTTTCCGTGTTTTGGAATAAGGAGGGCTCATGAAAAAACTGCTGTTGGCGCTGCTAGTGGCGCTGATGCTCTGCATACCCGGTGTGGCTTTGGCGGACGAAGCGTATGACATCACCGATTATGATGTGCATGTCAAGGTATCGGAAAATAACGTGCTGGATGTGGTGGAACGGCTTACGCTGGATTTTATACAGGAGCGGCACGGTTTCTATTACTATCTGCAGGTTCGCGGTGAGGGCTGGTATTATATCGATGGCGAGTGGGTATCAAGAAATTATAATCAGCATGTTTCGAATTTTAATGTGTCTGGCGCGCCGTTTGACTTATCGCGCGAAGATGATTATCTGGTCGCAAAAATCGGCGACGCGGATACCTATGTGTCCGGAAAGCAGGACTATATCATCTCGTACAAATTGGATATGGGAGATAACGGCTACAAAGAGTTTGATGAGTTTTACAGGAATATCATCAATTGCGCGTATGGGGACACCATACAAAACGCGAGCTTTACTATTGAATTGCCCAAGGAATTCGATGAATCGCTTGTGAATGTGACAATGGGGGCATATGGCAGCTCCGATAATACGGGGGTCGAATGGGAAAAGGACGGCAGCACGTTAAAAGGCCGTGCGCTGCGCCCCATGACGGGCGGCGATGTCATGACGATACGCATGGAGTTTCCCGACGATTACTTTATCAATGAAACGGTGCTGCAGCCTTGGGATTATGCGCTCTATATCATAAGCGGGCTGCTTGTGCTGCTGGCGCTCATACTCTGGATCGCTTACGGGCGCGACAATAAGCTGTTCCCCACGGTGGAGTTCTATGCGCCGGACGGCATGACATCGGCTGAGGTGGGCTATGTGATCGACGGCTGTGTGGATGACAAGGATGTGGTGTCGCTGATTCTTTACTGGGCGGACAAAGGGTATTTGAGGATCGACGAGAAGGAGAAGAACGAATTCGAGCTTGTGAAGCTCAAAGACCTGGAAAACGCGAAGTCGTTTGAAAAGACGATGTTCAAACTGCTGTTTGCCAAGGGGGACGCTGTGGCTCTCTCCAGTCTGAAATACAATTTTTACTCGACAATATCCGGTACCAAGATGGATGTCAGCAATTATTTTGAGAGCTCGCCCGATCGCCAGATATACACGAAAGCGTCCAAACGCGCGCGCGCCTTCATGGGCATTGCCACCATGCTTCCCATCGGGTTGGCGCTGTTTCGCTTTGTTTACAGCGAGTCCTACGAGTTTATTTCCGCACTTGTCGTGGCGATTATGGTGAGTGCGCTCATTAGCTTCCCTGTGTTCATGCTGGCGCGTGTGGCGGAAAAGTGGCGTTCGACGAAAAAGGGCAGCCGTATCGCCATGCTGGTCGTCTCTATCGTTGTTCTTGGTTTGGTGCTGCTTGGTTATATCGTTATCATGCCGCTGGTGTTTGATATCAGCGCATGGGGCGTTATTCTGGCGACTGCCGGAGCCACGCTTATCATGCTGCTGCTGACAATCATCATGAGGAAGCGCACAAAGCAGGGCGGCGAATGGCTTGCGAAGCTGATCGGATTCAAGGAGTTTATCGATAAAGCCGAGAAGGACAGAATCCGTGTGCTGGTGGAACAGAACCCATCGTACTTCTATAACGTGCTGCCATATGCGTATGTGCTTGGTGTGACGGATAAATGGGCGAAGAACTTTGAAGGCATCGGCGTGGAGCCGCCCAACTGGTACAGAGGCTATTACGGCTCACCGATGTTTAACACGCTGCTGTTTACAAGCATGATGTCACGCAACATGTCTCAGTTCCAGTCAACCATGGTTTCAAGACCCGCTCCGAAGAGCGGAAGCGGCGGCGGATTCTCGGGCGGCGGCGGCTTTGGCGGCGGCGGATTCTCGGGCGGCGGCTTTGGCGGCGGCGGCGCGGGCGGCAGCTGGTAATAGCACAGTACAAGGCGCAAAAGGACTCTTAACGGAGTCCTTTTTGAATGGCCGTAAACCGCACATCAGACAATCGCCTTGAATATAGTAAAATGAATAAAGCTGAAAGGTGAGTGTCAAAGACATGAGCTGTGATCAAAGAAGAAATGTACCGATGCAGCCAGCACCGACTCCTGTTTTGGATGCGGCGGTGACAGTTGCGCCGCCCGGGCTGGGTGATATGGCGCCGGAATTTACGGCCATGACAACGGACGGCGTGAAAAGCATATCCGATTATCGCGGCAGATGGGTGATACTGTTCAGTCATCCGGGCGATTTTACACCTGTCTGTACGACGGAATTCATCGCGTTTGCGCAACGCTATCAGGATTTTAAGGACAGAAACGCAGAACTGCTGGGTCTCTCAATCGACTCAAACGCTTCACATATCGCTTGGATCATCAACATATACCGTAATACGGGGATAGAAATACCGTTTCCGATCATTGAGGACAGAGACATGGCCATTGCTCGAATGTACGGCATGA
>JAEWBO010000012.1 GCA_023391105.1 Bacillota bacterium
AGTTTTCATGCAAGGAGCCCTTTCTTTCTGATCGTTGTTTTCTTAGCAGTTACAACTTTATCAGATTTTTGGGTTCCTTGCTTTTTTCTTTCCTTCTAACTGTTACACATCATTGTACAACCTACAAGAAGCAGCAAGCACAAATGTAATGGTAGAAGCAGTCTACTTATCATTTGCGCTTGCAGAAATTAATTAAAATGCTGGCTGCATTTAAACTATCCTTTTATTGCTCCGGCATTGACGCTTTCATGAATTTTCTTGCTTAAGAATGCGTAAGCGATGATGGTGGGGAAGGTGGCGACCACAAGAGCTGCACCAATCGGCCCCCATTCTCGCGTATAAGACCCCGAAAGCGTTTGTATACCGACAGTGAGTGTAAAGAAATCGGGCTTGTTGATGAAGATAATGGCGAACATCAGCTCATTCCATGTTTGAATGAAGGTAAAAATCCCCACTGTTGCAATGGATGGCCTCATCATTGGGAAAATGACATGCCTGAAAATGCCCCATACATTGCAGCCGTCAATGCAGGCTGCTTCATCCAGCTCTTTGGGGATTTCCTGCATAAATCCGATGAAAATGAGTATCGCCACGGACAATGCAAACGCAGTATACGGAACAATCAAAGACTGATATGAATTAAGCATATCCAGCTTGGATAGGACAAGAAATATTGGAAGTATTGATGCATGGATCGGAATCGTCATACCGAGTACAACCATGCTGTTGACGACTTTTCTTCCTTTCCAAATCATCCGGCACAAAGCGAAAGCAGCCATCATTGCGATAAACACAGTGAGTAAAATTGTTAACCCGGTTACGATAAAGCTGTTCAGAAAGAACCTGGGAAGGTTATTGACGCCTAAGGCGGCATCGTAATTTTCAAATTGCCAAGTCTGGGGTAAGCCGACCACGTTTTCGCCGAATATTTCCGCGTTGTTTTTAAAAGAGAAGGTGAACATCCAATAAAGAGGGAACAGATTAACAAGCAACCATATTATCAGCAGCGTGTAAACCAGGACCTCTTTTGTTAAGACTCTCTTTGAAAATCTGATTTGATTTGATTTCTTGTTAAAAGGCTGAAGTTTCAACTAGTCCACCTCCGTTTTAAATGTTTTTCTGATGATGTAGGCAACCAAGAAGCATAGGAATATGAGAACGACGGCAATGGCACTGGCAAAACCGTATCGATTTCGCAGGAACATCATGGATACAAGAAGCGTGCTTGGCACCTCAGTCGCATGAGCCGGTCCTCCGCCTGTGAGTATATAAATCAAATCAAAAACTTTTAGCGCGCCAGTTACAGAAATAATAACGCAGACTCTGATTATTGGCTTTATCATTGGGATAATAATGCGCCGATTAATCTGCCATTCGGTCGCGCCGTCAATCAAAGCTGCTTCCCGCAATTCTTGCGGAACGCCTCGGATACCTGCATACATCAGCAGCATGTGATATCCTGTATATTGCCATAATGTAGGGATGAAAGCTGCGATTAACGCGGTGCCCCTGTCCCCGAGCCATACTTTTGCCCACGATTCTAGACCAATGGATCTTAGAGCGACATTCAATATACCATAGTCAGGGTTGTATATTTTTAGCCACAATTGGCCGATGACAACGGTTGACAAGAGAACGGGGATGAAATAAACCGACAAGAATAATCTGCTGCCTTTTCTTCCCTTCGCGAGCAGCAAAGCAAGAAATAGCGAGAAAGGCAATTGGATAAAAACTGAAGCAAGCATGTATAACACAGCGTTAAGCAGTGCCTTCGGGAAGTTAATTGCTGAGTTGGTAAAAAGCTCAACATAATTATCAAACCCGACAAACTCCATGTCCGAAAACCCATTCCAATCGTGCAAGCTATAATAGGTGGACATAATAATCGGAACGATGATGATTCCAATGAATAAAATCGCCGCCGGCAAAAGAAACAGGAAGATTGCCGGTTTGTTCCTATAAATTCTGTTCATGAGTCATATCCTTCCCGTAATCAGTCAAAAATGAAAGATGATTTGATGAATTAACGAGGAGCAGCGACCTCCCGACTTGTTCGATGACTGCTAATCATCGGGAGGCCGCTTCGACAAATGCTATGCTACTCGTTTAGAAAGTTCACTTTGTTTATACACCAAGCTGAGCAGCTAGGTTCTCAACAAATTGCTGAGGTGTCAGGTCTCCGAGGTAGAGCTGCTGCAGGTTTTCCAGGTATACGCCGGAATCTTCAGCCTGCATAAGTGTATCAAACCAGAGTGTGAAGGAAGTCGCGTCAGACACAAGACCCGCGATTTCTTTTGTCATGGGAAGAACTGAACTGTCGTCATAATCGACTGTCCATGCCGGAAGCCCGCTGCCGGAGAGGTATGCATTATGGGAGATGCTCTTAGAGATTTCGTACATCGCTTCCGCCGCTTCTTTCGGATATGCCGTTGATGCGGATACCATCAGTGAATCGGAGGGGCCGCCCATGAAATCGGTGAGAGCTGCGTTGGAAGAATTGACAATAGGAACAGGCACAACGCCATAGTCATCCGGGTTATAGGATTTTGTATTGATGTCGCTGACCATCCAGCTGCCGGTGATATACATGGCGTTATCACCATCATAGAATGTCTGAGTGGCTTCGTCATTGGTTAAGCCAATCGCGCTGTCGCTGTAGGCACCCATCTTTGCGAGTTCAGAAAAACCGGTGGATGCAGCGAGGAAAGCTTCGGAATTGTAGCTGACTGAGCCGTCCTTTGTGAGTGCACTGGCAACCGCATCAGCGCCTGCTGATTTCAGGGTTAAACCATCATGAGTCATCGCAAGATTCCAGATATCCTTTGCGCTGATACCAAACGGGGTTTCGCCGTTATCGATCAGAGTCTGGCATACTGTTTTGAGCTCATCAAATGTTGTGGGCGGCTTAAGGTTATACTTCGCAAATATCGCCTTGTTGTAGAAAAGCATCGAGACGTTCATTGTGTACACACTGCCATACTTTTTGCCGCCGTAAGTGAGGTTGCTGAGCATGACCTCCGGCAAAGCGTCTGAATAGTTCGCGTATACATCATCGACGGCAAGGACACGACCTGACTCAACGAAGGGCTGGGAGAAGCCGCCGCCCCATGTGAAGAAGATATCCGGGAGCTCATTGGCAGACACAGCAGATTTCAGCTTCGTCTTGTATGCTTCGTTTTCAAAGGTCGCATAGTCGATCTTGACATTGGTATGGCTTGCTTCGTATTCTGCGATAGCATCCAAATAGGGTTGATAATAGTTATCGCTTTCTGTCGCAATGCTCCACAATGTCAGTGTGATCTGCTCTTCGGGAGTATCCGAAGCCACATCAGCACTTTGCTCGGGGCTCTGCTCGGCTTCACTGGGCGCTGCGCTGTCTTCAGCCACAGGCGCAGGTGTTGTGCCGCACGCTGTAAGGGGAACGAGAACGAGTAATACCAGCAATAAGGCTAATACTCTTTTCATAAAATGAATTTCCTCCTTGATATTGATTTAATATATATATTCTATTGGGTCTGATATATACAGTAAATGTTATTTCGTTACCATTATGCGCATGGTTTTTACCTCTTTGATATTAACAAAAGGACATTATTGATATTGAGGTAAAATTTATGCTTGTTAGTCACGGCCATTTCTATAACAAAATAAATATCCCGGCTGTAGTAGCCGGGACAGTCAGTTCATGGGAGTACGATGTCTATGCTTGCGCATTCACATCCGGTCAGTTGGCAGCTCAGAGCATCGGGCTGGCTGATTCCCGCAAAAAGCGTAAAGCTATTGCTGTCGACAAGCCGGTGACCGTCGCCGTCAACAACTTCGAAAGCCGAGCGGGGGACGGGTATTTGTATATACTGCTTGTCGCCCTTCTTTAAACTCACCCTTTTAAAACCGCAAAGGCTGTGATTGGATACGGCCCATTTCGAACCGTTGACGCGGATATAGAGCTGAAGCACCTCATCTGTGTCATATTCGCCGACGTTTTTGACGCGGATGCTGGCAGTGCTGCTGGCCTTGTCAAAGCTCAAATCGCTCACTGTGACCTTGGAATAGGCAAGGCCGTAGCCGAACGGGTAGAGCACATTGTTGGTGGCATACCGATATGTCCTGTTAACCATGGAGTATTCCGTAAAGGGCGGCAGGAGCTGCGCGTTTTCATAAAATGTCACAGGGAGCTTACCGGACGGAGATACCTCGCCGAACAGAATATCAGCCAGCGCCTTTCCGCCTGCCTGACCCGGATACCATGCCTGAATAATGGCGTCGGCGGACTGTGCCAGCGGATTAATCGCACTGCCGCAGGCCATCACGACAATGACCGGCTTGCCGACAGCGAGCACCTTTTCTACAAGTATACGCTGGCTTTTGGGCAGATAAAGATCGGGCTTGTCTCCCGAGGCAAAAGCGTTGCCGGTATCGCCCTGTTCGCCTTCGATTGTGGCGTCGAGGCCGAGGCAAAGCACCACAACATCGGAATGCTCCGCGACTGTGACAGCTTCGGCGTAACCGTCGCCCGGCATAGACAGCTCCTGAAGTCTGTCCTTAAACAGATGGCAGCCCTCCGAATAAAGCACGCGGCCGCAGAAGGCCGCTTTGATACCGTCAAGGAATGTGACATAACCGTCGGCAGTGCCGAAGTAGTTGCCCTTAAGCGCATCGATGCTGGCTGCATTGGGCCCTATCACGCCGATTGTTTTGAGCTTGGAGCGGTTAAGTGGCAGCAGTCCGTTGTTTTTGAGCAGCACCATCGACTTATGTGCGCATTCAAGCGAGAGCGTTTTATGCGCACTGCAGCTGACCATTTCGTAACTGATATCGTCGTATTCGGTTGATTCATCCATCAGCCCAAGGCGTACCCTTGTTCTCATCAGCTTAACAGCCGATTTTGTGATATCATCCTCGGTGACCAGACCTTCCTTATGAGCCACAAGCATATTCAAATACGTCGAGCCGCAGTTCAGGTCACATCCGGCCTTGAGTGCCATCGCTGCCGATTCCGGTGCGGTGGCGGTCACCATATGCTCAGTGTGAAAATCTCGGATTGCCCAGCAGTCGGAAACAAAATACCCATCAAAGCCCCATTCATTAAGCTTGCTCATCAGATATGAGCTTGCGCAAGCAGGCTCACCGTTGAGGCGGTTATAGGCGCCCATCACGCTCTCCGCCTTGGCTTCCTTCACCAAGGCTTCAAATGCGGGCAGATAAGTTTCATTCAAATCCTTTTCGGAGATCTGGGCATCGAATTTATGCCGAAGACCTTCGGGGCCGCTGTGACCCGCGTAATGCTTGGCGCAGGCGGCCGTGAGCAGATACTGTCCGTCACCCTGAAGCCCTTGCACAAACGCAACACCAAGGCGTGCTGTCAGATACGGGCATTCGCCGTAGGTTTCCTGGCCACGGCCCCAGCGGGGATCACGGAAAATATTGACGTTGGGAGACCACAGCGTGAGACCTTTATAGATATCTCTGTCGCCGTGTTTTGATAGTTCGTTGTATTTTGCGCGTGCCTCAACAGCGACCGCATACGCGACGGCTTTTATCATATCACAGTCAAACATCGCCGCAAGGCCAATGGCCTGAGGGAACATCGTGGCTGTACCCGCTCTTGCCAACCCGTGCAAGCCTTCGTTCCACCAGTTATATGCGGGAAGTCCCAAACGCTCCACCGACGGTGCGTCATAACGAAGCTGAGCGGCCTTTTCGTCCAGCGTCATAAGTGCAACAAGTGCTTCTGCACGTTCCTGTGCTGAGAGTTCAGGGTTTTTATACGTTTCCATATTTGACCTTCTTTACAAGTTGATGTTTTTACAGCTTGTGCCCAAAATTAACTGAGGCTCGAGAATGATGTTTTCCGTTTTGTTGTTTTTTCCGAATCCCAGTATCTGTTTGATCAAATGTTCGGCGGCTTTGGCACCGATGCCGCGCGCATCCTGCTTGATAGTTGTGAGCTGAGGGGAGATGAGTTGGGTCATTTCAATGCCGTCAAAACCCACGATTGAGATATCCTCCGGTACAGACAGCCCCGCGTCGTGCACCGCATTGATGGCGCCGACAGCACTGTAATCATCGCTTGCAATCACAGCCGTCGGGCGTTCGCTGCGGTATAACAGCTTTCTCATAGAGGCATAGCCGCCTTGAATAGAATAGTACTTGGACTGTATCAATCTATCAGGCGTAAAAGACGCACCATTTGCGGCAAACGCCTTTTTAAAGCTATTGATGCGTATATCTGTGATAAATTTGGGCTCGCCATGCATATAAACGATGTTTCTGTGACCGAGGTTATAAAGATAGTTGTAAAGCATCGTCATACCCTTTTCACAGTCTGTCATGACACAGCTGATGGAGGAATCGCAATAGTCGACTGCGATTTTTGGAAGGTCAGACATCATCAGCTCCTGAGCGTCGTCTGAGTTGTGATTGGTATTGACGATAAATACGCCGTCCGCTTTTCTGTAGCGGCAGTGTCCGTAATAGGTTAAGCCCATTTTACCGACCTGATTGGAGATAAACACGATATCATAGCCGTGCCGCTCCACAACGCTTTTAAAGCTTTCGATAATTTCGGCAAACAGGTAGTGCTTGAGCCCCATATCAGAGCCGTCCTGACAAAGAACACTGATCGTCCAGGTTCGGTTCTGGCTTAAGCCTTTGGCTCTGCCGTCCGGGATATAGTCCAGTTGATTGGCCATTTGCCTCACGCGAGACCTTGTGGCGACGCTCACATCCATAGCGCCGCTCAAAGCTTTGGACACCGTTGCAGGAGAAAGCTCGCACATCTTGGCAATGTCATAAATGGTGGTCATAAAACATCACCTCCGAAACCGGTTTCGACTATAACGTATCAAACCAGTAAATAGAAGTCAATTGAGATATTTGACCTCTTTGCCGAGTAAAGTAAAATTTATGCTTATAGCAAAAATGAGAAGTCTTTCTTACGCAATGAGATGATTTGTGCATATCCATAATATTTTTGACAGACGAGTAATCGAAACTCAAGGCTTGCGGCTTACTTCAGGAAGCTTCATTCTGATTGCAAAACACTCTCACCTGTGATATAAAAGTTAATTGTGTAACAACAGACCTTTATTCAAGTGTTGCAAAAAGATACTGGTTTTAGCTGGCAGGAGGACATCATGGCAAATCGCAAATGGCAGGGCAGTCTCATTTTACTCTTAACCGCTTTTATATGGGGAGCTGCATTTGTCGCTCAAAAAATCGGTATCGTGGTTGTCGATGCTTTTACGTTTTCAGCGTCGCGTTTTCTTATCAGCGGGATTGCGCTGCTGCCTATCATTTTCATAGGTAGAAAGAAGGACAGAATTAGCGAACAGCATATATCGCTGTCACCACAGGAAAAGAAAAATCGGCGAAAGATACTCGTCACAGGCGGTGTTCTGTGCGGAATATGTCTTGCTTTTGCAGCAAATCTGCAGCAGATGGGCATGGCTGATACATCGGCCGGAAAAGCCGGTTTTATTACCGCGTTGTACATTGTTTTTGTTCCTATACTGCGCCTTTTCACCAAGAAAAAAGTATCAGCCGCTGTATGGATCAGCGTGGCGGTTGCGATTATCGGCTTGTATCTGCTTTGTGTCAAGGAAGACTTGTCGGTCAATGAGGGAGACGCATTGGTGCTGCTATCCGCACTGTGCTTTTCGTTCCACATACTCATCGTTGATAAGTATTCACCCTTGACAAACGGGATACAGCTGTCGTGCATACAGTTCTTTGTGGTGTCACTGTTAACAGGAATAATGATGTTTATTTTTGAAAAGCCAAATCTCAATGCGGTGCTTTCCTGCTGGGCACCAATGCTGTATCTTGGCATCGTATCAGGAGCCGCCGGATACACGCTGCAGATCATCGGACAGAAAAATGCCGAGCCCACCACGGCGTCGCTTATACTGAGCATGGAAGCCGTATTCGCGTCGATTTCGGGAGTGATTTTCCTTAATGAGAGCTTCACGGCAAAAGAACTGGTCGGCTGCATCCTCATGTTTGCAGCGATCATATTGTCTCAGGTCTCCTCATCAAAAAAGACATTTTTGCGCAATATTCTAGCAAAGAATAACAAAAGCATATAAAAGCCAGTTTTTGTGCATGAATACAACGTTCTGATGGCGGTTTTTACTTGACGAAACGGGTATAAAATGAGAAGATAATTATGTTTTTTATGTTCACTGAATTAATATGCTAAACAATAATTTTTATAAAGGGGAAAAACTTATGAAGAGAACATTTGCATTACTATTGGTGTTGGTTATGCTTGTCGGTATGGTCGCACTGAGCGGCTGCGCATCGAACCCGCAGCCCGCAGCGGCCGATAAACCTGCAGTATCTGAATCGGAGCAGGCGCCTTCCGAATCTGCGGAAGCTGAAGAATCCGAGACTCCCGCCGAAACAGAACAGCAGGAATTCCGTGTGGGTATGGAATGTAATTATGCGCCTTTCAACTGGACGCAGACGGACGACAGCAATGGCGCCTTGGAAATCTCCAGCGGCGGCTTCGCGGGCGGCTATGATGTCGAAATCGCAAAGCGCATTGCGGAAGGTCTTGGCAAAAAGCTTGTGATCGTGAAGACAGAATGGGATGGGTTACCGCCTGCGTTAACTTCCGGCAAGATCGATGCCATCATTGCGGGTATGTCCCCGACAGAAGAACGCAAAGCGACTGTGGACTTCACAGACAACTATTACACATCTGAGCTCGTTGTCGTAGTGAAAAAGGACAGCCAGTATGCAAATGCCACTTCACTTGCAGATTTCTCCGGCGCGAAGATCACAGGACAGCTCAATACATTCCATTACACGGTGATTCCGCAGATTGAAGGCGTGAAACAGCAGACGGCAATGGAAAGCTTCCCGGCGATGATCGTAGCGCTTGAATCCGGTTCGATTGACGGCTATATATCCGAACGCCCGGGTGCTGTATCGGCGATGGAATCCAATCCCGATCTGATGTTTATCGAGTTCCCAGAGGGTAAAGGCTTTGAAGCGTCTCCGGATGATGTGGCTATCGCTGTCGCTGTTGCGAAGGGACAGGAAGACCTGATCTCTGCTATCAACAAGATTCTTGCGGGCATCTCAGAGGATGAGCGTCAGGAGCTCATGAACGCCGCTGTGAAAAACCAGCCCGTGTCCGAATAAGGTCAGATCAAATACTGTTAGTTAGGAAGAGATTATGCCGGAAACGTTTTTTGGATGGATAGCATTCTTGGTTGAAAAGTATTTCCCCTTGTTTTTGCAGGGGGCAGGTACGACGATACTGATCGCCATTGTGGGTACAATCGTCGGCTTCATTATCGGCATGCTTGTCGCGATTGTTCGAACCATACCCATTCATTCCAAAGATAATATATTTAAAAAGGTTATATTGAGAATCGCGCGCGGGATACTCACCGCTTATGTGGAGGTGTTCCGCGCGACACCGATGATGGTGCAGGCCATGTTGATTTATTATGGCTCGCTCCAATATTTCGGTATCGACATGCCTGCGTTATTTGCGGGTATCGTCATTGTGTCTATTAATACGGGCGCATACATGGCCGAAATCGTCAGGGGCGGTATCATCTCTATTGATACGGGACAAACTGAGGGTGCCCATTCCATCGGCATGACGCATTGGCAGACAATGATGCATGTCATCATGCCGCAGGCACTGCGCAACATCATGCCGTCTATCGGCAACGAATTTGTGATCAATATCAAAGACAGCTCGGTATTAAGCGTCATATCTGTGTCGGAGCTGTTCTTTATGACCAAATCGGCTGCCGGAACCTATTATAAAACGTTTGAAGCCTTTGCCATCGCGTGTATCGTCTACTTTGTAATCAATTTTACGATCACACGTATTTTGCTTAAGATCGAAAAGAAAATGGACGGGCCCGATTCATACGTGCTTGGTTCGCAGAGCATGACGGCGGAAGAGATGAAGTTAATTCAAAACAAGAAGACTGAGGGAAAGAAATGAGCGAAGCGGTTATTCAAATTAATCATCTTGGGAAGATGTTCGGTAAGAACGAGGTTCTTAAGGATATCAATTTCAGCGTGTCTAAGGGCGAGGTCGTATGTATCATCGGCTCCTCCGGCTCCGGCAAATCTACGCTGCTTCGCTGCGTCAATCTCTTGGAAACGCCCACAAAGGGCGAAATACTTTTTCATGGAAAGAATATTCAGCATTCGGATCAGCCGATCTCCAAGTATCGCACCAAGGTGGGTATGGTTTTTCAGCAGTTTAATCTGTTCAACAACATGAATGTGCTCAACAACTGCGTGGTGGGGCAGATTCAGGTGCTTGGTAGAAAGCGTCACGAGGCCGAAGAGAGGGCCAGGCATTTCCTTGAAAAGGTCGGTATGCTGCAGTTTATCAATGCGAAGCCGCGGCAGATATCCGGCGGTCAGAAGCAGCGCGTCGCGATAGCGCGCGCACTGTCTATGGACCCGGAAGTGCTGCTTTTTGACGAGCCGACCTCGGCTTTAGATCCTGAGATGGTGGGTGAGGTTTTGGGCGTCATGAAGTCTCTGGCAGGCTCAGGGCTTACCATGATGATTGTCACGCATGAGATGGCATTCGCAAGAGACGTGTCCGACCGTGTCTGCTTCATGGATGAGGGCGTCATCGTCGAGCAGGATTCACCGGAAGTGATATTTGGATCGCCCCGTCAGGAACGTACACGCCAGTTCTTAACCAGAGTGCTTGGGTAATAAAATGCGACCACACTTAAAGCTCCGTAAACGGGGCTTTTTTTATTACTTATGTTTGAATCTCAGTCTTGTCCATAATAGAATGATGATCTGTGCGGGGATACCGATGATGAATATGAGCCATATGTCTTGAGAAAGGAAGGAAAGATATAAGGCCAGCAGTATGCTCCAAACGAGCAGTGTGACGAAAACATAATTCCAAATGCGCCTGCCCCATATGGAGTTGAACACTATCAACACAACGCTTGCGACCGGAATCGCATAGACATAAGCCATCCATATCGGGAGATCAATTGGCAAAAGACCAAGCACCACAAATACGATTGTGGCAATCAGAAACACCAGTGAGGTCGAAAGCAGCGTGATAATGATATGATTGCGCCGCTTTTGCTTTGCTGCAGCGGGAGACCCAATATTTTCTTTCGTATGCTCTTCCTCAAACAAGTAGTCCACCGAAACCAAAAACAAATCGGCGATCTTTTTAAGAACAGTCGCATCAGGTAAAGATTCCGCCCGCTCCCATTTTGAAACGGCCTTATCCGAATAGTTTAACTTTTCGGCAAGCTCAGTTTGCGTCCAATTCTTGGACCTTCTGAGTTTAATGATATTGTTTGCGATAACAGCTTTTATTTCAATCATGAAAAAGGATTACACCCCCGAATCTACCTTTTTCCAGTATAGCATAATGCAAATAAACAATCAATTTTATAATCATTCATGATAAGACGACTCTACCGTTGGTAGAATTGATAAAAAATCGCTCTACGATTGCAAACCTAGGGATAGAGTGGAAACACTGATACAGTAGAGTGACTCTTTGGAGACATTATTGTATTGTTTTTATAACGCGTTTTACAAGACGTATAGAAATTATGGTCTGGAAGGAAATGAGCCATGAATGATTATGTAATAACCTGTTGTTCAACCGCAGACATGCCGGATGCCTATTTTAAGGAAAGACGCATCCCGTACGTTTGTTTTCACTTTATTATGGATGGTGAAACATATCCTGATGATCTTGGACAGTCGATGCCGTTTGATGAATTTTATAAAAGAATGGTAGACGGCGCACAAACAAAGACATCTCAGGTCAATGTGGAAGAATACAAGAGCTTTTTTGAGCCGTTTTTGAAGCAAGGCAAAGACATTTTGCATATCAGCTTATCCTCGGGAATATCCGGCGCTTACAACTCGGCAAAAATGGCAAAGCTTGAGTTGATGATGCAATACCCTGGACGCAAAATTGAAATTGTGGATTCGATGGGGGCATCTTCGGGATACGGCCTGCTCATGGATTTGCTTGCGGATATGCGCGACAGCGGTGCGTCATATGAACAGACGTTCCAATGGGCGCTCGATAACAGACTTTTCGTTCATCACTGGTTCTTTTCATCGGACTTAACCTTCTATATCAAGGGCGGGAGAATATCAAGAACAGCAGGCGTGTTTGGGACATTGCTGAAGATATGCCCGCTTCTCAACATGGACGCCTCCGGGCATTTGGTTCCCCGGGAAAAGGTTCGCTCAAAAAAGAAGGTGATCAATGAAATTGTGCAAAAGATGATCACGCACGCAAAGGATGGTGTCAATTATAGCGGCAAATGCTTCATTTCTCATTCGGCCTGTTATGATGATGCGAGAACTGTGGCCGATCTGATTGAAAATGCCTTTCCAAAGCTCAATGGAAAGGTGATGATCAACAGCGTTGGAACCGTGATCGGATCGCACACCGGGCCCGGCACAGTGGCGCTGTTCTTTGTCGGAGATGAGCGGGCATGAAAAAAATCGCCTATGTGATTCGGGTGATCACGGTGGCACCGATTATGGCACTTGTGCTGCTAATTGTTTTATATTTCAACTCGCCGCTTACGTTCGGGAGCACCGCTGTTTTCTTAATGACGGTTTTCTTTCTTGTTGTTCTTCCGCTGCTGGCCTATCCGCTTCAGCCGTTGGTCAAAAAATATAAAGATAAAGGGCGCGAAGGTCAAAGAACGCTTGCGATGATATTTGCCGTGGCAGGATACATACTTGGCCTCGCTTCAGCCATTATTTTTGGTGCACCGACGGATGTGCTGGTCATATATCTGGCCTATATGATATCGGGGCTGCTTGTGGCGCTGACGAACAAGGTGTTTCACTTTAAAGCAAGCGGACACGCCTGCGGCATCGCCGGTCCGTTTATGCTGCTCGTATACTTCGGGCAGATGATTGGCTATGCGGGGTTAGGCGTTCTGATAATTGCATGGATAGCAAGTTTTTATATGAAACGTCATACCTGGCCGCAGCTGCTTGTCGGCACTGCCATTCCATTTTCGGCATTGGGAATCATTTTACTTTTGCCTTTGAGTTAAAATTACATCAGTTAATATATACCAATACACTTATCGATATGATAGGTGTTTTTATTATTTTTTGAAACAAACTAAAGATAAAGAGCGATATTTCATATTTAATGACATAATGATTAAAAGACAAGGAGAGAGAAAACTGCTAAAATAATTGATATCTCAAGTCAAAGAGAAAACGCAGGAGAACGGCGAATGGATAAATACTTGTCTGCCAGAGAGGTAGCAGAGCTCACACAAAAGGTAGCGGAAAGGATTCGAATTAAGGCCCCAACTTCGCGAGAAATCGCCGAGTCGCTTTCAAAGAAGGGGAATCCGCCACAATACATATCCGATGGTTACAAGCAGCTTTGGGTTGAAAAGCTATATATCGCTTACAGCACCATTGATGATCCTTTGGTTTATTATGCGTATGTGACGGACAAGCACATCTTTGAGGAAGATCGGTCGTATCGAAATGCTGCATATTCCCGCAAAAACATTATTGACTTGCCAAGAGATATCAGCGATCAGTTTAAATTTGCACTTCAGATAATGATTGAAGATGATAAGAGCTATGCCATACTCGAGAATGTTTAGTTAGAGATTGGGAACTCTATACGGGCATCAAACTAACGGGTTGTTATATAATAATCTAGGAAATGGAGAATGCAATTAAAGGAAACCAGCATTCCGCTGGTTTCCTCAAGGCTTGCTACTTTTTGGCGTAAGTGCCGCAGTCGGTTTCCGATGTGCTGCTTGCGTCTCTTGGCAGAACCTCAATACGATCCGCAGTGCATTGGTCTCCGTTCATATAATAGTAACATGATACGACCTGACACTGGATACCCGGATTTGCATGATTCATCTTATGTGATTCCATATCAATTTCCTCCTTATGTTTTTCTTTATTATACCCATGTGCTTCTTTTAAGTATTCGTTAAGAATGAATTGAGTATCAGGAAGAGTTTGCAGATAAAAACTGTGAAATAAAAACGCGTGGATAAAAAAACGCGGAGAAATGCGTCAAACGCACCTGATATCAGGAAGTGCTTTCTTTTCGGTTTTTTCTCATTTTGATTTTTACATAAACCAGGCAACCCAGCAGCACGATTCCACCATATCCGACAATAGGATATAAGTACTTAACGAGGCTGGAGAAACCGAATTGACTCGCGACCAATGCAATGAGTGTGGCAGCAATCACGATGATCCTGCCCTTACGGGGATTCTTGGACATGTCCGTAATCCGGGATGTGAAGCCATAAAGGGAACCGACGGCAGTGGTATAAACCTCAGCGATTAATACCACTGCGTAGATGATTTGCACAACAGAAGATATACTTCCGGCAATATATAGCATGGGCACCTCAAGATTCTGGATATTCTGGAAATGACCTGAGAGTGCCAGATAGATCATGATGGAACCGACGCCCAAACCGATTCCACCCAAAATGGCGCCGTTCCTGATGGCCTTTTTGCTTTGCGCTTCCGCGCCAAGAGGGCCGAGAACAGCAATGGAAATAACTGTATTGTATGAAATGTAGAGCACAGCTGCCAGCAGCCAATTCGAAATGAGACCGTTGTCTCCGGCAGTGACAGCGGCGGCCGTCAAATCAGGGGGTACGTTAACGATAGAATATATGCTTGTACCGGCCACAGCGATCAACAAAAACGGGACGATGTAGCTGATGGAATTGATGACGCCGTTAATTCCGGTCAGCACAGTGAAGGCAGTCAGCACCGCCATAATGATGTTGCCTATCCAGCTTTGCAGATGAAACTGCTGTGTGAAAAGAGCTCCCGTTCCGGCGATCATGGCAGTTAGCGCGCCAAACAGGAAGAAGGTGATAATCGCATCAATAATTGTTCCGATGATTCTGCCGCCCGAATATCTGATAATTTCAAGATGGGAACGGGCATTCAGCTTTTTCCCAAGGTCAATGATAATATAACCAAAGACAATAAACATGATGGTGGTGAGAATAAGACCCGCAAGCCCCCACGCACCAAATTTTGAAAAAAACTGCAACACCTCCTGTCCCGTGGCAAAACCGGCTCCGACAATTGTACCGATGTATGTGGCTGCGACTTTTAATGTGGAAACACCTTTCTTTTGCACGACTCAGTTATCCCTCTTTCTTTGATTCATCTTTATTATCCCTAATGCGCGGAAGGTTTATCATACAATTTATGGATTCATGCTGTTTGCGTACTTTTAGCCAATTGATATACAATAAATATGGTATAATAGATTTATAGTGATAAAAAAACGTAAAGGAAAGTTTATGATAGCATTTATGCATAACAATACAAAGAAACGAAAAACGATGGTTTTCATTGCGATAGCGTTACTTATGGTTCTGCTGACAGTCACGCTTGCAGGATGCCATCAGAGAGCAGACGAGACAACAGATTCAATTGATGGACACGCGGAGGAAACACACGATTTTTCCGTGATGTTTATCAATGTCGGGCGGGCGGACGCAATGCTCATACAGGTGGACGGCTTGTCATACCTCATTGACACGGGTGAAAAATCCTCTGTTCCTGCGCTTTATGCCGCATTGGAAATAATGGACGTGCAAAAGCTAAAGGCGGTCTTTCTCACACATACGCACGGCGACCATATCGGTGGCATGGAGGCGCTAGCAGACAGATACGAGATAGGAACGCTTTATTCCGCCATGATTTCAGAGGATAAGAAAGACGGCACCAATAAGATAAAAGAACTGGCAGCAGCACTTTCAACTCCTCACATTCAGCTGGCGGCGGGGGATAAGGTGGAGCTGACACCGGAGATCGGTTTTGATGTTCTGGGGCCGCTGGAATACAACAACGATGATGACAACGACAACTCTCTTGTGCTGAAACTCAGCATAAACGGAAAAACGTTTCTTTTTACCGGCGACATGCAGTTTGCGGAGGAAACGACACTGCTGAAGGCTGACGTGGACTTGTCTGCAGACGTGCTAAAAGTAGGTAATCACGGAAACCCGGATGCCACGTCTCAGGAGTTTGCGGCCGCGGTGTCGCCGGAATTCGCTGTGATACCGACTGATACATCGGTTGACGAGGATTCGGCCAATGAACGGGTCGTTTCGGCATTGAAGGGTGCGGAGGTTTTTGTGACGCAGGATTACCCGTATGGTATCCTGCTGACCGTTGACGCGGGCGGCAAAATAGACGTATCTGATCCTCGGCCTGAGGGAAACAATGCTAAGATTCAGATCCTCGAGCTTGACAAAAACGCGCAGACAATCACACTGATCAATAACGGCGAAGCTGCCGATATATCGGGATATTTTATTTTCTCTGAGAATGGCTCGGAAGTGTATGTTTTCCCTGACGGAACCTACATGCAAGCAGGCGAGACAATAAGCGTCGCCTGTAAAGGAGGTCAGGGCGATTTGATATGGGACGAAAAAAAGGTATGGAAGACGAAAAAAGAAGACACGGCGGTTCTTTATGATCGATTTGGAAATGAATTATCGAGAAAGTCATAGTGCGGTGGATTAACGTTATTTAGACAATGAATTTCTCATTCAAAACAGATTAATTGGACATAATAGTTTTGGAGGTGATTCAAGTTGAGAGACAGAAAAATGAAAGGCATCGAAGAAACGAAAAAAACCAAAAAAAAGTATAAGAACATTGAAGAACAGACTTATGAAAGAGAAAACAGTCCGGAACAAAACGGAGAGGATTTTTAATTAAAACTGATTGTTGAATATTGGAGAGCCATTGCCAATTGGTAACCTTACACGGCCACAAACAAAGCAGGATTCATGCGTATTTGTTGCCGTGTTTGTTTTATCCCGCATAGAAAAATAACGAATCGCGTCACTTAAAGCATATGAATCAAAACAATCACGGCTGCCAGTAAAGCTGCGGCCAGTATGAGTATGCATATTCCCATTATAGCGAGTTTTTTCATATGCCCCCCTTTATTTATATATGCTATAATGAACCATACGGATACAGCAAAATCCGATCATTATCCGCAAGACGGTTTTGTTGCAAAAACCCGATGGCTTCGTTATAATATACGATAAATTGGAAAGTGCCTTTAGTCTCAAAATATAAAAAAATGCCGGAGGAACGGATGAATATAAAAAGATATTTCGCGCTGTTCATAGCGGCGCTGATGTGCGTCATGGTAGCAGGGTGTTCAGTGGAAACAGCGGTAAATGAAGAGCCGTCTGCACAGCCTGCAGCAACGCCAACGCCCAAGATGGGTATTGAGGCTGTGTTTGATAAGCCGGTAACCCTGGCGCTTGTGAGCAACGGAGATGATGCGGAATCGGCGTTGTTCTTTGAAGCGGCAGCCAAGGAGGCAGAGAGCCTTGGTGTCACTGTCACCACAAAGGCCGTGGGGAATGAATTTGATCTGTCTGAAGCGGCGCAGGACGCAGATGCAGTTATTGCGTTCCTGCCACGGGAGATGGGGGAAGGCACGTCTCTTAGCGCTCTTGATAAGCCGATGGCAGTTTTTGAGGCACAGAAGGGAAGCGTGCCCGAAGGCATATCGCATCTGTATTATGAGTCCGATGGGGAGCTCGACATGGCGCTAAATGCGGCGCTCGCCTATCCGCCTCACGACACACCGGTCAGGCTGATATTGATGTTTAAGAGCGTCGACTCGCCCGCATACGCTGCTTATCAGAAGCTCTACGATGAGGGCAAGATATTTCCGAAGGAAATCTATATCGCGTCTGACGAAGAATCCGGAGCCGGTGAATGGCTGACCGAAAAACTGGGCGGCTATGTGGAAGGCATGCTGGACGCCGTATTTGCAGAGGACGTATCACTGGCAATCAGCGCCTGTGACACACTCACCGCGCTGAATCGCGCTGATATGGAGGTGTTTTGCCCCGGCGTGAGCCAAGAGCTTATCACGCGTATGCAGAACGCTCCTGAGGTGCTCGCACAGGCGGTAGGGCGAAATGATGCGCTGGCAGGAGCTTTGTGCGTGCGTGCGGCGTTAATGGCGCTTCATGGCGAGGAAGCGGTCACGCAGGCGTTTGAACCAGCAATTATTAATGCCGCAGATTTGGGCGACGGTAGCGTGGGCGCGCTGGTGTTGTCGGATAGCGAGAAGGCTGCATTGTATCAAACAGATTGGATGGATACGCTCCGCGAATATTACAGCACAGCATCGAACTGAGCAGATGCGTCTTTTCGCAAAAAATATGTACAAAAAAGGCCTTCGGCATATCGCCGCGGCCTTTTGCTTATTGCAGGGTATCACGAAAGTGGAAAGTCCATATTCGACATTTTACTTAAGGTTAAAGGCTTCCTTATATGATTCTGACGGTAGGAGTTCATCCATCACTTCCTCGATAACACCCCAGCCTTTGGTGAGAGCTTTCGATTCGACATAGCCTTCTTCACCCCAATAGCTGATTTTCGTCCAGCCATTTATATCAGCCTCGGTGATGATCACCGATGAGAAAGCAGGTACCTTTGTGATCTGTGTCGAATCCTCGTTGGGCTCGGCATACATGTACACCGTATTTTTCATAATATCTGCGTCATCCCTAGACATCATTGTGCCTTGCTTGAAGGTGAGATAAGCAGTAAGGATATAGCCTTCGCGATTTTCGTATTTGACCTTAGCCCAGGGTTCAGCAATCTGCAGCACCTCAACCTCGGTGTCGATGGGCAGACGCTTAACGGTACGGTCGTTAGAACCATTTCCGGTACGAATATCCGCGTCCTCTTTCACTATCCATGCCATGGGATTGGCAAGCTCCGCTTCATCATATATGTTCTTTTGAAATGCCTTGTATTCTTTAAATGACATTTTTGTTTTTAGCAGTTTTCTCATCGCCGAGTTAGATTCTTCGGATGTGGATACCTTTATCGTGGTGCCGGGACACGCGTAATAATACAGCCATTTGGCGTCCTCAACGTAAAGACGCACGCATCCGTGAGACCCCTTGCTGCCGAGCCGACCGAATGCGCCGCTCTGCAGCGTGTTGACATCGCGCTTGTCGTACATGATTGAGTGAAAATACACGCCGCCGACGATTTGTGTCCAATATTGTGCGTATGTGCTGCGAAAAGCGGTAAACTCCCCGAAACGTTCATGTCCGCCGATCTTCCATATACCCTTGGGTGTGGGTGTCCCTTCGTCCTCGGGATCTAATGGATCCAGCTCGGTACGTCCGGATGTGCAGATGAATCGTCGCACAACCTTGGTATATTCGCCGCTCTCATCCTTCTCAAAAACCGTGACAATCTGGTTTTTCAGATCGAGCAGGATGTAGTACTTATCGGGATCGGTATTTTTCAACTCGTCGTAGGCCAATGCGGGACGCGGCGTTATGGCGATGCCGCAAAACATGATTGCCGCCACCAGTAAACAACAGAATCTCTTTATCAAAATGCACCTCCGAAGCGCTAGGAAAAACTATCCTGACTACGAAAAGTATATGAATAAATAGAGGTGCTGTCAAGGTCGCTTGTTATATGTCTTGCAATCCCCGTGCCAGCTGCTCAAGTGCCTGCTGCAGCAGTGAGCGCGGGCAAGCAATGTTGATGCGCTGAAAACCGCTGCCGCCCTGCCCAAACATCGTCCCTGCATCGAGCCAGAGCTTGGCGCGGTGAATGATGAACTCATCGAGCGCCTTGTCGCTAAGACCGAGCGATGTGCAGTCCAGCCAAACGAGATATGTGCCCTGCGGTTCAATAAGCTTGATTTGCGGGATATTCGCCACAAGGAAAGATCGGAGGAGCTTAAGATTCTCCGCGAGATAGTCTTTGAGTGCTTCGAGCCAATCTTCACCCTTCGTATACGCAGCCTTGCATGCCACCAGTCCCATCACATTCAGCTGGCTATAGCCGCAGCGATTAATTTCTTGCCGGATGCGGCTGCGAATCGTCCGATTTGACACAAAGATGTTGGATATTTGCAAACCCGCCAGATTGAACGTTTTGGTGGGTGCCGTGCAAGTGATAGTGATGTCTTCAAATTCGGGCTTCAGACTGGCGAAGATGGTGTGCTTATGACCCGGATACACAAAGTCGGCGTGGATTTCATCCGAAATGACAGTGACGCCATGCTTCACGCAGATGTCGCCCATATGGACGAGTTCCTCTGGCGTCCAGACGCGTCCGACAGGATTATGCGGGTTGCACAGGATAAACAGCTTCACATTGTGCTGCACGATTTTTTGTTCGAAATCTTCATAATCGACGGTGTAACCGCTGCCGTCAAAATTAAGTTCGTTCACAACAAGCGTGCGGTGGTTGACAGTGATGGATTCGGTGAACGGATAATAAACCGGCTGTTGTATCAGCACGGCATCGCCCTTCTGCGTGAGCGCGCGAATTGCTGCGCAGATGGCGAATACAACACCGGGTGTTTTCACAAGCCATTCCGGCTGTATCTGCCAGTTAAAACGGCGGCTGAACCAGCTTTGCAGCACTTCAACATAGTCTTCACGGCTTTCGCTGTAGCCGAAAATACCGTGAGCGCTTTTCTCCGTCAGCGCGTCAATCACGCACTGCGGCGCGCGAAAATCCATATCGGCCACCCAGAGCGAAAGCAAACCTTTTGGTTTGCCGCGCCGTGCCGCAAAATCATATTTGAGTGAATCAGTATCCTTGCGTTCAATGATCTCATCAAAATTATATGCCATTTCAGTCCTCCAAAGCCTGCTGCAAATCAGATATCAGATCATCCGCGTTTTCCAGACCGACCGAGAGACGGAGCAATTTGCCATTGATGCCCTTGGCTTCGCGGACTGCCGTCGGCACATCGGCGTGTGTTTGCAGCATTGGGTAGGTAATCAGTGACTCCACACCACCAAGACTCTCCGCGTATTGTATCACGGAGACGTTTTTAAGTATCTTCTCGGCAATTGGGGCGCTTTGCACTTCGAACGAAATCATCCCGCCAAAGCCGGATGCCTGTCTTTCCGATATGGCGTAACCCGGATGCGAAGGCAGCCCTGCATAGTGCACGGCTTTCACATCGCGATGCGCACTCAGCCACAGCGCAATTTTCATCGCGCTTTCCTGCTGTTTGTCAAGACGCACAGCGAGCGTCTTCAGACCGCGGATCAGCAGCCAGCTGTCAAAAGGGGAGAGGCATGCGCCTGTGGTTTTGTATATAAAGCGCAGCTTTTCGGAGAGCACCGCATCGTTGACAACGAGGAAACCCGCCAGCGTATCGTTGTGCCCGCCTAAGTATTTCGTTCCGCTGTGCACCACAATATCGGCGCCGAGCTCCAGCGGGCGCTGGTAATACGGCGTTAGAAATGTGTTGTCCACAATCACTAGCAGACCATTGCGCTTAGCAAGCGCGGCCGCAGCGGCGATATCGGTCACCTGCATCATTGGATTGGTCGGCGTTTCAATAAACAGCGCTTTGGTATGCGCAGTGATTTTCTCCTCGATCAATGACAGATCTGATGTGTTCACAAGGTCAAACAACAGCCCATTCTTAACAGATATATGATGAAACAAACGGTGAGAGCCGCCGTACAGGTCGTCTGAGGCGATGATATGGTCGCCTGGGGCAAACAGCTCCATCAGTGCCGTAATGGCAGCCATCCCGGTTGAAAAGGCCATGGCGTCAACGCCGCTTTCCAGCGCCGCCATCGTCATTTCGAGGTGCTCGCGCGTGGGGTTTTGCAGGCGTGAATAGTCAAAGCCTGTGCTTTCGCCGATGCCCGGGTGAGAAAATGTCGCCGATTGAAAAATAGGGACGCTGACCGCGCCCGTCAAGTCATATTTTCTATTGCTTCCATGGATACAAAGCGTTTCGAAGTCCATAAATTATCTCCTTATATGAAGAACATCAAGCCATTTTCGGTGTTGAGCTTCTCTGTCTCTTGTACAAGATCGTCCAAGGTGACTTGCTCTAATGATTTTTTCACAGCGCTATCCAAAGCGTTAAACACGAGTGATTGCATAGCGGCATCAATCTGCGGGGCTTTTTGTACCACGGTATCTTCCGCGCTTTCAATCAGCGAGCTTTCCACAGCAGATAGCACTTGATAGACGCTGATCTGCTTGGGCATTCGAGAAAGCATATAGCCGCCTTGCGCCCCTTTCACAGAGGTCACGATATCGCCGCGTTTGAGCAGCGAGAAAACCTGCTCCAAATATATTTTGGATATTCCAAGCTTTTCGGATATACTGATGACTGTGATGCATTCGCCATTGCTGAATTCTTGAGACATGCTGATTGTAGCTGCTAACGCATAGCGGCCTTTTGCGGATATTCTCATGAGCTCACCTCATTTCATACTAATTATATATGCATTTATATTATGCGAATTCATAGCTCTTGTCAATAGCATACCAAACAGATATACAAAATATAAATTATTTTTTATATTCTATTGACAAATATTAAATTAGGGAATATGATTAAATCATATAAAACATATATGAAATAAATAAATGAAAATAAAGTTGGAGGTATCAAAATGTCAAAGGTGTATAAAAGCTTAACGGATCTGATTGGCAAGACGCCGCTTCTTGAGCTCACGAACTATGAAGAAAAGCACGGGCTCCATGCGACGATAATAGGAAAGCTGGAATACTTTAATCCGGCAGGCAGTGTGAAGGATAGAATTGCTAAGGCCATGATAGACGACGCAGAACAAAAGGGCATACTCAAGCCCAGCAGCGTTATCATTGAGCCAACCAGCGGAAACACAGGTATCGGCCTTGCGTCCGTCGCAGCGGCACGCGGCTATCGCATCATTTTGACAATGCCCGAAACGTTCAGCGTAGAACGCAGAAACCTGCTCAAAGCCTATGGTGCCGAGCTGGTGCTGACGGAAGGCTCGAAGGGTATGAAGGGCGCCATTGCCAGGGCGGATGAACTGGCGCAAGAAATCCCTAACTCATTCATCCCAAGTCAGTTCACCAATCCGGCGAACCCGGCAATCCACAAAGCCACCACCGGCCCCGAAATTTGGGAGGATACCGACGGAACAGTGGATATTTTCGTATCGGGCGCAGGTACAGGCGGTACGGTGACCGGCGCGGGTGAATACTTAAGGTCAAAAAATCCAAACATTAAAATCGTCGTTGTGGAACCCGCTGATTCGCCGGTTCTGTCGGAAGGAAGACCCGGGCCGCACAAAATTCAAGGCATCGGCCCCGGATTCGTACCCGAAGTGCTCAATACAAGCGTCTACGATGAGATCATCGCCGTGAAGAACGAGGATGCGTTTGCGACAGGCAGAGAGATTGCCAAAGCCGAGGGTCTTCTTGTGGGTATATCCTCGGGTGCGGCGGTTTGGGCAGCGACGGAGCTCGCAAAACGCCCAGAAAACGCGGGCAAGACAATTGTCGTGATTCTTCCGGATACCGGCGAGCGTTACCTAACAACCGCGTTGTTTTCAGAGTAATTTCATCTCCCATTTCATATTTGAACGAAGGCAGGTGAGAGGCCTGCCTTTGTTCAAACGATATCCAGCCCCCCTTGCCATATTGGTTAGGGGCTTAATAGAAACTCAATATCATACAAATAATATAAGAATAATAAAAAAGGAGAATTTAATTATGGCAACCGATAGAAAGTATAAGTTTGAAACTCTTCAGCTGCATGTCGGGCAAGAGTCTCCTGATCCGGCCACAGATGCCCGTGCCGTCCCTATTTATCAGACAACCTCGTATGTGTTTCCGAGCTCTGTGTCGGCGGCAGCGCGGTTTGGTCTGACGGAACCCGGCAACATTTACACCCGCATCATGAACCCGACTTCGGATGTCTTTGAAAAGCGTATTGCGGCGCTGGAAGGCGGTATAGGGGCACTTGCGGTGTCGAGTGGTTCGGCTGCTGTCACGTATGCGATACAGAATATCGCCCACGCAGGCGATCATATCGTGTCGGCGAATACGATCTATGGCGGTACATATAACCTTTTTGCGCATACACTTAAGGATTTTGGCATTGATGTCACGTTTGTCGATCCGGACAAGGAAGACAGCTTTGAGTCCGCGATACGCCCCAATACCAAAGCGGTTTTCATCGAAAGCCTTGGCAACCCAAACTCCAGCATTATCGACATTGAGAAGGTGGCGGGCATTGCCCACAAACATGGTATTCCGCTCATCATCGATAACACATTCACCACGCCCTATCTGCTGCGCCCGTTTGAATACGGTGCAGACATCGTGGTGCACTCTGCCACCAAATTCATCGGCGGCCACGGCACGTCAATCGGCGGCGTGATTGTGGATAGCGGTAAGTTCGATTGGGCAGCGTCCGGGAAGTTCCCGTATCTGACCGAGCCAGACCCGAGCTATCATGGCGTCCGCTTCACGGAGGCTGTCGGCGCATTGGCTTACATCATCAAAGCGCGCGTCACGCTGCTGCGCGACACCGGTTCGGCATTAAGTCCGTTCAACTCGTTCTTGTTCCTCCAGGGTCTTGAAACCTTGTCACTTCGTGTCGAACGCCATGTGGAGAACGCATTGAAGGTCGTCGAGTTCTTGAGCAAGCATCCCAAGGTCGAGAAGGTCAACCATCCGTCGTTGCCCGACAGCCCGTATAAAGCGCTGTATGACAAGTATTTCCCGAACGGCGCGGGCTCGATTTTCACATTTGAATTAAAAGGCAGCGCCGATGAAGCGCGAAAGTTCACCGAAGACCTCGAGCTGTTCTCACTGCTCGCCAATGTGGCTGACGTGAAATCGCTTGTGATCCATCCGGCAAGCACCACGCATTCTCAGCTGAGCGAGCAAGAACTGCTGGAGCAGGGTATCAAGCCGAATACCATTCGTTTGTCTATCGGTACCGAGCATATCGACGATATCCTCTACGACCTCGAACAAGCCTTTTAACAAGAAAACAATAGTTCAATATCTAATTTGGAAAAAGAAAAAACCCCGTATTTATCGGGGTTTTCTTGAATTTGGCGGAGAAGATGGGATTTGAACCCATGCACCGGTTACCCCGGTCTACTCCCTTAGCAGGGGAGCCCCTTCAGCCGTACTTGGGTACTTCTCCAAAACCAGCGGAAACTATTACATTATAAGAGAATCGCCCTATGCTGTCAACACAAACAAGAGAAATGTTTTAAGAGTTTCGCATGTGAATTTTGTCTTCTTTATATGTGCACCGTATTCGTTCACACATATAGAACAATCTGCTATAATACGCATTAATATTTGTTAAACGGGGGACACCTTGAAAAAGTTTATCGTATTCGTTATTTCTGTCGCACTTATTCTATCACTTTATATACCAACGTCCTTGGCATGTACAGTGCTTAGCGGAGCTGACGGGCAAAATGTTTTTTTCGGTAATAATGAAGACTGGTTTGAAAAGGACACCTATGTATGGTTTGTACCCGCGTCGCAGAAAGAATACGGGAGAGTCTGTCTTGGGTTTGAGAACGCGCACCCGCAGGGAGGTTTAAACGATCAAGGGCTAGCCATTGACTGGGTGGCATTTAAAAACGCCACTGACGACAATCTTGCGCCGGTGATAGACACCAAGGCTAATTATTATGGTGATATCAACGATGCGTTGTTAAGCACATGTGCCAACGTTGACGATGTCATTTCATTCTATCAAAAATATAACGATATCAATACTGGATATGCCACACTGTATGCAGCGGATAAATCCGGTGTGTCCGTCAAAATAGCGTGGGATCATGCTGCCGACGATTTAGAGGTAAGAAAATCATCTTCGGAATTTAATAGCTTGGGGTATGGTGAATATGTGATTAACTCCATGTGCTTAACCAAGAATGTATCTGAAGCCGCGGTGCGGGATATGCTTAAAGCATCCGCGCAGTCGGAATTAACGTTATACTCAAACATCTTCAATCTTAAGACAGGTGACGTGACGCTGTTTCATAACCAAAACTTTGACCGTGCGGTAAAACTTAACCTTTCGGAAGAATTAGGGAAGGGGGCGCATGTAGTCGACATTTCCTCGTTGTTTGGTGACACAAAAGAGCTTGGAAGCGATCTGATCAATCCGCAGACTTTGCTTCCGATTTACACGCGCATCATTATTTATATCCTTGGCCTGTATATGCTGTTTTGCAGCGTTTATTTTGCCATTTCATTAATCAAAGAGAAAGAACGCACGAAAATGAAAATGACGACGCATCTAACCGCTGTCATTGCTGGCGTTATTGCCGTCGTCATTATGTTCTTTTTGTATTATCGCTGGAGCTTTCTTCTCAGCTATGGCTTTGCGATACTTGGCTCTTTGCCGCATATGCTTGCATGGATGCTCACGGCGATCACTTTACTGCAGATCGTATTGTGCGTCGTGGCTTTTGTGAGGAAACGTCTCACAAAAGGAAAGCGCATCGTATATCTTATCTCATCAATTCTGCTGTTGATGATTTCGGCAGAAATGCTGACAAACGGCTTTTTACGTTAACAATAATTAGTTGAACACACGGCGGCCGTGGCTTAGCATCCTGTCATACCAGCCTTCAATACGGCTGATTATGACGCGGTTATTATCCGACGATGCATGAATATGATAGCCGTTGCCTAGATAAATGCCGATATGGCCGATGATCCCCGGTTTAGAATCAGAATGATAAAACATCAGGTCGCCGGGCTGCAGTTGATCTCTTGGAACGTATGGCCAATCGCTCTTTAGGCTATAGCTGTTTGCCGTGGTTCGGCCAACTTTGTATCCAATCTGCCTTAAGCAATACCACACATAACCTGAGCAATCGAAAGAGTCGGGGCCTTCGGCGCTCCAAACATACGGCTTGCCCTGCTGCTGCAGAGCCATATCAAGGAAGGATCTGATGCGCGAATCGGATACGGCCGGAAGGTCGGGACCGGAACCGGGAGATTTTATACCAAGTATTTCAATGCGTATCATGGTGTAGTCGGCAATAGATATTTTGCCGTCACCATTGACATCACTGGCTATTCTGTAGACATCTGTCAGCGATTTCAGGCCAAGTATGTCAAGACGCGCCAGCGTATAGTCAGATACGGTCACCATACCGTCTCCGTTGCTGTCGCCGGCAACAGCGATTTTCAGAGCTTCGCGTTCCGCTCCGCCCACATTAAGCTTCACGATCATACCAGTCTTTATTGTTGTATCAGCGCAAAGGTTACCGGCTGCATCAAACACGGCAAGTTCAGAATTATCATTACTTATATTATTGAGAAAATCACCCAGAGCCGTCGTCTTTGGGACACCCTTTAAGATGCCTTGCGACCGATCTATGGAATACGCGGCAGAATTAATATGAAAGTTTTTGACTGTCACAGCGCATGCGGCAGTTGCACCGCTGTTTTGTACGGAGGCAGCGGTGATAATCGCCGTACCCGGCCCAACGCCTTTCACCGTGCCGTTTTCCACAGTGACCACGTTGACATCACTGGATGCCCATGTGAGATTTTTATCGGCAGCATCGTCCGGCACGAGGGAGGCTGTCAGCACAGCTGTTTCATCAACGCCCAAAAGAAGCTCCGGGCTAAGTGCCACACTTTCCACGCGGATTGCGTCCTGTGGCTCGAAGTGCACTCCGGTATTGGCTGCTTCGTTATATTCACCCAAAACAGCGACAAGGCTATTTATACTGTCGCCTGTAAGATAGTTATGAGATAAATCAATGCCGGTGACAGAATGAGGGGTTGTCCCAACCAAAGTTAATAAAGGCTGTATGTCTTTTATCTTATTTCCCTGAAGATTGATGGAGGTGACGCCGATGGCATGCTCCAATCCCGATATATCTGCTATACCTTTGCTGTGCAGATCAAGCACGCCGGTTAATGCTTCGATTTCTTCCTGTGTCGCTTGACCGTCTCTGTTTGTATCCAGCGCAGCTCTCAGATTTTCGTCCGGAACAACAGCCTCCTCGGCAAATGCGGAAATGACGCTCACTGCAAATACAATAACAATTGCGGTGATGGTGACCACGACTATTCTGCTTTTTTTCAGACGAATAAACATATTGGCATATTTCCTGTCATAGAATTGTAATATATATTATAGTTTCCTACAAAAACCAACAGATGTCAATGATTTCTTTATATATAACGAATATTTTTATATATTATATATAAAACCGATATCTAACAATCAAACAGGAACTATTAAGACATAGTGAGTAAAGCCGTTTTTTATAATATGGTGCCGTGACAAAAGGATTGTACTAGCTATCCAAACAGCGGTTATTCCTTTCCATGAAAACCATCTCAACGCCATCCATCGTTTTCGTTATTGTCTGCGTATACCCAAGCTTTCGATAGAAATGAACGATTTGAGAAATGTCATTGCCCGTAAACAGCTCGAATTTATCACAGCCTTTGAAGCGCTCATGAACAGCCTGCATGAGCGCTTTTCCGATGCCAGCCCCCTGGTGCTTGGGCAGAACCACAAGCTTGAATATGCGGCAAATGTTATCATCATCGAGATATGTACGTACACTGCCGATGATACGGCCTTCGATTGTGCATTTAAAGAAGAACCGACGGTCATATTCGGATTGGATTTCAGCCAGCGTCTGCATCATCGGCTGAAGCTCAGTCCGGTTCAGCAAAACGGCGATAGGGGCAAACGCGGCTTTTTGCACACAAAGTATCTCTGGTAAGTCGCTGCGCTGTGCTTTTTCAATTTTTCCTTCCATTTATAATGATCTCCAATGCTTTCGTCATATCTCGCCCATGGTTTTGCCTTCAAATGCGGTGCGGCGCTTCAAGTCTTCCATGAGCACGGCGAATTGTGTGAGGTCAAGAGACTGTGCGCCGTCAGACAGCGCCCGAGACGGGTCGTTGTGTGTTTCGATAATCAAGCCGTCCGCGCCCACTGCGACAGCTGCGCGCGAAAGCGCGGGCACGAGGCTCCTTAGCCCAACTGCGTGGCTGGGGTCGACGACAACGGGAAGATGCGACTTTTGCTTGAGCAGCGGCACAGCCGAAAGATCAAGCGTATTGCGCGTCATGGTCTCAAATGTGCGGATACCGCGCTCGCAGAGTATCACATTGGGGTTTCCGGTAGCGACGATGTATTCGGCACTCATGAGAAATTCTTCTATCGTATTGGAAAACCCACGCTTTAAAAGTACCGGCTTCTTGCAGCTACCCACCTCGCGAAGAAGATCAAAATTCTGCATGTTGCGCGTGCCGATTTGAATCATGTCCACCTGTTCAAACAGCGGAAGCTGCGTCTGGTTCATGATTTCGGTGACAATGGGCAGTCCCGTATGCTTTTTTGCGGCAAGCAGCAGCTTTATACCCTCCTCACGCAGTCCGGGGAAGGCATAAGGCGATGTGCGCGGTTTAAACGCGCCGCCGCGCAGCATCGAGGCGCCGCTTGCTTTGACAGATTCGGCGACAGAAATAATCTGCGTCTCGCTTTCCACTGAGCACGGGCCCGAAATCACATGAAAGTGACCCTCGCCGAATGTGACACCGTCTGTCTTCACCAGTGTGTTTTCGGGATGCACGGTGCGGTTCACGGCCTTGTACGGCTCCGTGACGCGACGTCCGTATTCCACAATATCGTTGGTCTGCACCACATGGTCGAGATCAACCGTTGCGGTGTTGCCGATGAGACATACAACAGTATGCTCTGTGCCTTTGCTGAGTATTGTCGAAAAGCCATCGGCCTCGAATGACCGAATGAATTCTTCAATATTTTCTTTAGACACGTCGCGTTTCAATACAAATACCATTTCTTATTCTCCTGCGGATAATACCGCTTGCTTCATTTTTCGCACATACTGTGTGACGGGTTCGACACTGTCTTTGCCATACTGCGCCACGAGCTTGACAATAGCGCTGCCCACGATCGCGCCGTCTGAGATCGATGCCATTTCGCGCGCCTGCTCGGGTGTGGAGATGCCAAAACCGATGGCACAGGGAATATCGCGCACGGCTTTGACCTGCGCAATCATGCGGCTTACATCCGTGGTGATCCGGCTGCGCACGCCCGTTACGCCAAGCGATGAGACGCAATACACAAACCCCTCGGCTTCAGACGCAATCTGACTGATCCTTGCTTCAGACGTTGGGGCAATCAGTGAAATGAGCCTGATATCGTGAGCGCGGCAGGCGAGGGATAGCTCGTCTTTTTCCTCAAACGGCATATCAGGCACGATGACCGCGTCAACGCCGCAATCACGGCAGTTCTTCATGAATTTATCCGCACCGTAGACGAATATCGGGTTCACATATGTCATGAAAGCGAGCGGCACATCTGTTTTCTCGCGCACTCTGCGCACCATCTCAAAAATACCGTCCGTGGTGGTGCCAGCCGCGAGCGCACGTTCGTCCGCCTGCTGAATCACCGTGCCTTCCGCGACAGGGTCGGAGAAGGGGATTCCCAGTTCAATAAGATCAGCGCCTGCCTCGGCCATGCCAAGCACAAGCTTTTGCGTCAAATCAAGATTCGGATCACCCGCTGTCACAAACGGTATAAACGCTTTGCCGTTTTCAAATGCTTTAGACAGTTTATTCATGGTTATTTACCCCCCTGTAGCGTGCGATGGCCGCCACGTCCTTATCGCCGCGACCCGAAAGATTGATGACGATAATTTGATCTTTTTTCATCGTCGGCGCTAACTTTTGTACATACGCGACGGCGTGTGCGCTTTCAATCGCGGGAATAATGCCTTCGGTGCGTGAAAGGTACTCAAACGCGCAAACAGCCTCCTCATCCGTGACCGGCACATATTCGGCGCGTCCCGTGTCAAAAAGGTTCGCATGCTCCGGCCCGATGCCCGGGTAGTCAAGCCCTGCCGATATGGAATGCACAGGAGCGATCTGTCCGAACTGATCCTGACAGAAGTAAGATTTCATACCGTGGAATATCCCCTGTGAACCCGTGGCGATGGTGGCTGCGGTTTTGTCCGTGTCTGCGCCAAGTCCCGCCGCTTCACAGCCGATAAGGCGCACCTGCGTGTGGGGTATAAAGTCGTAGAACAGTCCCATTGCGTTGCTGCCGCCGCCCACACAAGCGACAACCGCGTCTGGCAATACGCCTTCGGCTTCAAAAAGCTGCTCGCGCACCTCTTTTCCGATTACACTCTGAAAGTCGCGTACGATGGTGGGGAAGGGGTGAGGCCCCATAACCGAGCCCATCACATAGTGCGTGCCGTCAATACGTGAGGTCCATTCACGCATCGCTTCGTTCACGGCATCCTTAAGCGTCTGTGTGCCGCTTGTGACGGGATGCACCTTTGCACCGAGCAGCTCCATGCGATACACATTGAGAATCTGCCGTTCTGTGTCTTCCTTGCCCATGAATATTTCGCATTCCATATCCATAAAAGCCGCAGCGGTGGCCGTGGCCACGCCATGCTGACCCGCTCCTGTCTCCGCAATGACGCGTGTCTTGCCCATTTTCTTTGCGAGCAGCACCTGCCCCAGCACGTTGTTGATCTTGTGCGATCCCGTATGGTTTAGGTCCTCGCGTTTGAGATATATTTTTGCGCCTCCTAAGTCACGCGTCATTTTCTCCGCGAAGTACAGCAGCGACGGCCGTCCCGCGTAAGTGCGCAGCAGCTTGTCGAATTCATCACAAAACGCCTTGTCGTGACGGTAATGTTCATATGCTTCTTCCAGCTCAATCACAGCGTTCATCAGCGTTTCGGGGATGAACTGTCCGCCGTGTTTGCCAAAACGTCCTTTACTCATTTCTTTCACTCCTTACTTTTCGGACAAGCTCTAAGATTTTCTGCCTGTCTTTTTTGCCATGTGTTTCCACGCCGCTGCTCACATCCAGACAATATGGGTGATAGCTTGCGGCCTCTTTGATGTTGGCGGCGTTTAGGCCGCCTGCGAGAAAAAACGGTTTATCCAGCTTCGGGATCATTGACCAGTCAAACACATGGCCGCTGCCGCCTTGTCTGTCCTTCTGCCAAGTGTCGAGCAGCAAATAACTGCAGTCAAAAGCTTGCGCTTCAATGATCTGTGAGGTGCTTTGCACGCGCACCACATTGATGACAGGGACAGAGACGGCTTGTTTCAGCCGCTTTATATAGTCCGCGTCCTCATTTCCGTGCAGCTGCACCATATCGATTACTCTGTCCTGACACAGGGCTGATATGATCTCCACTGCGGTGTCCACAAACACGCCCACGGCTTCAATACGTTCGTCCAACCGTTGCTTCAACGCAGCCGCCTGAAAAAAGCTCACCTGCCTTGGGCTTTTCGCGAATACAAAACCGATGTAATCGGGCAAGGCTTCGTTAACAGCATTGATGTCGCAGGGGCGAGAGAGGCCGCATATCTTGATTTTGCTCATCGTTCATCGCCTTTACGCAATTGGATCAGAGCGGCCTTTCTATCGGCACTGCGCATCAGCGTTTCGCCGATCAGCACCGCGTCGACCCGCGCTTCGCTCAATCGCCGGATATCATCGCTGGTTTTTATGCCGCTTTCGGCCACAAACAGCACGTTTTCGGGCACGAGCGGCCTTAGCTTCTCGCATGTTTCAAGCTTGACCTCGAACGTCTTTAGGTTTCGGTTGTTAACACCGACAATACGCGCGCCTGCTTGCAACGCGGACTCAACCTCCTGTGCCGTATGGGCTTCAACGAGCGCCGATAACCCAAGCTCCTCACAGATTAATAAATAGTCGCGCATCGTCTGTGTATCGAGCAGCGCGCAGATCAACAGCACTGCATCTGCGCCGATCGTCTTTGCTTCGTATATCTGGTAAGCATCCACCGTAAAATCCTTGCGGAGCAGCGGCAGTCTGCATGCCGCCCTGATATCCGATAGATACATATCCGCACCCTGAAAATATTCGGGCTCGGTAAGCACCGAAATCGCACTCGCGCCCGCCGCTACATAATCCATGGCAATATCGAGATACGGAAAATCCGGCGCGATAAGCCCTTTGGAAGGCGATGCTTTCTTCACTTCGCAAATAAACGACAGGCCGGGTACGCTCAGCGCATTTTCAAAGGCAAACTGGCCTTTTGACAATGAAAGCGCGCGTTGTTTAATGACCTCAATGGATACGGAGGATTTGGCCGCTTCGACGCGCCGCCGTGTGGACGCTGCAATGGTGTCCAGTATCATAATGCTTCGTTCGTCTCGCGTACGAACGCCTCCATCTTTTTCATTGCTGCACCGCTGTCGATTGTCTGAGCGGCCATCTTGATGCCGTCTGCGATGCTGCCTGCTTTCCCAGCCATATACAGGCACGCGCCCGCGTTAAGCAGCACCACATCACGCTTGGCGTTCTTTTCACCTGAGAGTATGGCGCGTGTTATCTGCGCGTTCTGGACGGCATCGCCGCCGACAAGGTCTTCCAGCTTGCAAAGTGAAAAACCGTAATCCGTTGGATCAAGCTCATAGCGCGTCAGAGTATCGCCGTTCAGCTCGCAGACCTGCGTGGTGGTGGACAGCGATATTTCATCGAGACCGTCATTGCCGTGCACCACCATTGCGCGCTTAACACCGAGGTTCTTAAGCGTATTCGCAAGCGGATCGATCAGTTTTTCGTCGTAGACGCCTAGCAGCTGTATGGTCGCGTAAGCGGGGTTGGACAACGGCCCCAGAATGTTAAATATTGTGCGCGCGCCCATCTCGCGGCGTACAGGGGCAGCATGCTTCATGGAAGCGTGGTAGCCGGGAGCGAACATGAAGCAAAGCCCTAAGTCGGCAAGTATCTTGGCGCTTTGGTCTGCGGACAGATCCAGCCTTGCGCCGAGCGCCTCAAACAAATCGGCAGCGCCGCATTTGCTGGACACGCTTCGGTTACCGTGCTTGGCGACAGGGACACCCGCCGCCGCGATAACGAAGGCCGATACAGTGGAGATGTTAAACGTATATGCCTCATCTCCGCCTGTGCCTACGATTTCGACCACTTCCATGTCGTGCGGCAGCCGTTTGCAGCATTCGCGCATCACGCTTGCGCACGCGGTAATCTCATCGATGCTTTCACCCTTCATGCGCAGAGCGGTCAGAAATGCCGCGATCTGAGCGGGCGTGGCTTTGCCATGCATGATCTCACGCATGGATTCCTTTGCTGTTTCATAGGGCAGGTCCTTTTTGTCGATGGCCTGCCGGATGGCTTCCTGTATCATTGTCGTCCTCCTTTCAGTGATAAAAAGTTTCTTAGTATGACATCCCCTTGGGGCGTGAGTACGGATTCGGGATGAAACTGCACGCCGTAAACATGATAACGCTTGTGTGACACCGCCATGATCTCGCCGATGCTGTCCTGTGCAATGGCTTCAAGCTCATCGGGGATGGTGCCTTCTTGTGCCACGAGCGAATGGTAACGCGCCGCGTCGATATGCTCAGGCAAGTCAGCAAACAGCACATTGCCGGTGTCCAGCGTGATGCGGCTCTTTTTTCCGTGCATGAGCTGCCGCGCGTGTGTGATGTTTGCGCCGTACACCTCGCAGATGGCCTGATGCCCCAGGCACACGCCGAGTATCGGTGTGTCGCCGCCGAGAGAGCGGATCACATCCTCGCAGATGCCCGCATCCTTGGGATAGCCGGGGCCGGGGGAGAGCAGGATGTGAGAAGGGTTTAGCTTGCGAATGTCATCGACGCTTAATGCATCGTTTCGCACCACCTTGATATCGGGATTGATGCCCGCCGTGAGCTGAAACAGATTATAGGTGAAGCTGTCATAATTATCGATTAATAAAATCATTCGTCATCCACCTCATTTGCGCGAAGTATGGCGTTGATCACGGCGAACGCTTTGTTGCCGGATTCTTCGTATTCTTTTTCGGGCACGCTGTCCGCCACAATGCCGCCGCCTGCCTGCACGCTGACGGTGCCGCTGCGCTTCACTGCCATGCGAATCGCGATGCAGGTATCCAGATTGCCGGTAAAGTCGATATAACCCAGTGCGCCGCCGTAAATACCGCGCGGCGTTTGCTCAAGCTCTTCAATGATTTCACACGCGCGAATCTTGGGTGCACCCGACAGCGTACCGGCCGGAAGTATGGCTTCCACGGCATCCAGTGCATCATGTTCAGGTGAAATGTCGCTTTCCACGCGAGACGCAATGTGCATGATCTTGGAGTAACGGTGGATCATCATATAATCCATAACCTCGACCGATGAAATTTTGGAGATCTTGCCCAAGTCGTTTCTCGCGAGGTCGACGAGCATATTGTGCTCCGAGAGCTCCTTCTCATCTGCCAGCAGGTCTTTCTCAAGTGCGGTATCTTCTTCATCCGTCTTGCCGCGCGGCCTTGAACCTGCCACGGGGAATGTAGCCAGCCGTCCTTTTTGCAGCCGCACCAGTGTTTCGGGCGACGTACTCATCACCTCAAGATCATCGATATGCATATAAACCATGTACGGTGATGGGTTGATGGTTCTCAGCACGCGGTATGCGCCCAAAAGGCTGCCCGAGTACGCACTGCTGAATCGGCGTGATATAACAGCCTGAAAGATATCACCGTCGCGTATATACGCTTTTGTCTTTTCCACCATGTCGCAGAATTCTTCCTTCGTCACGTTGCATGTGAATTCCGGCTTTTCTGCCGTCTTCATACGCGGCAGCGGCTCGCGGCCCTGAATGATGCGCACGATTTTCTCGATTTCCGTCACGGCATGCCCGTAGTTTTCCAGCACGTTGTCCGCGCACATGTTGACGACGATGCATATCTTTTGCCTGAAATGGTCGAAGGCGATCACCTTGTCGAACAGCATAAGATCAAAATCGTTGCTGCTGTCCTTGGATAGCGTCAAAACCGGCTCCGCATAACCGATCATCGAATACGCAAAGTACCCCACGAAGCCGCCTGTGAACGGTGGCATATCGGGCAGCGAAGGCGCATGATAGTTCTTAAGCAGAGACCGAACCACATCGAGCGGATTATCCGTTTCAATGGTCCTCATTTCATCCCCTTCGATGGTGACGGTGCCGTTGCTGCAGGTCACACGCATGACGGGATCCAGACCAAGGAACGAATACCGTGCCCATTTCTCGCCGCCCTCCACGCTTTCCAGCAGAAAATACCGCTGACTCAGCTGTGCAAGCTTGCGCAGCAGCGTGATGGGGGTGACGACATCCGCGTAGACTTCCTTACAAATGGGAATTGTGTTGTACGTCCTTGCAAGCTCTTCAATGGTTCTGCTGTCTGGTCGTATCATATGACTATTGTTCATCCTGATGGAGATGAAACGCTCCTTTCCGTGTTTTTTATGCTTTTTTGAAACAAAAAAAGCCTTTGCCCCCGGTTAAGGGACAAAAGCTGATTGCTTCTGCGGTACCACCCAAATTGATGAATTAAATCACCCGCTCTTTCACATACCATCATATGCGCCCCAGTGGTAACGGAAGGGGTTCCCGTCAGCGTCTACTTCTGCTTGTGCAGTTTCAAGCCGCCCTCGCAAGGCCATTCGGAAAATTCTGTGCTGCCGCACTCGCACCACCGGCGGCTCTCTGTATACACCCGAGTTTTCTTACTTTTCTTGCTCCAAGGTTTCGTTCTTTGTTAGCATTATATTCACTGATAACATAATTGTCAATGTCTATTAGCAAAAAAATGTATGTTAAAGTGCTAATAAAATGTTAAATAACAGTTTTATGACATTAAAATCTAACTTAACAGAAAAAAACTTGCCTTTGTTTTATATCATGAAAATTGCACATAATAAAAACAAGGCAGGGGAAAATGATGAAGAAAAAAAAGGATCCCAGAAGAATGATCGATTCGCATGAATCGCGAATGAATGCGAATGACTACACAGAGCAACAGATTGGCTTACCGGAAGATGTTCGTGTTCATTACAGCAGCGTGGACGATCCGCATGATGGTTAAGGCTGGGACGAGAGACGGCATGACGCCGTCTCTTTTTGTTTATCGCAGAAAAGTTACAAAACCTAAGGATCAATTTGCCGGTAATGCTTACAACAATCCAATGTAATCTATAGATATAATAGTAAGTAATGACTCAACTATCCAAGATTAGTCAAACCATCTTTTAAATTCGCACACATATGCTTTATGCCGGCAATGACTATCAACTGGCCGAGTGAGGATGCGGTCGATATTGAGTACGCGAGCGCGGATTACGGCACTTCGGTTGCGGTATCTGTGACAGGTATACAAAAATAGTAAACAAATAAATGCAGAAGGAGCCGCTATAATGACAGCCCCTTCTATTCGTTCAGGATGAATGTATATACTCTTTAGTTACTGCTTTTGGGCAGGAAGGGAATGATTCGGCCCGCAAAGCCGGGCAGCGTCATGGTTTGAAGCCAGACCTTGCCGGGGCCGGTTAACCGCGTGTTGAGCAGACCTTCTCCGCCAAACAGCATATTTTTAAAGCCCTTAATCATTGTGACCTCATAACCGACGTTTGCTTCATACGCAGCGACATTGCCGGTATCCACGATCAAAGTTTCTCCGGGAGCCAGTGTCTTCTCGCAAACAGAGCCATCGATTTCAATGAAGACAAGGCCATTTCCGCTGAGCCTTTGCAGAATGAAGCCCTCGCCGCCGAACAATCCGGCGCCTAAGCCCTTGACGACATGAACGCTTAGAGCGACTTCCGGCTGAGCACACAGAAACGCGCTTTTCTGAACGACGATATCACCGCTTGATACATCGATAGGCACAATAGCGCCCGGAAAAGAGGAGGCGACTGTGATTTCCTGATTCGGTGCGACGGCCGAGTAAGTCGCCATAAACAGAGAATCACCGCTCAGCATCCGCCCGAGGCCTTTCAAAAGGCCGCCTTTCATATTGGTCTTCATCTGAATACCTGAAGTCATCCAGGACATGCCGCCCGACTGTGTGTAGATTGCTTCACCTTGATTGAGCTTCACTGTCACTGCGGGAAGATTGCCGCCAAAAATCTCATATTGCATTGCATAGCCTCCTTATATTTTTAAACTCACATACACAAATTTGCTAGTTTATTGTAAATGATAATACCAACAATTACAAATTAATTATTTCATGTGAAAAGTTGATGGAATATTTATACGGGAGACAGTAAATCAGACGCCGTCGGACATATATAAGAAAATCATTGAAACGGGGATTGTACCTAATAACATGAGAATTAATCCCAAAACGATCAAAACACTGGAGGAGCTTGGCAGCGGCAAGCATGCAAATGATGACTAATGATCTGCTGATTAGTTGCTGAGTTCCTTGCTTGTGGACAGCTTAATCACTTTTTCAACCGTCATATCTTTGGTAGGGACATTGCAAACAAATGTGTGATCTGCAAGCACGGCGACGCGGTCGCAGACGCCGAGTATTTCTTCGATATCCGAGGAGATAAAAATAACACTTGCCTTCTTTTTAATAAGGTCGTTGATAGAATTGTATATATCCACCTTGCTTGCTATATCCAGCCCGCGTGTGGGTTCGTCGAGTATGAATATCTTGGCCCGGCTCATAATCCATTTTGCGAAAATCGCCTTTTGCTGGTTGCCGCCGCTGTATTCGAGTATATTGCTGTGTAGATTTTGCTGGGGGATATTAAGCTTTTGCACATAGTCGGACACAACCTGCTCAAGCACGGAGTTGTTGATAAGAATAAAATTGGCGAAACGTTTGAGCGAAGACACAGCCACGTTATTGTTGACGTCGAGATAACCGAAAATTGAATCCGTCAGCCTATTTTCAGGCACTAGCGCGATGCCGCTGCTGATGGCCTTGTAAGGATTGTCGATTTGTGCAGGAGCACCGTTTAAAAAAATCTGCCCCTTCACTCTGTCAACAGCGCCGAACAAACAGTTGGCCAGCAGTGTGCGGCCTGATCCCGCAAGACCTGTTATGCCAAGAATCTCGCCCTGATGCAGTTCGAAATTGATATTATAGAGCTTGTCCTCAAATCCCAAATCCTTAACAGCCAGCGTCTGCTTTCCTTTTTTAATGGATATTTTGGGATAACGTTTGTCGAAGCTATGACCGCTCAGCATGCGGATGATATCATCTTGCGTGCATTCACTTACTTTTCTCGTACCCATGATGCGGCCCTTTTTGACAATCGTAATTCTATCGCCAAGTATGGATACGTCTTCAATGCAATGGGTGATATAGAAAACGCCGGCGCCGCGCTCCTTGATTTTTTTTACGATGTGATAAAGCAAATCGCGTTCGGACTGCGTCAGCGCGGAGGAGGGCTCGTCCAATATCACGATCTTGGCATCGGATATGTAAGCGCGGCAAAACTCGATAATCTGCCTTTGCGCAAAGCCCAGAGAAGAGACCTTGTCAAAAGCGCTTACGGGCAGATTTAATTCGTCAATAAGGTTTTGGCAGAGGTAGGTGAGCTTATTGTGATCAATCATCGGAAGAAATCTATATTTCTTCGGCAGATTATTGAAAAATAAATTTTCCGCAATAGAAAGCTGAGACAGCATGGTGGCATCCTGCCGGATGTAGATGACGTCTTTAAATAACCCTGAGGAAAAGGTTTTGCTTTTCGCTTGCGCGTCGCCCAGAAATATTTTTCCCGAATCAGGAGCGACGACGCCACTCACCACTTGCATAAGCAAGCTTTTTCCGGAGCCGTTTTCGCCCATGATCACATGGATCTCATTTTGGTAGAGATCTAGGTCAACATCAGCGAGAGAAAAGTTCTCCAATGCCAAATTGACATTTTCCAGCCTTAACAAGGGAATACTCAAATTAATACGCCTCCGTTTGCTGAATCGTAAGAGATCATCCTGCCTCATATATATCCACAGATGTATACAATTGTATGTTTAAATCAAATAAATAGTCTTTGTATGAATCCTCTAAGGTCGAATCGGTGATGATTTTATCAGCGACATCGATATCTCCGATACGGTAAAAGGATTTTTCTCCAAAGCGACTGGCCGGGCACACGAAAGATATTGTTCTTGCTGTTTTGCAGGCCTGTTGTATCAAAGATGCTTTGTTAATGCTCGAAACGGTGATACCGAAATTCTTGCTGATGCCATCAACCTCAACAATGAGATGATTAAGAGAAAAATTCTGCATATTATTGATAGAGAGCTGGCCATATAGCGCATAGTCTTCAAGATTTCCGCCCAGCATAATAAGATTGTTGCCGGGAGAATTCGAAAACTCCAAGGCGATGACAAGATCGTTTGTCAGTACAGTCAGATTGTTCTTTTGAGCCAACCGCTTGGCGATGTATCTGTTGGTGATCCCGTCAGTCAGCATGATAATATCGTTATCCGAAACAAGATGAAAAACCGTGTCAGCGATTTCCTGCAGCTGCAAAACGTCCGCACCATCATCCGGGGGGTCAAATGAAACTGGCGGATCATTCTCATAATCATCATTGATGACGGCGCCGCCGTGTGTCCGCTTCAGATAGCCTTCACGCTCAAGCTTTTCTAGGTCTCTGCGTATTGTGACCTCCGTCACGTTCAGCATGCTGCTCAGCATAGCAACGGATACATGCTTATCTTTTTCCAGATAATTTTTTATTATTTTTATACGCTCAATTGCAAACATGTCCCACCCAACTTAATGCTGAAATAACTCGCTGGTTGAATATATAATTAAGATTATCATACAGCAAACGATAATATTTTTCAATACAAAAACAAAAGCAATAAAAAATACATAAGCGAAAAAAATAACAAATAAACGAACAAATATTAATTGACATGACACATATACAGTGCTAAAATTCATAAAAGATAGATATACATAGAAATAACGAAACAAACCGAACACATTAATATCACAGTACAATATTTAATTGATAACGATTTGCCCGGTCTGAATACCGGAGTAAAAATAATATACTAAGGAGAGAGAAATGAAAAAAGTAATACTGAGTCTCTTGGTTTTTGCAATGGTTTTTGCGCTTGTTGCTTGCGGAGGCCAGACACCGGCCCCATCTGAGAACGCTGAGTCATCGGCTCCAGCTGAACCGGCAGACAAGCCTGTGGTCTCGGAAGTTGAAAACTCAGGAGATTATTATGTAGGTATCTCCATGCCGACAAAGTCGAGCGAACGCTGGATCAAGGACGGCAACACGATGAAAGACATTCTCGAAGAAAAGGGATACAAAGTTGATCTGCAGTACGCGGAAGACGATATTCCGACACAGAAGTCCCAGATCGAGAATATGCTTGCACAGAAAGCTGATGTGCTCATCATCGCGGCTGTTGACGGCTCCACGCTTTCGGCCACGCTGGATCAGGCTGGCAAAGACGGCGTCAAGATCATCTCTTACGACCGCTTGCTGGTTGACACCGAAGCCGTGTCGTACTACGCGACATTCGACAACAGAAAAGTTGGTCAGCTTCAGGCACAGTCTTTGGTTGACGGCTTGAAAGCAAAGAAAGGTGACGGCCCGTACAACATCGAGCTGTTCGCAGGCTCACCGGACGATACCAATTCTTTCTACTTCTACTCAGGCGCGATGGACATCCTTCAGCCGCTTATCGATGACGGTACAGTCGTTGTTCCCTCTGGACAGACAGCTCAGGCTGATATCGGCACACTCCGCTGGCTCGGTGAAAATGCGCAGGCTCGTATGGATGCAGTGTTGGTTGCTAACTATGCAACCGGAGATCCTCTGCACGGCGTTCTGTCGCCTTATGACGGTATTTCGAGAGGTATCATCTCTTCTCTCGTGGCCTTCGGTTATGAACCCGGCACAGACAATTGGCCGGTGGTGACTGGTCAGGATGCTGAAGCTGCTTCCATCAAGATGATTATCACTGGTGAGCAGTATTCCACAATACTGAAAGACACAAGAGAGCTGGCGCAAGTAGCGGCTGGCATGGTTGACGCAGTGCTCACAGGCAGCGAGCCTGAGATCAATGATACCGAAACGTATGACAACAATGTCAAAATCGTTCCTTCCTATCTGCTCGTGCCTTATACGGTAACGGTTGAGAACTATCAGGAAAAAGTTATGGATTCCGGTTACTTAACAGAAGACGACATCAAATAGTTAAAGTCACAATAACAACATGTTGCTTGGTCGGCTGGTGCTAATAAGCACCAGCCGATTAAAGCTATTATGCATCATAACGCGGCATATATAAAGGAGTGAGACGATGGGAAATTACATATTAGAGATGAGAAATATAACAAAGACATTTCCGGGTGTCAAAGCTCTTGATAATGTGAATTTGAAGGTGAAGCCGAAGCAGATTCACGCACTTGTTGGAGAAAACGGTGCCGGAAAATCGACACTGATGAATGTATTAAGCGGTGTCTATCCTCATGGCACATATGAAGGTGACATCATCGTAGAGGATGAAGTCTGCACGTTTAAATTCATCAATGACAGTGAAGCGAAGGGCATTGCCATTATCCATCAGGAGCTCGCTTTGATTCCGAGCCTGTCGATTGCGGAGAATGTATTTCTTGGTAATGAACAGACGGACAGGGGATTTATCATTAACTGGGACAAGACGCGAAGCAGAACGATTGAAATGCTCAAGAAAGTTGGGCTGAACGAAAATATCGAAACAAAAATCAAGGATATCGGACTTGGCAAGCAGCAGCTGGTTGAAATCGTCAAAGCATTGGCTAAGGACGTTAAAATACTGATTTTGGATGAACCCACAGCTGCGCTTAACGACGATGACTCCAGCCACCTTCTTGATCTCCTTGTCGAACTGAAAGAGCATGGTATCACAAGTATACTCATTTCACATAAACTCAATGAAGTGACGAAGGTTGCGGATGAGATTACGGTAATACGTGACGGCGCAGTGATTGACACTCTTGTTAAAGGTGTCGATGAGATTAATGAGCGCAACATCATAAAAGCAATGGTGGGACGCGAGATCACAGACAGATTCCCAAAAAGAATACATGAGATCGGTGATATACGTTTTGAAGTGAAGGAATGGAATGTTTTTGACCCGCTGGATCCTGAAAAACAAGTTATTTCCGATATCAATCTTAATGTAAGGAAAGGCGAGGTCGTGGGTATTGCCGGTTTGATGGGCGCCGGTCGTACAGAATTTGCCATGAGCGTGTTTGGAAAGGCTTATGGAAAGAAAATCTCCGGATCTATAATAAAAGATGGTAAAGAGCTTGTGCTGCACGATGTCAGCGAAGCGATCAAAAACGGCATTGCATATGCGACTGAAGACAGAAAAACTGCCGGCCTTGTCCTTATCGACGACATCAAGAGAAATATCACACTCGCTGCCTTAGAATCAATTAAAAAAGGCGTTGTGATTGATGACAACATGGAGATTAAGATCGGAGAAGATTACAGAGACAAGCTGAAGATTAAATCCTCCAGCATACTGCAGAAAACTGGGAACCTGTCGGGTGGCAACCAGCAAAAGGTGGTGTTCAGCAAATGGATTTTTGCTGATCCGGACGTGCTTTTACTGGATGAACCCACGAGAGGTATCGATGTTGGTGCAAAGTATGAGATATATTGTATCATCAACGAACTTGCAGAGAAGGGTAAATCGATTATAATGATATCATCGGAGTTACCTGAAATACTCGGCATGTGTGACAGAATTTATGTCATGAACAGAGGAACAATCGTGGGCGAGCTTACTGCTCAAGAAGCATCCCAGGAAGAAATTATGCACTGCATAATGCAAAGCAACAAGGAGGTAACGAAATGAATAATAATTTAAAGAGCCTCACGGGCTCCTTAAAGCAGAATGCAATGATTATCGCATTGGTCATTGTCATGGTACTCTTTCTCATATTAACAAATGGTTTGTTATTGCAGCCTTTGAACATTTCTAATATCATTCAACAGAACGCATACGTATTAATATTGGCAATCGGTATGCTGTTATGCATCCTTATATGCGGCAACATTGATCTTTCTGTTGGTTCAATTGTCGGTTTTGTCGGCGCGATATCCGCTATTCTCATTATAAAAATGGATATGGCTGTGCTGCCCGCTATTTTGATATCTTTGGCCGTGGGGTTTTTGATCGGCGTTTGGCATGGTGTGTGGATCGCGTATGTCGGTGTTCCCGCTTTTATTGCAACACTGGCCGGACAGCTGATATTCAGAGGGCTGACGATGGTTGTTTTGGGTGCGACCAGCCTTGCACCGTTGCCCGCTGATTATACATTCGTTGCGGCAGGCTTTCTTCCGGATATTGCGAACATAGAAGGCATTAATCTCCTTGCTATTTTGGTAGGTGTCGTCGCTTCAGGTCTGTATGTTTTCAGCGAGCTAAGTAAACGCAGAAACAGAAGACGGTACAACTTTAAGGTATCTTCGGTGGGGGCGTTTCTTGCTAAGGTATTTTTGATTATCGCTGTGATCAATGGATTTACCATTCAACTTGCCAGATACCGCGGATTGCCCATGGTGCTTGTCGTTGTTGTGCTTTTGGTAATCATCTATTCGTTTTTCACCAATAAGACGATTCCCGGACGGCATATCTATGCTTACGGCGGAAACCCAAAAGCTGCTGTATTATCCGGTATCAAGACAAAACGTATCCTTTTCTGGGTCTATGTCAACATGGGCTTTCTGGCTGCCTTGGCCGGTATCATATTCACAGGGCGTTTGAATTCCGCAACCCCCAAAGGCGGTAACGGATTCGAGCTTGATGCCATCGCGTCCTGCTTCATCGGCGGTGCTTCCACAACGGGCGGTATCGGTACGGTGGTCGGTGCCATCGTTGGCGGTCTATTAATGGGCGTTCTGAACAACGGCATGTCCATCATGGGCGTCAGCATCGACTGGCAGCAGGCCATTAAAGGCTTCGTTCTGATAGCCGCAGTTGGTTTCGACGTTTGGTCTAAATCCAGAACAAAAGCCTGATAGACAAAAGCAAAAGATTCCCTTTTGATGTTGCAAACATCAGTAAAAAGTGTTTGATTTTAGACAACAGGCGTTCATACTTCCATTTGATCTTTCGCAGTCATCCCTCTTCAAAGTCGAAATAAGGAGAGGGATTTGTTTTTGTCTAGCCTTCCAAATCAAAATCCGAGTCGGAACCATAAAAGTGCAGTGGTTCTCCGCACTGTGAACAACTGTGCGCATACCAACTGTAAACAGCGCCACAAGTACAGCTCCAATTCGCTTTTTGTTCTTTCAGCCATATATCTGTGCCTTTTTCATTTAGTTTCACGGCGTTAGTAAGAATGTCAACATGATGAGCTATGCCATCATGTTGAAAAGCAGTCAGCATATTGCAGGGAAAACTACTGCACTGCCCGCAGTGTTCAAGCTGCTTTTGCTCTGCGCAGTCTCTGATGATACAACGCACACAACTTTTATACAGATTTGCACTGCCTGATCGACAGCCTTTGCACAAATACTCTTTTGTATGGTCAAGCATCAAATGTTGTCCTTCAGGGAGGGATGCCACAAAATGCTCGCACGCGCCACAATAAAGTCCGCATACGCCTACAAGGTCGTACTCTGGCATAAAATCAACTCCATGTTAATATAGACAAAGAATATCACAAAAAGGATTATTTAACAATGTATTATTGTTATTGATATGACGCGCCGCCCATATCCCGCAGCATTGTCTTCATTCCCGATGTCATGACGATATCGTTATCCGTCATCACCCATAGTGCTTCAACACCTTTAATGTTTTCCGCATACTGCAGGCTTTCTTCCGGCGGCATCAGAAAGAGTGCGGTAGAGAGCAGGTCTGCCTGTGCGGAATCCTCAAGAACGACGGTGACGGCCTTATAATAATCGGCAGGCATCAGCGTTTCGGGATCAATCAGATGATGATAATTCACACCGTCTACAGTATAAAACCGCTCATAGACGCCGCTTGAGACAACAGATAGATTTGTTACAAACGCCACATCAAGCAAATTGGATTCATCCGTCGAACCCGCGAGAGGGCTGTCAGGATCTTTGATACCCACGCCCCATTTGCTGCGCACACCATCTTTGGGTGTGCCTATTGCACGAACATTGCCACCTGCGCTGATCAGCACGGAGTCATATCCCTTCTCGACAAGCTTGTCAGCCGCTATTTCCGTTGCGTAACCCTTGGCTACCGCACCCACGTCCAGCCGCATTTGGCTGTCGTTTAAATAGACGGTCGATGCTTGTTCGTCTATGATTACCCGCTCAATATCGGTATGCTGCATGGCATTTTCAAGCATGTCTATAGGGGGGAGCTGGGCTGTGAAGGGGTCATATTCACCGGCTTCCCGATAATCGTGCCAAATGTGAAGTACGCTGCCCATTGCCACATTGACCATACCGTTCGTCTTTGCATACCACTCTTTAGACAGCTTAAGCAAATCGATGATCCGCGTGTCAACCTCAACAGGCATCACACCGGCGTTATCGTTGATGGTTTTGATATTGTTTATGCCTTCGTAATCATGATAGATATCATAGAGCTTATTAAGCTCAGAAAATGTATCATAAACAGTATGATAAATATCATCAAATTCTTCGTCGGACTGTGCATAAGCCATTATGATGACGGATGTGTCGAACGTGTCTAAAAACTCACCGTTGTATTTTTTGGGCTTTGTCTGGCAACCGATCAACGGCAGCGACAAAGCAAAGCATAAAACCAGTAAGAATATCTTTTTCATTATAAGTGGTTCCTTAACAGCAAAATAATCCTTCCGGCATAAAGCCGGAGGGATTATCTGCGGGTTCAAAGAAGTCTCGTTTATCAGTCAGCGTTTGCAATCGCTTTCTCAACGGCTGCAATGTAATCCTCAACAGAGATTGTGACGCTGGATGTAAGATCCACTTCCTCCGGAACAGCCAGATGAGCATCATCCTTCTGATAGGTTTTCATCGCCTTCACTTCGTCAATGGTTTTGCCTAGCATCCATTCGCCAAGCGCTGTAATCTGCTCATACCACTCTTTGCCGATAGAGGAGGCCTTCTTCATGCCGTACTCGTCGCCCAACTCCCTTTTGGTCATGGGCTTGGAGGATGCATCCGTAAGCAACGTGCCCGATTTATCGAAATTAACCTTCACTTGGCCGTTATCGATTATTATGCCGATAATTTTGTTGTCCTCGTCAACAGTGACTGCCGCCATAATGACGTCGGCTTGACCGACGGCATCAGCTTCGGCTGTCGCGCTTGCTGACTTAGCAATAGATGTGACGCTGCCGATACCTGTTCTGGTTGCGCCTTTGGCTTTAACACCAAAGCTCTTCGCGTTCTCAACTGCTTCTTTTACAACTGCCAAGTATCCACTAACAGATAACGTCACGCTGGATGTCAGATCGGCCTCTGTCGGAGCAGAATTATCGTTGAGCTGGATTCCCATGACTTCGTCGATGGTTTTGCCAACCATCCAATCTTCAAGCGCCGCAATCTGCTCATACCACTCTTTGCCGATAGAGGAGGCCTTCTTCATGCCGTACTCGTCGCCAAGTTCAACCTTCGTCGCAACCGGTTGTGTTGTATCTGTCACAAGCTGGCCTTCAGCGTCAAAGTTGACCTTTGGCTGAACCATATCGATCTTCACATTGACAATTCTACCTTCGCTGTCGAGAGTGACGGCCGCCATGGTGGTGTCCATCTCCGCAAGAGCGTTAACGGCATTGCCTTCTTCATCTGTAGAAACGCTTGCGGATTTCGCAATGGAAATGTCGTTTCCAAGACCGGTCATCACAGCGCCTGTTGCAGTTTCTGTTACCTCTGCGGCAGCGGTTGCTGTCGGAGACGGAGATTCACTGGCGTTGTTATTGCCGCATCCGGCAAACGCTGCGAGTATCATCACCACGACCAAACCTAATAACAATACTTTTTTCATTTTAGTTTCCTCCTGTATATCACTTATCAATATGATATCCAATTCGCGTTGTGCTATCGCTTACAGGTCATCATTTTAGATAAGTGTAAAAATATTGACTGACCTCTGTCTTATTGGTATGATTAGTAATAATACGCGCTTTACAAAAAATACCCTTAAGATTCTGATAAGTTTATCACAGATCATGGTAAAATAGAACTGGTATTAATAACCATTGCGAATAGAAAAACGTTATTTTATAGGATAAGATTAGTAATAATTAACAATGGAAATCATCAATATTGTTTGATATGATGATTTAAGCATTACAAAAGGATGTTCTGGATGAACAAAAAACGTTCTTTGTTATTGAAAGGGTTCTGGCAGGTAGCCGATCCGAAAATCTGGATTGCATCCACCATACCCATCCTGATAGGTGCCGCAATAGCGTGGTCATTCGGAAATCAAACAAAACCGCTTAGTGTACTTTGGTTTGTGCTGGCGGTTCTTGGTGTATTCATTGTTGAAATTGCCAAAAACGCATTGAATGAAGTGGTGGATTATCAGTCCGGCGTGGACCCCGGCGTTGACGAGCAGCATAGGACGCCTTTTTCCGGCGGAAAAAAGTCAATTGTTCAAGGCCGCCTCAATATCACGCAATGTTTGTACATTGCGATTATATGCTTTCTGGCTGCCGCTGTAATCGGTTGTTTTTTGACTTTCTTCGTAGAGCTTCAAATTTTCTGGGTAGGTCTTGCAGGGTTTGTGCTGGCAGTCATCTATAGCATGCCGCCATTTAAGCTTTGTTACAGAGGCCTTGGCGAATTCGCTGTGGGCATTGCGTTTGGACCTGTTATCGTGATGGGCATTTATGTGCTCATAGAAGGCCGGTTTGACTGGCTGCCGTTTCTGGCATCGCTTCCCATCGCATTTATGATCATCAATGTGCTGTGGATCAATCAGTATCCTGACTATGAGGTGGACAAAGCGCACGATAAGAAAAACTGGGTGGTGCGTTTAGGGAAGAAAAGAGCAGTATGGATATATGCGTTGCTTTTTGCATTGAGTTATCTGTCAGTGATAATGCTCGCGGTCTATGCGGCGAATTTTATCTGGCTGCTGCCGCTGCTGACAATTCCGCTGGCGGTCAAGGCTGTGAATAACTGCAGCCGCAATTACGATCAGATTGACAAGCTGATTGCTTCAAACGCGGCCACAGTTCAAATATACCAGCTTTTTGGTTTGTCTTTTATATTATGTGCTGTACTGGACGGTGTAGTTTTTTAATTCATGGGAGGAAAAGATGTCGAAGAAAGTTGTGATTGTGGGTGCGGGATATGCGGGTATCGAAGCAGCCATTAAGCTTAACAAAAAGGGAAGAAAAGACGATCTTGATATTACCATCATTGATCGCAACCCGTACCATACACTCCTTACTGAGATTCACGAGGTCGCAGGAAACAGGGTTGGAGAGGATGCGGTTAAGATACCGCTTAAGAGCATCTTCAGGAACACAAACGTGAATCTTGTTATCGACAATATTGAGTCTTTTGATTTTGAAAACCGCAAGGTTGCTTCAAACATTCATGAATATCCATATGATTATCTGATTATGTCCATCGGGTCGACACCCAATTACTTCGGCATAGAGGGTCTTGAAGAACACGGTTTTCCTCTTTGGTCGGTAGACGATGCAATAATGATCAGAGACCATATCGAGCACTGCTTTTATGAAGCGGAAACGGAAAAAGATGCGGCGCGCCGCAAACGGTTGCTCACATTTGTGGTTGGCGGCGCTGGTTTTACCGGCGTTGAGATGATCGGTGAGCTGGGGCAGTGGGTCAAAAAGCTTTGCAGACATCACAACATTGATCGTAAAGAAGTCAAGTTGATCATCGTTGACATGCTCGATTGCGTGCTCAGTAACCTGTGCGATATAAACAGCAAAAGAGCCCATGATTACATGGATAAGATGGGCATCGAGGTCATATTGAGCACATCGATAAAGAAAGTCACACCGGAATACGTGGACATCGGCGAAAGAAAGATTGAAACAAACACGCTGATTTGGGCAGCCGGTGTACGCTCGGCGCTTGATGTCGAAAATATGATGCTTGATAAAGGGCCCGGCAGACGTCTGATTGTTGATGAATTCTGCCGCACATCACACAAAAACGTATACGCCGTTGGCGATGTGGGCGCGCTGCTCGATGAAAAGGGCAAGGCGTTCCCCGCAATGGTGGAAACCGCGCTTCAGACAGGCGACGGTGCTGCGGCCAATATATTAAGCGATATAAGAGGTAAGGAGCCGGAACCCGTGAAGGTGAAGCTTCATGGCGTCATGGTCAGCATCGGCAATTACTTTGCGGTTGCGGATCTGATGGGAGTTAAGCCCGGCCGTTGGATATCGCTGTTCATGAAATATCTCGTGAACATGCATTATCTATATGGTATCATGGGCGTGAAAGGCGTTTGGGATTATCTTCGTGACGAGATATTGCACAGAAGACAGCACAAACGCTTCCTGCAGCGTCATTACACAAAGACCGTTCAGGCATGGTGGCTCGTGCCGCTGCGTTTGTTCCTAGGCTGGACATGGGTATACGAAGGTATTAAAAAGGTGCAGGAAGGATGGTTTACATCACCAAAGCTGGCCAGCTTCTTAGGCTTTGCGTCGGGAGCAGACGCGTCTTCAACCGCCACAGGCGCAGAAGCCATTTCCGGCGCCTCGCAGGCTGCGGAGGGTGCGGGTGCTGTCGTCGAAAAGCTTATGAATATTGATCTTGGTTTCTTGGGGTTTTTCCTCGAAAGATCAGGTGAAGGGCAGTCGCTCGTGTTCCGTGTTCATTTCTTCCTGGTAGACTGGATCATCAACGGATGGGTGCTTGCCACGCCGGGCTGGGCGATGTTCTTTCAGGTGCTGGTCGTGATTCTTGAGATTCTCGTGGGCCTTGCGATATTCTCCGGTACATTTACCTTCCTCGCGTCAGTTGTGTCGCTCGGTCTTATCGCGATGTTTATCACATCCACGGGCATGTACGATACAACATGGTGGATGCTGTTTGCGGCAATTGCGATAGCAGCCGGTGCAGGCCGTGCGTTTGGTTTCGACCACTGGGTGTTGCCGTACTTCGGAAGAGTATGGGATGCCACAAAGAAAAATGGTCGTTTAACGCTTATATTCGGAAAAAAATCTAAGCTGAAATAATCTAAGGGGTAAAAGCAGAGTGTGGGAAAACCTGCCCGCTTTAAATAACGAGCTTGAACTGTTTGAAGCATTGCTGCAAAAACAGTTCAGCTCTAAAAAAAATATAAATTCTTTTCTTGATCGTTTATCTTTGGATATCATACAAAGCGGGGGAAAGAGGCTTCGTCCTGCCATGACGATTGCCGCCGCCATGCTTGGCGATTACCAGCGTGAAAAGGTGCTCAGCACGGCGCTCAGCGTGGAGCTGCTGCATACAGCGACGCTTGTTCATGATGATATCATCGACAATTCACTGCTGCGAAGAAATTCGCCGACGGTGTTTGCCACACAGGGCATTAATACTGCGGTTTTCACAGGCGACTACATCTATGTGAAGTCGATGCAGGCGCTGGCCGCCGCAGACCTGCCTATGAAGTATTTAACGGAGCTGGCAAAGGCTGTTGAGGCGATATGCGTGGGCGAAGTGGAGCAGTTTCGGGGACGCGGCACACTGCCGGGATTCAAAACGTATCTTTCAAGAATCAGCCGTAAAACAGCCGTTTTGTTTGCGGCCTGCTGTGCGGTCGGCGGGCATCTGGGCGGGATACCCGAAGAGTCCGTCAAGCATGCGGCACGTTTTGGCGCGTATTACGGCATTGCTTTTCAGATTAAGGATGACTTGCTGGATATGCTTGATAACCCGAATAAAATCGGCAAGCCCGTCGGCAACGATTTGAAGGAAGGCGTCGTGACGCTTCCTGTCCTGCTGGCAGCAGCGAAGGACGATAAGCTTCGTGGCCAGATATCAGACTTTTTAAGCGGGCTCAAGAAGAAAAGACCTGCTCAAAGAGAGATCAAACGGCTTCTAAAACTTGTGATTGATGCCGACAGCATTCAAGACACAGAGGTTATATTGAATAAATACATTGCCAAAGCGAAAAAATTCCTAGACAAACTGCCTGAATCACAGGGCAAGGAGATGCTTGGCTATATACTTCAAAAGACTTTTTAATAGCTCCTGTCATACTGAGCTTGCCGACTATGCAATGGACTAGTATCCCATGGATAACGAATTGAGAATCCTTTCCACTGCGGGGCTCCATATCATATTGGGCTTGTCGACTATGCAATGGACTAGTATCCCATGGATAACGTAGCAAAGAATTTTTTTACACTGCCGTAATGAGAGCAAGCGAAGCACCATCTTGAAGCACCATCTTATTGAATTTTACTTTTCAAATCTTTAATGCATCTGTCCAGAACGCGTTTTCCGTATTCCGCCGAATACTCAGGCGCTGTTTGTGCGAACCATTCACCGCCCTTCGCGCGCTCGGGCTTTACCAGCGTTAAATCAGGGCGCAATGCGGCCAATAACGAGCATTCGACTTTTCCGGCATGGTCATAACCAAGTTCCTCCTGTATGGCGCGGCTCATGACCGGCAGCACCTTCACGGTGTTCATTTTCTGCATGACGATCTCCAGATCGCCTGCGATCGCGAACCAGCCGCGTCCGTCCTGTTCCTCCATCATATCAAAGAAGGTTTGTTTGGCAGCCTTAAGGCATGCCAGAGAAAGCGGGAAGAGAATCTCCATGTCATACTGATGGTGGATGAGGATATAGATGTTGGTCCAGCCGCCTTCTATAAAGGCGCGGAGCAAGCCTTTGATATACTGCTCAAACACATCCATATCCAAGTGGATGGTGCCTTTTTGAGGGCCAGAGGCTGCATAGCTGGACGGTGCGTATGAGAAGGTCGGAGCCAGGACGATATCGCTTTGCTGCTCCAGTAGTTTAGCAATTCCCTCGGTGATGATAATATCCGTACCGCATACGCTGTGCTGACCATGATATTCCAAGTTGCCAATCGGAACAAGCAGAGGCACATTTTTTACCTGTGCCGTTTTTTGTTCATCAGGAAACATAAGATCATAAAACATTTGACTCACCTCATAATCAGTATTGACGAGGAACATGCTTTATAACCCGAAATCTATCAGACGCAGCCGTCTGGACAGACACAGAGCATGCAAAATGCCCCGAAAGCGAAGGAAGACGATCGTTGTCATACCGATGCCGTGGAACGGTACCTTTCAACGCCCTTTTTTCCTCATAACCGCATGGTCTGTGAAATATATTTACTTTCACAAAATAATAAGTATAGAATATGCGTATTGAAGCTGTTGAGTTTTGGCAAATAAGAGACTATAATAGTATGCAAATATGTATGTTTTGAAACATATAGTCATTACCTGTTAAATCAATTTGTAACCCGTTGTATCCAATCGTAAGACATGGAATCCGAATAATCTGTGAGACAAATTATATGATCGGTATAAGTGGAGATTGCCGATGATATTGATAGATGTTTAGGGGGAAACCCTATAAAAGCGGCTTTGGGCGGCTCCACTGTCACCGCCTAAGGTACGTTAAAAAAGGAGGCATGCAATTCCGCATCAGCTTGCGGTGCAGCAGTGTGGAGACCTGCTGTAATGCCATCGCCACAAAGCAGGGCGGTGGGGAGCTGCGCAGTTAGCGAAGGCTGTGCGCGGCAAAGCTGTCTGTATGGCAAAAGTTACACTCAAGAGCATCAAAAAGGTCTATGACAAGAATGTCACGGCCGTCCACGATTTCAACC
>JAEWBO010000021.1 GCA_023391105.1 Bacillota bacterium
AGCAATTGCGACGATATCAGAGGTGGGATAACAACTTTCCGCTGCTGATTCTGGGGCGAAAATCGCCCCTCCAGTACTGGAGGGATTACTTTGTCAAAAGTGTAACAGATCATTTGACAACGTAGACATTTTAATCTACCGATTAGTTGGTTTTTTCGCCGTTATGTGATAAAATCACAGAACCCAATTATTACTTGATACTACAATACATTAGTAATCAAGTATGTTATAAGAATCATTTGTTAATTCGTAATTATTCTTAATAATGTGACTAAGTCACAGTATATATCAAAATATTGGTTTATAATGGAATCACAAACCAAGTAAGAAATAGATAAGGAGATGAGTATCATGGAAGAAACAAATAATTGTGACGGTGCCGTTGATTGGTGACAAGGCAGGAATGAATTGAAACTTATTCACCCATCGCATGGCTTCGTACAGTTAAGAATAAAATAGCATACGAGGAATTCAAGATGTTGAAGTCAAATTCATGCTTGTTGAAGACATTAAAATCGATGCGGACAAAATATTTTACATGATACACCGTGTTCCTCGGATGACACAGGCGTCGACTATTTGTCTTCGACAGGCAGAAATTTATCTTAGGAGTCCGATTTTGCGAGTCAACGCATAATCTGACCGTACTAACAAACAATAACAGCATAACCACCGATATTTATTAGGAGGAATTTTTATGAAAGCAACAGGTATTGTAAGGCGCATCGACGAGCTCGGCAGAATAGTGATACCCAAAGAAATTCGGCGCACCTTGCGCATTCGTGAGGGCGACCCTCTCGAGATATATACCGACAGAGAAGGTGGCATCATACTCAAAAAATACTCACCCATCGGCGAATTGGCGTCATTCGCAATTGACTTTGCGGAAGCACTCTCTTCCACATTGGGGCTCACAGCCGTTATCAGTGACAGAGATACGATTCTTGCCGCGAGCGGCGAGCACAAAAGAGATTACGCAGAACGCCCTGTGAGCGGTGCATTTGAAGATGCCATAAACGCACGTACTGTGAAACACAATGCCGGTGCAGATGTGATCCCGTTGGTGAGTGGTGAAAACCAAGCTCTTACCACCGCACAGGTTATTGCCCCTATATCGATGGACGGCCAGCCCATCGGCGCAATCGTGCTTGTTTCACGGAGCGGCAGCCTTGGTGAATCGGAGCAAAAGGCGGCGGAAGCGGCAGCAGCGTTCCTGGGACGTCAGATGGCACAGTAAACCTTCCATTAAAAGATCAACTTGGTGCGCAATTTGCGTATTCAAGTTGATTTTTTATTTATCTAAAGGTAGAATTGATACAAACTATATTTGGAGGGGCATTTGTGAGCAAAACACTGGCAGAAAAGATATTAGAAAAGCACTTGGTATCTGGCGAGATGAAGGCCGGAGAGGAAATATCGATCAAAATAGATTATACGCTGACACAGGATTCAACGGGGACAATGGCTTATCTGCAGTTTGAGGCGATGGGCGTGCCGCGTGTGAAAACCAAAAAGTCGGTTGCCTATATCGACCATAACATGCTTCAGTCCGGATTCGAAAATGCGGACGATCACAAGTTCATCGAAACCGTGGCGAAAAAGCACGGTATCTATTTCAGCCGTCCGGGCAACGGCATTTGCCATCAGGTCAATCTGGAGCGCTTCGGCGTTCCCGGCGCGACGCTTTTAGGGTCAGACAGCCACACACCCACCGGCGGCGGCATCGGTATGATCGCGATTGGCGCGGGCGGGCTTGACGTGGCTGTCGCGATGGGTGGCGGCGCTTACTATATCCCCATGCCCAAGGTTCTCGGCGTGGAGCTAACTGGCAAGCTGCCCTTCGGTGTTTCCGCGAAGGATGTGATACTCGAGGTGCTGCGTCGCCTTGGCGTGAAGGGCGGCGTGGGCAAAATCGTGGAATACTTCGGCGAGGGCATCAAGTCACTTTCGGTGCCCGAGCGTGCCACAATCACCAACATGGGCGCGGAGCTCGGCGCCACCACGTCTGTGTTTCCCAGCGATGAGATCACCCGCGAATTCTTAAAAGCGCAGGGCCGCGAAGCAGATTACACACCCTTAAGCGCGGATGAAGACGCGCAGTACGCCGAAACTGTCACCATCGATCTGTCAGCGCTTGAGCCGATGGCCGCCATGCCGCACAGCCCCGACAACGTGAAAACCATTCGTGAAATCGGAGCCATCAAGGTGGATCAGGTGTGTATCGGCAGCTGCACCAACGCGTCTTATCTCGACCTCATGCGGGTCGCTTCCATACTCAAGGGCAAAAGCATATCGCCCGATGTGAGCCTCGTGATATCACCCGGCTCCAAGCAGGTGATGACAATGCTCGCAGAAAACGGCGCTTTGGCCGACATGATAGCGGCGGGCGCGCGCATACTCGAATGCGCCTGCGGACCGTGCATCGGCATGGGTCAGGCGCCGCGCACGGATGCCATCTCAGTGCGTACGTTCAACCGCAACTTCTATAACCGCTCGGGCACAGCCAGTGCGGGCGTGTACCTCGTGAGCCCCGAAACCGCGGCAGCCACCGCGCTCAAAGGCGTACTGACCGACCCTCGCGACATCGGCCTTGAAGCGGATGCTCTCACCATCAACATGCCAAACGCGTTTTTAATCAACGACAATCTCGTGGCTTCTCCGGACGAAAACGGCGAAACCGAGGTGGTCCGCGGGCCCAACATCAAGCCGTTCCCGCTCGGCAAAACGCTGGAGGAAAGCGTGTCCGGCGAGGTCCTGCTCAAGATGGAGGACAACATCACGACCGACCATATCATGCCGTCGGGCGCGAAGCTGCTTCCGTACCGTTCCAACATTCCGTATTTGAGCGACTTTTGCTTAACGCCAGTGGACGACACATTCCCGGCAAGAGCCAAAGAGAAGAACGGCGGTTTTCTCGTCGCGGGGCATAACTACGGTCAGGGTTCCTCAAGAGAGCACGCGGCGCTTGTGCCGCTGTATCTGGGCATACGCGGCGTCATCGCCAAGTCCTTCGCACGTATCCACATGGCAAACCTTGTGAACTCGGGCATTTTGCCGCTTGTGTTCGCGGATGAGAACGACTATGACAAAATCGATATGGGCGATACGCTCGTCATAAACGAAGCGCCCGCCAAGGTAAACGGACAAGCAGAGTTTACCATTGAAGACACGACAAAGAATCTGACGTTTAGAGTACGCCTTGAGGTGTCGGACAGGTTGAAAGCTGTGCTGATCGACGGCGGACTCTTAAACCACACAAAAAACAGAGGCGGTAATGGCTAAAGACAGCAGCCTTCTTCGCATTTTTCTAACAATGATGAAGATCGGCGCGATCACATTCGGCGGCGGATATGCAATGGTGCCGCTGTTTCAGGACGAATTTGTAAAAAAGAACGGCTGGATCAGTGATAACGACATGGTTAACATGATCGCGCTGGGTCAATCGGTGCCGGGCGCGATTGCCGTGAATTGCAGCATAATGATCGGTTATCGGCTAAAAAAGTTTCGCGGCGCCATCGTCGCTGTGTCCGGCGTCGTGCTGCCGTCGCTCATTGTGCTGACGATCATCACATATGTGTATGCGGCCGTGCGCGACAATGTCTATGTGGCGGGCGCGCTGCGCGGCATTCGCGCCGCGGTTGTGGCTTTGCTCGTTTCGGCATTTCTTACGTTTATGAAACCTTTTTATAAGGATGCAGTGGCAATGGTCGCGTTTTTCGCGGCCTTTTTGCTGTCTGTCATTTTTGACATCAACAGCATCTATATCATACTCGGTGCAATCATTTTTGGTATCACTGTCGGCATATGGCGCATTAAAAATGAGCCGCCTGCCGGAAAAGGTGCGGCATGAGCGAGTATCTGCTTCTCGGATGGATTTTCTTCAAAATCGGGCTCTTTTCTATCGGCGGCGGCTACGCAATGCTGCCGCTTATCAATAGTGAGCTCGTGGGCTACGGGCTGATGACACAGCTTGAGGTGGCCGATATCGTGGCCGTCTCGCAAATGACGCCCGGCACGTTCGCGATCAATGCCGCCACGTTTGCGGGCGTTAAAACAACAGGGCTGTTGGGCGGCGTCATCGCCACGGTGGCCGTGGTCCTCCCTTCTCTCATTATCACCACGCTGCTTGCGCGGTATTTCTTCAAATTTGAGGACAACATCATCGTCAGGCGCGCCATGTGGGGGCTTCGGCCTGTGGTTACGGGTCTTATTGCGTCCGCAGCGGTCATCATGGCTCTGCCCGCGCTGCTTGGCGTAGAGATAAATGAGCTGCACTGGGCCACACTGTTTTCCGGCGCGGATATTCCGTCGGCGATCATTGCGCTGCTGTCGGGCATCGCCATTATCAAGTTTAAACGCTCACCCATACTTATCATTCTGATTGCGGGAGTATTAGGACTTTTGCTTTTCGGAGTCCTTGGTCTATAAACCAATCGAAATTTTTAAGTTCAAAACTGGCGAATCGGTTTATATATATTGTATATAATCACAGCTTATGATACAGCATATATGGAAGGGTAAACATATGAACGCGGCGGAATTCACTGACTACTATATGATACTCCAGGTTCATCAGGACGCAGAGCCGGAGATCGTCAAAAGCGCGTACAGACGGCTTGCGCAGATGAACCATCCCGACTTAAGTACAGATAAAAAAGCCACGGAACGCATGCAGCTCATCAATCAGGCATACGCCACCGTGTCCGACCCGCAGCAGCGAAAAAGCTATCACAAGCTTTGGCTGGCGCACCATCAACGCCCACAGCCAAGACAAACGCCCACCCACGATCCATTGGCCGCTGCGCAAAAGGCACTGGACGCCTATTTTCGCAGTTTGCTGCACGAGGATTGGAAATCGGCCTATGAGCGGCTTTCAAGGAAAGATAAAAGTATGTTCACGCTCGATGAGTTTTGCGAATGGAAGCAAGCTGTCAAGGTACTGTATCAAATGGGCTCGTACGTCATCAAGCCCTTCAGGGCATACGAAAAATGCGTGGTCAACGATACAGAATATGAGTGTGTGCATGTCTTCTCCGTCTTTCTCACAGACCGTGACAACCGAACGGGCAAAGTCAACGAAGAAACGTACACCAAATATGTGGTCAAGGAAAGAGGCGAATGGTTCGTGTGCCTTGGCTACGCACAGCTTCAGCCCATCATATACAAGCTCAAATATCTCGCCACACAGGCGCCTGCTATGGATCCTGAGCGCGTATACAGGGAGACGCTGCTCAAATACGACAAGCTCACAGGGTTTTTCAGCCGTAAGGGGCTGCTAGACGTGATGGAGAAAGAGATCGCACGAGCCAGACGCTTTCGAAGCACCTTCAGTCTCGTCATTTTTACCATAGAAGCAACCGGCTGCATACCCGGCATATCAGGCAAGGATTATACGCAGATGTGTCTTGCAAACGCAGCCGTACAGCTGCAGTACGCGCTGCGCTCTCTGGATTCTGCCGCCCGCATCGCCGATAGTTATATTGCTGTGCTGCTTATTGAAGCCAACGCTTTTTCGGCACAGAAGGCGTTAAAACGCTTACAGGATGCCATTCATCCAAGTGACGGCCTTCAATACCGCATCAACGGCAATGTTCACGCATACCGCGGCGAATCGGCCGAGGATACGCTGCTTCAGGCCGAGCACGAAACGCGCATGCGCGTCGTGACCGGCAAGGACAACGTCAAACGGTATTACATCAATCTGGACGACCAGCAGGTGTAAATCAGTATTATTGCTCCGGCGATTAAATATATCAGTATTGGAGCAATGTGTCCGATTCACCCTCAGTAATAATTATTTATATTATTCTATTGACTTTGACATCGTGTCGTCGTTTATACTCCAGAATGAGCGAGGAGGAAAGGAAATATGGACACGACGATTAGCCAAGTTTCTAAGAACTTTGGTATATCAACAAGAATGCTGCGTTATTATGAGCAACTCGGACTTATTGAAAGCTTTCGCCGGGAGGATTATGCCTATCGTATGTACAATGAAGCCGCCATCTCCCGATTGAGGCAAATTGTCATATTACGAAAATTACGGATTTCTCTTAAGCAAATCAAAGCTATACTTCAAAACCCCGATGCCGTCACAACTATAGAGGTTTTTGAGCAGAACATCAAAGATCTGAATGAAGAGATAGTCGCTTTATCGGCAATTAAGAGCATTCTAAGCCGCTTTGTCGATGAATTACAGAAAACTGCGAACATGTCAATTCATTGCTTGATTACACAGGATTCTTCTGTCTTGGCTTCCATAAAGTCCTTATCCCTTACGAGTATTAATTATAAGGAGAATAAGACTATGGACGAACTGAGAAAAGCAGGCAAAAGCCTGCCTAAGTTAAACGATGTTCGAATCGTCTACCTGCCGCCTGCAAGCGTTGCCGTCGCCCATTACATTGGTGACGAACCGGAATACCATGCCAATACGATGATTGACAATTTCGTACGGGATACGGGTCTATGCAGCCTTAAGCCGGACTTGCGACTTTTTGGCTTTAATCATCCTAACCCTGTTGATGAGACCGGTTACCACGGTTATGAAACATGGGTGACGATTCCGGATGATGCACAAGTTCCGCCCCCACTTACAAAAAAGCGTTTTGTCGGGGGACTATACGCTGCCCATATGATCGCCATGGGTAATTTCAACGAGTGGGAATGGCTATTTGATTGGGTAAACAGGAACGATAAATATGATTTTGCAGGAGACCTTTGCGACCAAGAGCATATGTGCGGACTACTTGAGGAACACCTTAATTATATGAGCCATGTTAACCTGAATAATACAGAGCCGGAAGATTTTCAGCTCGACTTGCTTATGCCTATAATCGAACGTTCCTTATGATTAAGCAAAAGTGTTTGTAAAGACACTTAAACCTAAAAAGCGGAGGACTCGTGCCTCCGCTATGTTTTTTGGTTAGTATTCGTCTCTGTGAACCTTGTGTGTGTGAAAGGTGGTATGCGGGTGAGATGTGCAGTCCGGATACCCGAGTGACACGATGGAAAACGGTATGATATGCTCCGGTATGTTGTATATCTCGCGCACCTTTTGTAATCTGTCCTCATGCGGATACAGCCCCAAGTATACACCGCCAAGGCCCTGAGCATAGGCCGCAAGAAGTATGCACGTTGTGCTGCTGGCGCAGTCCTGCACAAAAAACTCGTCCATTTTCGAGCGGTAGCCGTTGGTATTCGCCATCACAAGTATGCCTAGCGGCGCTTTTTTGAGCATGCTCCAATATGAAACGATATCCGATACCGCTTCTTTCTTTTCGGCATCCTGCATCACGAGAAACTCCCACGGCTGCGAATTCATTGCGGACGGCGCATACATGCCCGCTTTTAACAGGTTGTGTATCACGTCCTCGCTGACTTCCTTATCCTGATACACACGGCAGCTTCTTCTTTTGAGTATTGTGCTTAATCCATCCATTGCTAATTCTCCTTAAACTGTTTTTCATATGTCCAAACCGCATCCGCCGGCGGGTCCTTTCGCAAATAGATAGCGTTAAGTATGCGCTCCTTGAAGCGCCACGATGTGAGCCTTGAAAAAGCATACAACGCCTTGTAGCCTGCTCCGACAGAGACCCGTGCAGGCGGATTCTTCATTTGAGCGATTTTCATCACAAGCTGCGCGCATTTTTCAGGGCCCGGAGAGGAAAGCTCGGAGCGTATCATTTCGTAAAGAGCGCGCTCCATGGGCTGTCTGTAGGCCGTCCGGGAAGACTTCTTCGTAAATTCGCGTTTTTCTGTGAATCCGGTTTTGGTGTCGCCCGGCTCAACCGTGCAGCATTTTATGCCGAAAGGTTTGACTTCCATGCGAAGCGTCAGCGTGAGCATAAACAGCGCGGACTTTACGGCACTGTACATCGCCTGAAAAGCAATCGGAAAACACGCGGCCATTGAGCCGATGTTGATGACCATGCCGCTTTTTTGCTGCCGCATGACGGGAAGCACATGATTCAAAACATTGATCACGCCGAAGAAACACACGTCAAACTGTTTTTTTGCTTCGTCGGCTGTGGTTTCCTCAATTGCGCCTGCAATACCGCTGCCCGCGGCGTTAACAAGCACATCGATCTTCCCCTGCTTCTCGACCACGTATTTCACTGCATCAGCAATGGATTGATCGTCCTCCAGCGTCATGGGCACCATCTCGTAACACGCGCCGTCTTTTTCCAACGTTTCATAGCCTGCACGCCGTGACGTCCCGTATACGATAAATCCGTTTTTGGCCATGGTCTGCGCCACAGCCCGGCCGATACCCGAGCTTGCGCCCGTGATAAAGGCCACCATATTTGCTTCGTCTCTCATACGTTTATTGTAAACACATATCAAACAAAATTCAACAACTTCAGTATAAACGCCCGCACGGCGATTTTATGTCTGAGTAAACATGGAATACGTGTTTGCTGCAAAAAGCGCTGCGCTGGCGATATAAAACAATATCATACCCACGTTTAATAATGCGGTTCTTTTTCCTTTGTCCACCGCAAACAGACCGGCGCTCATCACGATGCGCTTCTTGTTAATAAAGAAGAGAACGATTCCCGCGATGGCCATACCAAAAACCGCCAACATGATAGGCCCCGTCACTATCATGGCTGTGATGGATGCCTGAAGCGCCAACACTGAAATCACACTGCCGATAAAGTTGATGATCATATGTAAAATAATCGTGTAAATCACCTTGCCCGTCTTCACAAATATGTATCCAAAAGCAAGCCCCAGCCCAAACGCGTAGAAGAACTGAGTCAGGTTTCCATGGATGAGCCCGAAGGCAAGGCCGCTCAATATGACAGCCGGTTTTTCGCCGTATGGCAACAGCTTGGGAATCAGCAGCCTGCGAAAGAACAGCTCCTCCATGACGGGTGCCAGCAAGGTTACGAACACCAGATTGACCCAGACGCTGGAGCCCGCAATAAGCTCCTGTATTAAGTTCGTCATGCTGCTTTGAGTGAACATTGCTATGACCAGATTGACGATATTGCCTGCCAGATTGCCCGCATACATGATGGTAAAGCATATCATCATGACGATCATGAATTGTCCGGCTTTCAGCTTCTTTGGAGCAACAGACTGCACCGGTGTTTTGCGCATGATCAAAGCCGCGAGCGGCATGGCAACAATATATTGCGGAAATACCGTGAGCATATACCGCAGCCATTCATTGTCCATCTCCCGAACGAAAATCCGGTAGCCAACCAGCTGCAGTATCACCGTCATGGCCACCATGACCAGCAAAGCAAACCCGACGCGTGAGAAGACACGCCTGTTTAAATTTAATTCCGTAAGCTCCAAAACAATCCCCCCTCTTTATAACTACTGGTATAACGCAGCACGTTATATGACCTTCAGGTATATAATGCCGACTGCCGCTATCATTATCAATAGTATGCATCCAGATTTCCCAATGCTCAATCATCCTTCACAGGTCAAAACAATGACATCGCCAGACAAACAACGCCCCGCTTGTATATTGCAAAACGGGGCGTTAACTGTCTGAAACAAATGATGTCTACCGTTATTTCGCCGGTTATATCTTCTGTACGCTAAGCGTGGCCTTTTCGCCGTTGATATCCCAGTCCTTCGTGTAGCCCGCAAGCTCCCCGGACAGCTCATCTGCTAAAACCTCGGCCTTGATCTCGTCCGCGTTGCGCTCTATCACACCTGCGAGCCGCTCGTTGTTTGTGACGGCAAGCCGGATATGATCCATCACCTCGAAGCCGGCTTCCTTGCGCATCGTTTGAATCTTGCTGATCATCTCGCGCACAAAGCCTTCCTCGATGAGCGCCTTCGAAAGCGTCGTGTCGAGTATCACGCTTAAAGGCCCTTCGGTCTCCACCACGAAGCCTTCCTTGTGTATGGGCTCGATCAGTAAATCCTCTTCGACGAGTGCCATAGTCTGACCGCCTGCCTCAAACGTATATGTCTCACCCGCGCGCACCGTGTCTACGATCTTCACAGGATCGGCTTCACCGAGATGCGTCCTGATTTCGCCCAGCAGCTTGCCGTAGCGAGGCCCCAGCGTTTTGAGCTGCGGCTTCAGGTTATACGAGATGAACGCCGATACATCGGCACCAAGCCATGCCTTCTTGACGTTGAGCTCACCTTCGACGAGCTTCTTGTACATTTCGTCCAGCGTGTCGATGCCCGCCACATACAGGTTGGCAATGGGTTGACGGTTTTTGATGACCGCAGTGTTGCGCGCGCTACGCCCCAGCACCACGATATTCAGCACCGCGTCCATGCTTTTTTCAAGCTCTTTGTCAATCATACTCTCATCAGCCCCGGGATATGTGCAAAGATGCACGCTCTCGGGCGCGGATGAATCCACGCTGCGCACGATGTTCTGATACATCGTCTCGGTCATGAACGGGATGAAAGGCGCAGCGAGACGGCACAGCGTCTCCAGCACGGTATACAGCGTCAAAAACGCGTCCACCTTGTCCTGCTCCATGCCGGGTGCCCAGAAACGCCCGCGGCAGCGGCGCACATACCAGTTAGACAGCTCATCCACGAATTTATCCATCTCACGAGCGGGCTCGGTCAGGCGATAATTATCCAAATGCTTGCTCACCGATTTGATGAGCGTGTGCAGGCGCGAGAGTATCCATCTGTCCATCACGTTATCCAGCTTCAATTTGTGCTTGGTCGGGTCAAAATCGTCGATATCCGCATAAAGGACATAAAACGCGTACGTGTTCCACAGCGTACCCATGAACTTGCGCTGCGCTTCGGACACGGCATCCGCGTAAAAGCGGCTCGGCAGCCATGGCATGCTGCCCACATAGAAATACCAACGCACCGCATCGGCACCCTGATTATCAAGCACCGTCCACGGATCCACCACGTTGCCCTTGTGCTTGCTCATCTTCTGGCCGTCTTTGTCCTGCACGTGACCAAGCACGATGCAGTTTTCAAACGGATTGCGCTCGAAAACGAGCGTACCGATGGCGAGCAGCGTATAAAACCAGCCGCGCGTCTGATCGACCGCTTCGCTGATGAAGTCGGCCGGGAAGCGTTTTTCAAATTCTTCTTTGTTCTCAAACGGGTAATGCCATTGCGCGAACGGCATCGAACCCGAATCGTACCAGCAGTCGATGACTTCGCTGACGCGCTTCATCGCAGAGCCGCACTCGTCGCACTTGATGGTGACAGCGTCGATAAACGGCTTATGCAGCTCCAAGTCCTCAGGCACATTCTGTCCCTTTTCGCGCAGTTCCGCCACCGAACCGATCACGGTGTAATGGCCGCACTTGCATTGCCATACGGGCAGCGGCGTGCCCCAGTAGCGCTCACGCGAAAGACCCCAGTCGATCACGTTCTCCAAGAAGTTGCCCATGCGGCCTTCCTTGATGTTCTCGGGCAGCCAGTTCACCGCGCGGTTGTTTTTCATCAGCAGATCTTTGACCGCCGTCATTTTGATAAACCATGTGCTTCTTGCATAGTAAAGCAACGGCGTGTCGCAGCGCCAGCAGAACGGATAGCTGTGCGAATACGCCTTGGTGGCAAGCAGCAATTCTCGCTCTTTGAGATCCGCTATGATCTTCGGGTCGCCGTCCTTCACGAACACGCCTTCCCAAGGTGTTCCCGCCTTGAAGCGGCCCTGTTCGTTAACCATCTGCACGAAAGGCAAGTCGTATTTGCGGCCCACACGCGCATCGTCTTCACCGAACGCAGGCGCGATATGCACGATGCCCGAGCCGTCCGACAACGTGACATAATCGTCGACGGTTAAGAACCACGCTTTTTTGTCCGCCGCGCCGAAGTCATAAAGCGGCACATATTCCTTGTATTCCAAATCCTTGCCGGTGTATTCCTCGATAACCTGCTTGCCCTCGCCAAGCACTGTCTCCACAAGCGCCGCCGCCATGATGAGATGCGCCCCCTCGTGCGCCACCTTGACGTATTTCTCGCGCGGGTTTAAACAAAGCGCCACGTTGGAAGGCAGCGTCCACGGCGTCGTCGTCCATGCGAGGTAGTAGGTATTTTCGGCGTCCTTCGCCTTAAACTTAACGAAAATGGATTCTTCCTCAACGTCCTTATACCCTTGCGCCACCTCGTGCGACGAAAGCGCTGTTCCGCAGCGCGGGCAATAGGGCACAACCTTGTGGCCCTTATACATAAGCCCCTTATCCGCTACCTGCTTTAGCGACCACCACACGGATTCGATGTAGTTGTTGTCGTATGTGATATACGGGTGCTCCATGTCCGCCCAGAAGCCCACGCGCTCGCTCATGCGTTCCCACTCGCCCTGGTATTTCCAGACGCTCTTTTTGCATTCCGCAATAAACGGCTCCACGCCGTACTGTTCTATCTGCTCCTTGCCATCAAGCCCCAGCAGCTTTTCCACCTCAAGCTCCACAGGCAGACCGTGCGTATCCCAGCCTGCTTTGCGCAGCACATCGTAGCCCTGCATCGTGCGGTAGCGCGGAATCAGGTCTTTGATGCTGCGCGTCAAAATATGGCCGATGTGAGGCTTGCCGTTCGCCGTTGGCGGGCCGTCATAGAACGTATAGGCCTTGGCCCCTTTGTTTTTATCCACGGTCTTTTTGAATATCTCTTTTTGCTCCCAAAACTTCAAAACGTCTAGCTCACGATCCTTGAAGTTAAGGTTTTTATCAACCTGTTTGTAAAGCATGTCTATCTCCCTCTTAAAATTGCCATGCACTGGCGTCAAATAATAAAAAGCGTCCCTGCCCATGGGGCAAAAGACGCATATCTTCTACGGTACCACCCAAATGATGCTTTGATGAGCATCTCTTTTGTGCGCGGTAACGGGCGCAAAACCGTTCTTGCTTACATCGTTTTCGGCAAAAATGCGTAGCGGGTGATGACTTATGTGCCGCATTGGTCGGGGCTTTCACCGCTTCCCCGCTCGCTATGCCAATGGTTCGCACCGGCCGTGTCCCGCATCATGGCATTATCATGATTCCCATTTACAATATTCCTTATTATAAAGGTATCTTGTATATTTGTAAAGAACGGGATCAATGTCGTTTATCACTCACCAAATCCTAAGCTTTTCCATCACGCGCGTGATGCGTCCACCGCCCGGCAGAAAAACCATATCATCTTTTTTGAGCACAAACGCGAACACGAGAGTTAAGTAAAGCAACCCTGCCAGCGCAATTTCCAGCACTGTCGCGAGCTTGTCAAGCATCATGTTTACCAGCAGCGGATACGTCAGATACACAAAAATGCCCATCACCCCGGCGGCAAATAAAGGCTTTATGATGTGGTCTAAAAGTTTGAGCCTGAAACGGGCGTATTTGATAACACAGACGATATCGAGAACTCCGGCAATAAAGTAGCACGCTGCGGTGCCGATGGCGGCGCCCTTTATGTTGAGCTCAGGAATGCGAATCAGTATCAGGCTGGCAGCAATTTTGACAGCGACGCCGATAAACAAATTGATAACAGGCACATACGTTTTGCCCAAGCCCTGCAATATGCCTGTCGTTGTCTGCACAATCGTCAGGAACAGCACACTCGCGGCCATAATCTCAAGCAGGCTTCCTGCGGTTTGCAGCTCTTGCCCCCGTACCGAGGAATAAAGAAGCCCAATGATGGGCTGGGCTAGAAAATAAAAACCGACTGCGCATGGCAAGCCCACGAGAAGCGCAAGCTTAAAGCCCATGTCCGCTTTTTTGGCCGCTCCGGCTTCGTCCTTCCTCGCCTTGGATTCTGATATAGCGGGCACAAGGCTCATCGCCAGCGCCAGCGACAATATCGCTGGCATATTCACAAGCGGATTCACAACATTTGAAATATTTCCGTACAGGGCATCTGCTTCACTTGCGGAATAACCCATGCCAAGCAGTGAATTGGTCACAATCCCCAAATCTGCGGTCTGCACTGAGGGCATCGCCAATGCACCCAATATGATAGGGAACGCCAGGTAGAAAAGCTGTCGTCCTACTCCATTTAAGCTTTTTGATTGGCTGCTTTTCATGATCTGAAGCCTTATTTGGCCTTTGTGCCGGAAATAAACGATCATGATGAAAATAAGCGCAAGCAGCTCCGAAAGTGTCACACCGAGCACCGCACCCGCCGCACCATAGGCAACGCCATTTGCCTTCCAGAGGTTCGCAAAATACAGCCCCAGCCCCAGCTTGCCCAGCTGCTCGATCAGTTGAGAGAAAGCCGTGGGCGACATCATTTGCAGGCCTTGAAAATAGCCCCTGTATGCGGATAACACGGATACAAAGAAAAGAGACGGTGCGATGGCCAGAAAGCCAATATCAGCTTCGGGACGCCCTGCCCAGCCTGCGAGTAGGCCGCTTGAAAGCATCATGGCCAAAGTGGTCACAATGCCGATTATGCCAAGCGCCTTGAGCGCTGTTTTAAAAACCTGATGAGCGCCTTTGTAATCGCCGAATGTTACGCGCTCGGACACCATTTTGGAAATAGCAACGGGAAGTCCGGCGCTGGATATCACGAGCAGCCAGGTATAAACGGGATATGGTGTCGAATAATAGGCCATACCGCTTGTGCCCAGAAGGTTCGTCATCGGTATCCTGTATACCGCCCCGATCACCTTGCAGACAAGGCCAATGATGCCAAGCACAGCGGCGCCCTTTAAAAAGCTATTCTGCTTCATATCAATCCTTGAATCACACCCAAAAAAAGCTGCGCTTTTCGGAGATCCCTTAATATAGATTTCCACCCACCAATATTCGATCGGGTGTATTATAGTATAATTGATCCATTATGTAAATCATTCCATATCTTAATGCCACTTTAAAAAAATTCTATTTATTTAACGGCTCTTTTTTTGGCGGATTGATTTGACCAAGGCGCAAGGCTGTCGTATACTATTCAAAGATGAAACATGTATACCTTGGGTGCTCTTCGAGCATGTCGAAAAACCTACGGTTTTCCGCCAGTTTACCGGTTTTGCTTGTTCCTCACTGACTCGAAACTACGCAAAACCGCAAGGACGTGCGGGCAAAAGCCCGTCTTGCCCACGAATTATATTAAAGGACTTTTTACAGTCTGTTTTTGTACCTTAGGGGGACATATTAAAAAAATGGATGCGTAAAGGCAGTTTACATTAACAGTTTTTGCGCTTTTGCCGCTTAAAAATGAGGAGTCAAGAATGCAGCTCAAGCTTAAAAACCACACAACACAAACCCTCGTGCCCAACCGCTTTATTGAGTGCTGTATCGGCGCGCCGGATAAATATACGCAAGCGTATCTGCTCGTTTTGAAGCAAAGTGCCACGGATAAATCGATCGACTTCGATGTTCTTTGCGCACGGCTGCAAATGGACATGGAAGACGTGCTGCAAGCTTTTGAATACTGGCAGAAAAAAGGCGTGGCGCGCGTGGTTAACGGCCAGAGCATGTGCATTGAATTCGGCGATTTTGAGAGCCCCGCCATGCATACGGAGGAAGAGCTTTACACCGAGCGCGAGTTTAACCGGATGCTGCAAAATCTGTTTGGCACAAGGCAGCTCTCCCCTCACGATTATTTAAACATATACGACTATACCGATACGTTCGGCCTTAGCAAAAAAGTGGTGCTCGCTCTCGTGGAATACTGCATACTGCTAAAGGGCAAGCGCGTGTCCATCTCATACATCGACAAGGTGGCCAAGACATGGGCGGAAGACGAGCATATCGACACTGAGCAAAAGGCGCGGGACTACATCGAGTCTTACAAGATGATGTCGTCAGGCATCGCAAGCGTATTAAAGCAGCTCGGGCTTTCTGGACGCGGGCCCACGCAGGATGAATATGCGCTGTTCCAGAAGTGGACAAGCCAATGGGGTTTCACGCTGGAGGCCATACTCACCGCATGCGCCAAGACCACAGCCGCGCGTGAACCCAGCTTTAAATACCTTGATAAAATACTTGAACGTCTCAAGGAGCGCGGTCTTATCACTTCGAGAACGATTGCCGAATCCCACGCGCAAAGCGAAAAGGAATCCGCGGCGCTCAAGGAGATCATGCATCTTCTTGGCGAGCCGTCGCAAAAGCCCTCGTTCGAGCACGAAAGCTTGTACCAAAAGTGGACAACCGTCTACGGGTTTGATAACACTTTACTGATACTCGCCGCAAAGCAGATGGGTGCGCGCGGCAAAAAACCTTTTGCCTATCTCGATGCCGTGCTGACTGACTGGTATAATAACCGCATATTCACAACAACCGATGCGCGGCGTTATATGGCGGAGCAAAAAGAGCTGAATGCCCACATCGCTTCTGTGTTTGAGACAGCGGGCATTCCCAAAACACCCACGGATGCGCATCGCAAGATATATGCGCGCTGGAACGACACATGGGGCCTCTCGCATGACGCCATATTGCTGGCTGCAGAGATCAGCACATTGTCGGAAAATCCATACCGCTACTTAAGCACGATACTCTCCAACTGGCATGGTGCGGGCGTGAAAACGCTGGCCGACGCACAACGCGAGACCAAAAAGCATAACAGCGGACAAACCGGCACGGCTGTGCGAGAATCCTTCGAGCGGCCTGTGGAAAACTACGATCATCTCGCCGTCAATCTTTTTGAAGACGAAGGAGCATAATGAGCATATCCGATGTGCTGGCTGAATACGTCCGTATTCAGCAAAACAACGAAGAACAAACGGCTCGCCGCAGAGACGAAGTTTATGCGCGTGTGCCGCAACTAAAAACGCTGCACGAGCAGCTTGAAACGCTGCTGATTTCGCGGCCTAGGCTCATGCTCATGGGTGAAGCGGACAACAGCGGGCAAATAAAAGCGCTGCGTGAGAAGTGCGAAAAAATGCTCGCCGACGAAGGGTTTGACGCGCATTACCTTGATCCCATCTATTCCTGTGCGCTGTGCCGCGATACGGGGTTGCTGGAAGACACCACGCGCTGCGAATGCTTTAAAAAGCGCGTGCTCGAAGACAAGCTGGATGCCGCGCGTCTCACCGACGATGCGGTGAGCTTTGAAAATTTTGATCTCAACCGTTTTGGCACCGACCCCATCGATAACGGCAAATCCCAGCGCGATATCATGGCGCGCATCCGCGATATCTGTGTCACCTATGCGGATGATTATCCGAGCTGCCTCTCCATTCTGCTGCTTTCGGGCGGCGTGGGCCTTGGCAAAACATATGTATCAAAATGCATCATGCGCCGCGTCATCGAGCGCGGCTTCACCGCGGCCAGCTTTACAGCTTACCGCCTCTTTTCGATGTTTCATCAGCACCGGCTCGGCGAGGATGTGGATTTGGAGCCGATACTTGAAGTGCCGCTGCTTATTATCGATGACATCGGCACCGAGCCCATGACCAAAAACGTCACCAAGGAATATTTCTTTGACCTGCTAAACGAACGCAACGCGGCGGGACGCAAAACGGTTATCGTCACGAACCTGCCGTTTCACGAGCTGGACGAGCGATACGGTGAGCGCATTTTTTCACGGCTCATGGACGTCCGTTTTTCCCAAAAGATACTGTTCAAAGGCCGCGACATCCGTTATTAGGTCAGAGTTTGGGGCATAATCATAGCATAAGTTTACATTTTGGAGGACGCAATGAAACGAAGTGAAATTGACGACAAATACAAATGGAATTTGACCGATATATACTCATCGGAAACCGACTGGGAGAATGACTTTGCCAAGCTGCAAAGCGAGCTGCCCGCAATCAAAGACCTAAAGCAAGGCTTTGCGGACAGCGCGAAGAACCTGGCGAACGCATTAAAGCGCATGGATGAGCTTTCGCTTATGTGTGAACGGCTCTATGTGTACGCCAAAATGCGCCGCGACGAGGACAATTCTAATACGCGCTATCAGGCGATGACGGATCGTGCAATGTCGCTTTACGTGGCTGTGTCGGGTGAAACCTCCTTTGCGGCGCCTGCATTGCTAAAGCAAAGCGAGGAAACGCTGGAAAAGTACATCGCCGAAGAAAAGGCGCTGGAGCCTTACGCGTTCATGATCCGCGACGTAATGCGCCAGAAGCAGCATGTGCTTAGCGAAGGCGAGGAAAAGCTCCTCTCGATGAGCAGCGATTTTGCGTCGGGCATCCGCGATATATTCACGATGCTTGATAACGTCGATTTGAAGTTCGGCACTGTAGACACGCCCGAAGGCCCGGTGCAGATCACGCATGCCAAGTTTATCGAGCTTATGCAGCACCGCGACCGCGAGGTGCGCAAAAATGCGTTTGAGACATATTACAGCGCATTTAAAGGCATGATCAACACCATCGCCACCACGTATTCCACCAGTGTCAAAAAAGATGTGTATTTCGCGCGTGTGCGCCATTATGAAAGCGCGCTTGCCAAGGCGCTGTTTGGCGACAACGTCCCCGTCTCACTTTACGACGGGCTATTAAGCTGCATACACGATCATCTCAATATCATGTACGATTATATCGATACGCGCCGCCGCATATTAGGGCTCAATGACATTGCGATGTACGATGTGTATGTGCCGCTCGTGGAGGATACGGGCAAAAAGTACAGCTACGAAGAAGCGATGGATATGGTGTTTGAGGCGCTCGCTCCCATGGGCAACGACTATGTCGCGCTGTTAAAGCGCGCATACAACGAAAACTGGATCGACGTGTACGAAAACGAGGGAAAGACCAGCGGTGCTTATTCGTGGGGCGCATATGGCACGCATCCGTATGTGCTGCTCAACCACCGCAGCGATCTTGACAGCGTGTATACCATCGCGCACGAGCTGGGTCATGCGCTGCATTCATACTATTCGGACGAAAGCCAGCCGTTCCCGCTCGCGTCATATACCATATTCGTGGCCGAGGTGGCATCCACAGTTAACGAGGTGCTGCTCACACAGCATCTGCTAAAGCACGGCGATGAATCGCTGAAAAAATACGTGCTTAACCATTATCTTGACCAGTTCCGCACCACGGTACTGCGGCAAACGATGTTTGCCGAGTTCGAACGAATCTCGCACGCGATGTGCGAATCTGGCGAACCGCTCACGGGCGAAGCGCTGTCTCAAAAATACGCAGAGCTCAACAAGCTCTATTACGGCGACGGCATCAAAACATGCGACACCATTTCCATTGAGTGGGCGCGCATTCCCCATTTCTACAACGCGTTCTATGTCTACAAATACGCCACAGGCTTCAGCGCAGCTGTGATGATCGCCACAGGCATTTTCGAAGGGCGGCCCGGCGTACGCGAAGCGTATCTTGAGTTCTTAAAAAGCGGCGGCAGCGATTTTCCGCTCGAGCTGCTTAAGAAAGCAGGCGTTGATTTTACGGGCGGAGCTCCGATAAAGGCGGCGATGGACGCGTTCCGCAAAGCGCTTGAAGAGTTTAAAACAGTCATGAACGTTTAAAGATCAAGTTGTATTTTCTTTTCCGGCAAAATACGCTATAATAGGATGATCGTGTATGACTGCGTCTTTAAAAGGAGGAAGCACATGAAGGTATGTTTTTCCACACTCGGGTGCCCCGAATGGTCATTTTCGGATATCGTGTCTGTTGCGTCTGATCTGGGCTACAACGGAATTGAAATCAGAGGCATACAAAATGAGCTCTACGCACCTGCGATGGAACCGTTTTCAAAAGATCACATAGAAAAAACCAGGCAAACGCTGGATCGGCTTTCGCTGGAAATTCCATGCCTCACGTCCGCCTGCAATTTAAACATAGAAGCAGACGTAGAAAAAGCAAAAGCCTATGTGGATACCGCAAGCGCCATAGGCACGCCGTATATCCGCTTGCTGGGCGACCTATCCCCCGCGCCTTCGGACGATATCAGCCTGAAGGCCATCGCTTCCAACCTTGAAGAGATCGTCGTTTATGCTAAGAATAAAAACGTGATGCCGCTGATTGAAACCAACGGATTTTTCGCAAAGACCAAGTCCTTAGGCGCCATGCTCAAATCGTTCGATCTTCCCAATGTGGGCATACTGTTTGATATTCACCATCCGTACCGTTTCTTCGGAGAAGAACCGGCCTATACCATCGATAACTTGGGGCCATTTATCAAGCATGTGCATATCAAGGATTCCGTGATGGAAGGAAAGAATGTGCGCTACAAAATGGTGGGCGAGGGCGATTTGCCGGTGGCGAAAACCATCAAGCTGCTGCAAAATGCAGGCTACCAGGGCCACTACTCACTCGAATGGGTGAAGCGCTGGGATCTCTCGCTGGAGGAGCCCGGCATCGCATTCGCGCAGTTCAAGGAGTTCATGGACGCACTATAAATATATCAGAAACAAAAGGGAGGCACACACCTCCCGTTTTTTATCTTATGCTATTTGAATATTTGGGTATGCCGCCACCCTGGTATAAGCTTTCAAATGCCACCAGGCGCCATCTCTTTGTAACGTAACCATGGGGCTTTCGCTGTTGGTCAAGCCTTCGCAAGTACTTTGCCGATTCCGCTGCTTGCACCGATTATAATCGCCTTTTTCATACTCACTTCCCGCTATTTCAGCCGGGCTCTGTTCCTTCCAACTCCAACATCCCAGTAAACGTCCATGTAAGCCCCAGATCCTCAGATAAATATTTAAGCTGCATAGGGTTCTCCGCTTGGTAATCGCTGTCTGCGCCTTCATCAACGAGCAAGATCAGCTTTTCGTTATCCCACTTGGGTGTTTGCGGCAGAGTGAAATACGGCCGCAGTTCATCTTCTATATCTAACGTAATTGGTTCCCATGTGACTCCCGCATCCTCTGTGCGATAAAGCATAGCATCTGCACCTTCGTTGTACCTGTAAGACACAAATCCGATATCCGGCGCAATAAAACCGGCGGACTGCATCATCGACGATCTTGGACCCTCCCCTGTAAACGACCATGTTGCGCCGCCGTCCGTCGTTTTATAGACACTTTCATACTCCCACGACATTGTCTTGTCGCTGCCGAGTATGATATAACCGTCTTTCGGTGTGGGAAAGCTCAAAAACTTGATATGGCAATATAACGGCGCGCCGTCAATCTGGATTGTCTGCCACGTTTTACACATATCGTCTGAATAAAGGCATGTCAGCGGCGTATGAAAGCCACCAAAGAGCAGCGCCGTCTTTTCAGGTGATATTATATAGCTGCCCTCGCGGAGCTCATTGCTCTTAAAGTGTCCATCCACGTAATAATCAAGCTGCTCGATGGGAAGCGGTGTCTGAATCCAGCTTGCGCCGCCATCATAGCTCACAGAGCAGGTTTGACCCTCTATCTTATAGGTATACTGTGTGCCATCATACGGCCTTTGTCCGCTAAGCTCGTGTTCCAGCGCATCTGCATCGGCCTGACCGCTTGTGTTATAGTTCTCAAGGTCGTAGGCAGCGGGCCTCTGTACATTGACTGCTTTATAATCGAGCATGCCATCCGTTTTGGATTGTGACACATCAAATGTCACCACCCACTGTGCACTGACCTCATCGCCGTCTGTGCCCAACTCCCAATACTCAAATGATGAGGCGTTCGGATCTGCTATATCCAACGAAAAATCGATCTGAACAATCTTCCTTTGCTTATCTTCAAGAACTTTAATCTCGTCAAGCTCGTAGCTGTTGATCAAATCTGACACCTTGATGTATTCCTGCTGGTGTTGTGAAGCAAGCGCTTCAAACCAGCTTTGCGCGGCGTCTTTCAGTTGCGTCTCCTTTTCACAAGATACTGTAAAGTTGACGGGATGGTCGAGAATAATCTGACTCTGGCGCCACTTATAATAACCAAAGTATACGCCGCCGAGAACCAGGACAATGATACCTGCTATCAGTATAACGCGTTTTAGCGGCCATCTTTTCTTTTTCACTTGCTCTGCGTTTTCCATTTGAATCCTCATTGTTATCACTTCTATTTTTTAAAAATCGGATTTATTCTAGCACAGGCTTAAACGTATTTCAATTATTATTTATCGTTCTTCGCTAATTTCAGCCAAATCATTGTGCAACCCATTGAAATCAGTTTGAAATTAAAAAGGAGCGTTTCCGCTCCTTAAAGTCCAATTATTTATTTGCGTTTGGTGCTGCCTGCGGTTCATCCTCGGATCCTTTGAGCGCCACCACAACGCTTCTGAACGGATCCTCTCCCTCGCTGTAGGTGTAAACCTTATCGAAATCCTGCAGTGTGGAGTGAAGAATACGCCGCTCGTAGGGGTTCATGGGCTCAAGCACCACGCGCTTGCCGGACTTTTGCACCCTATCAGCCAGCCTTGCCGCGAGCCTGCGCAGCGTGTCCTCGCGCTTTTTGCGGTAGTCCTCGGTATCCAGCATGACCTTGGTATAATCCTCTTTGCCGTTGTTGACAACGAGGCTGGTTAAATACTGCAAAGCATCCAGCGTTTCTCCGCGCCGTCCGATCAGCATGCCCATGCCGCGCCCTGACAAATCGACTTTGAGAATGCCCTCTTCGCTGCTCGATTTTAAACGAACGCGATTGCCCATCTTATCGAACAAACCAAGAAGGAACTTCTCCGCATCGTTTGCAGGCTCCTGCGGTGTGAAATCAACGTCGGCTTCAGGCACTTCACGAACGCCGTGATTCTCACGGCGGTAGTCATCCCGCTTATCGCGCCGCGGGCCGTCATGTCGTTTGTCGTACCGTGGGACATTGTCGCGTCTGTCCCGATGTTCACGCGGGCTGGAAGAGCGCTCTTCTCTCTTTTGCCTGTCTTCCTGCTGTACAGTTACGGTCTCTTTAATATCGTCTTCCGTTTTCTTGGTAAGCCTGACCTTTGCGCTTTTGAAAAGAGAGCCGCCCGTATCAAGAATCTCTATGTTAACTTCATCTATAGATAAGTCCATTTTCATGAGACCGCTGAAAACGGCTTCATCAACTGTTTTGCCCTTGCATTCTATCATATCCATTAGGTTGCCTCCTCAATGACACCCTGTTTGTTCTTTTGATCACGCCGCTTGTAAAACCAGTTCACAATCAGCGACTGCCCCAGCGCATAAATGTTGGCAAACAGCCAGTAAATCGAAAACGCCGTGTTTGCCGTTGCGCAGATATAGATTGAAAAGAGCGGGAAGAACCAAAGCATAAACTTGCTGTTGCCCGCCTGCGGCGTATCTCCCATCGTAAGCTTTTGCTGCAGGAAAAGCGTACCACCCGCGAGTACCGGCAATATCAGCCACCCGTTCGTATATAGCGGTGTGCCGCTGGCATCAGCCAAGTTGTTGTACTGAAGGATGCTGGTTGTCAGCGTCTGATAACCGCTGCCGGCTTGAAGTCCCGCCGTCATATTGAAATCCAGCAGGTTTGCGCTGGACAGCATATGCAGAGACTGCGGCGTGATATACGATGCGTTCGTCTGAACGAAGCCCGCAAATTCCGTTGGGCTCTGCATAATTTGTGCAAGAATCGAATCGGGCTGCCAGAAGTTATGCACCCAAAGCCAGCTTGGCAAATCATATGCGGCTTGTCCCAGATGCTGTGCATTAAGCATCAACGCCACTGTCTGTTCAGCTGCCAGTACGCGCATCGCGCCGAAGAAAGCAAAGAATATCGGCATCGTAATCAGCATTGGCAAACAGCCCGCAAGCGGCTTGACACCTTCCTTATGGAAAAGCTCCTGCTGCTTTTTTTGCAGCTGCTGCGGATTGTTGGCATAGCGCTTTTTCATGGATTCGATCTGCGGCTGTATCTGCGCCATCTTTCTGGCGCTCTTCTTTTGCCGCAGGTCTAAAGGCAGTATGAGCAGCCTGACCAGAATCGTCACGACAATAATAGCGACTGAATAATTCTGCACCAGACCGAAAACCCATTTCAAGACAAGCACGAAAAAGTCGGAGATAAAATTATTACTTAGAAATTCCAATCGATTGGTCCTCCATCATCATTTGAACACGCATTAGGGAACAGGATCGTACCCGCCCTTGCCAAATGGATTACACCGCAGTATACGCCAAAGGCTTAGTCCCAAGCCTTTAAACGCACCATGCTTTTTGATCGCCTCCACCGCATAATCCGAGCATGTCGGGGTAAAGCGGCATGAACGACGGGTGTAAGGCGATACGGCTCTTTTATAGAACCATATTATGCCAAGCAATACGCGTTTCATTCGTTGTAAAGCCCCGCTTTTTTCAGCAGCTTGCACATGGAGAACAATATCTCCTGATACGTCATTTCCCGGGCCTGCTCGCGCGGTGTAAAGACAAGCAGGCAGTTGGGGTTCACATTTTCAAGAAATGAGAAAAATGCTTCCTTCATTCTGCGCTTTACAAGGTTTCGCACCACGCTGTTTCCAATCTTTTTTGATACAGAAAAACCCACTTTCAGATGCGGCGTTTTTGTCGGCACATAGATAAGCACCATCGTCTTGTCAGAAACGGACTTGCCTCTTCTGTACACATATCTGAATTCTTTATTGCGCTTTAGCGAATACTCACGCCTCAAAAATACATTCCATCCAAACGGCCGTTATCTTTCCTGAGCTCCCGAAAAAAATTGCCGAAACATGCTCGGCATCCAGCAGCTTTATGCAGACAGTTCTTTTCTGCCCTTGGCACGTCTGCGCTTAAGCACATTTCTTCCTGCTTTGGTCTGCATTCTATTTCTGAAACCGTGAACTTTTTTACGCTGCCTTTTCTTAGGCTGTAATGTCATCTTCATTTTGGATTCTTTCTCCCCTTCATATTCTATAGGAACGCTGAATCAATCAATGTTCCCTAAGCCGAAATACGGCCAATCTTCATAGAAAGACGGATATATTATATTTAAGTCGCATGATAATGTCAACAACTATGATGCTCATGCTTGTACATCCTCTTTGCCACCCGCTTTTTTGACGCGTATTGACAAAAATTAACCGATACAATTACAATGTTTTCATTATAATAGGAAGAGATAACTTAATGCGTCTTCGCCGCATTGTTTGGGAGAAATGATATGACAAACCACAAAAGTCCCCATGGTTCAAACGCCAAGCAAATTTATGCTGCCTATTCCACATCGCCCGATGGGCTCACAGAGAATGAGGCCGCGCAAAGGCTCACTTCGCATGGACCAAACGTCTTAAAGGAAGGCAACAAAAAAACGTTGGCTTCTATCATTTTAAGCCAGTTTAAAAATCTCATGATACTCGTGCTGCTGGCTGCCGCAGTGGTCAGTGCATTTCTTGGCGAGGTGCCGGATGCCATCATCATCTTCGCCGTCATACTATTGAATGCCATCATGGGCACCATACAGGAGGCGCGCGCCGAAGCCGCACTGGACGCGCTTAAAAAGATGGCCGCTCCAGGCGCCAACGTGATACGCGGCGGCGCCACCATGTCTGTGAAAGCGACGGATATCGTGCCGGGCGACGTGGTGCTGCTGGAAGCAGGAGACTATGTGCCTGCGGATATACGGCTCATCGAAACAGCATCACTCAAAATTGAAGAAGCGCCGCTCACCGGCGAATCCGTTCCTGTCGAGAAGGATGCCACCGCCGAGCTCTCTGATGACGCGGCGCTCGCGGACCGCATCAACATGGCCTATTCGGGTACCAGCGTCACTTACGGACGCGGCAAGGGTGTCGTGTGTTTGACGGGTATGAACACGGAAATCGGCAAAATCGCTAGCGCACTCAGCGCTGCCAAGGAAAGTGAAACACCGCTTCAGCGGCGTCTCAATGCATTGTCCAAGGTATTATCCATTGCCGTGCTGGCCGTGGCTGCCGTGGTGTTCGCTGTCGGCATGTTCACGGGGCGCAGCGCGTTTGATATGTTCCTTGTGGCCGTGAGCTTGGCTGTCGCTGCTATTCCCGAAGGGCTTGCCACCGTTGTCACACTGCAGCTCACTATGGGTGTCCAGAAGATGTCAAAAAACGGCGCGATCGTGCGCAAGCTTCCCGCTGTGGAAACGCTCGGCGGCACCAGCGTGATCTGTTCGGATAAAACGGGCACGCTGACGCAGAACAAAATGACGGTGCAAAAGGCGTTCTATAATAACGGAGAATACGAAGCCGGCTCGGTTAAAGAATCAGCCGAGCTGGAACTGCTCGAGAAAGCGTTTATACTCTGCAATGACACCAAAGAAACCGATGGGGAAAAGCTGCTGGGCGACCCGACTGAAACAGCGCTTTATGCGTTCTCGGCCGCGCGGCAACAGCCCGCCGGCGTTAAGAAATCGCTGCCTCGCATGTTCGAGATCCCGTTTGACTCGGAGCGCAAGCTCATGAGCACCGTAAACGGTTCGGAATCACCGTTGCTTTTCGTCAAAGGCGCGCCGGACGAGCTGCTTGCACGCTGTACGCATATAGCTCAAGATGGCGGCGCTGTACCCATGACAAATGAGCTGCGCAAGCAGGTGCTTGAAGTCAACGAGCGGTTCGCTCAAAACGCACTGCGCGTGCTCGGCGCGGCTTATAAGCCGCTCTCGGTCGTGCCGCAATCCGGCGACGGGGTGGAAAGCGATCTGATTTTTATCGGGCTTGCGGGTATGATCGACCCTCCGCGCGAGGAAGCAAGTGTGGCCGTTGCCGTCTGTAAACAAGCGGGAATCAAGCCCGTGATGATCACCGGAGACCACAAGATCACCGCCGTGGCCATCGCGCAGCGACTCGGCATACTGGCCGAAAAGGATAAGGCCGTCACAGGCCGCGAGCTGGATTCTATGGACGATGATGCTTTGCTGCGTGATATTGATCAAATCCGCGTGTACGCACGCGTGGCGCCCGAGCACAAGGTGCGCATCGTCAAAGCGTTTCAGTCAAAAAACAACGTCGTGGCGATGACGGGCGACGGCGTGAACGACGCGCCCGCGCTCAAAACCGCCGATATTGGTGTGGGCATGGGCATCACAGGCACCGAGGTATCCAAGAACGCGTCGGATATGGTATTGACCGATGACAACTTTGCGACCATCGTCAAAGCCGTCAAGGAAGGCCGCCGCATCTACCGCAACATTAAAAAAGCCGTTCAGTTTCTGTTGTCGGCCAATCTTTCAGAGGTGATCACACTGTTCGTGGGCACCTTGCTCGGTGTCACGGTATTAAGCCCCGTCCAGATACTCTGGGTGAACCTTGTCACAGACACATTCCCGGCGCTTGCCATCGGCATGGAGAGCGCCCCGGCCGACATTATGCACCGCAAACCGCGCGATGCCAAGCAAAGCTTTTTTGCCGAAGGCATGGCCGCGAACCTCGTGTTCTATGGCGTTGTGATGAGCATTCTGACGCTGGGTGCGTACTTCCTCGGCACCACGCTCTACGGCAATCCCTTAATCGGCGAAACGATGGCGTTTCTGACGCTGGGTCTTGTTCAGCTGTTCCACGTGTATAACGTCCGCTCATCACAGCGGAGCATCGCCAACGGCTTCTTCACCAACAAGTGGATACACATATCGTTCATTGTTTCAGCGTTTTTACAGACGGCGATTGTTTTGATCGTCCCGCTCAACGCGTTTTTCGATGTCGTGCCGCTCAGCGGTACACAGTGGCTCTACACCGCGCTGATTGCCTTCGCGATCATACCGATCAGCGAGCTCGTCAAAGCAGGCAAAAGGCTGCTTGGCAAAGGAACCCGAAATGATTGATTATCACATTCATACAAGCCTCTCCGCGGACTGCGGCGTCTCCATGATGAAAATGGCGCAGGCTGCGCAAAATGCGGGTCTTAGGGAAATCTGCTTCACAGAGCATATCGACCTGAATATGCTGGAGGGGCCGGATTTTATGGTCGATTTTGCGGCGTATGCCGCCGCGCTGGAAGACACCCGCGGCGCATATCCCGAGCTCACAATTCGCATGGGCATCGAAGCCGGGCTTGATATTGAAACAGCACCTCAAATGAAGACCCTTCTTAGCAGTCAGCCGCTTGATTATGTCATCGGTTCACAGCATGTGGTCTTCGGTCACGATCCGTTCTACGAGGAGGTCTGGAAGAAGCACACCAAGGCTGAAATTTTCGACGAGTATCTGCGCGTCTCGCTGGAATCCGTTTCAAGTATTGACGATTACGACGTGATGGGGCACATCGGCTATATCTCGAAATTCTGCCCTTATGAAGATAAGCTGCTGAGCTATGCCGATTATAACGATGTGATAGACTCGCTGCTGAAAATGCTGATAGAAAAAGGCAAGGGTCTCGAAGTCAACACCAACGGGCTTTACATGACACCTTCTACAATGCCTGAAACGCCCATTATCAAGCGCTATTTTGAGCTGGGCGGGCAAATCGTCACAGTCGGCTCGGATGCCCATTACGAGGTGGCCGTGGCGCATGCCGTGTTTGACACGCTTGACACGCTCAAGGCCATCGGATTTCGGTATGTGTGCGCGTATGACAATCGTCAGCCGCGTTTCATACCGCTTCATTAGCTTATCTAGCGTTTTGATCATGTGACGTTTGACACACCGTGCATGTATGGCTATAATGAGCGCGAAAAGGTGGAGAATCATGAAAACGTTACGCGATGCGAAGCTGCAGCCGGCACAAATCATTATCCTTGGTTTTATCATCCTTATTATTTTGGGATCGATACTGCTGTCTCTTCCCGTCGCCACACGCAGCGGCAAGCCTCTTCATTATTTGGATGCACTATTTACATCCACGTCCGCAGTATGCGTCACCGGTTTGGTGGTTGCAGACACGGGTATCGTATTCTCATTGTTCGGACAGATTGTGATTATTCTACTGATACAAGCCGGTGGTCTCGGCGTGATGACCGTGATGTCATTTGCTTTTCTGCTGATCGGCAAACGCATTACGCTCAGCGAGCGCATGGTTATCAAAGAAACATTCAACGAGTTCGACCTATCAGGGCTTGTAAAAATCGTGCTCAATGTGCTAAAGGTCACGCTTGCTGCCGAGCTGCTGGGCGCAGTGTTACTGGCCACGCGCTTTATTCCCGCTTTCGGTGTAGATAAGGGTATTTATTTCAGTCTTTTTCATGCCATTTCGGCTTTTTGCAACGCGGGCTTTGATATTCTTGGGCCAGTATCCAAGGCATACCCGAGCTTTTCCATGTTCGCTAGCGATCCTGTGGTGGTGCTTACGCTGAGTTTTCTAATCGTTTTAGGCGGTCTTGGCTTCATGGTTATCAACCAAGTGCTAAGCCCCACACGCATACGCAAAAAAGAGAAGCTCTCACGTTATACGAAGCTCGTGCTTACCATCACCACCATGCTCATACTGCTGGGCTTTGTGGCTGTGGTTTCTTTCGAACAGAATAACCCCAAAACGCTGGGCAGCATGAGCTTTGGCAATAAGCTGCTGAACGGATTGTTTCAGGCCGTCACGCCGCGTTCAGGGGGATTTGCCACCATTGATCAGAACTTAATGCTTCCCGTAACCAAATCTATTGTGATTCTGCTTATGTTTATTGGCGCTTCGCCCGCGGGCACAGGCGGCGGTATCAAAACAACAACGTTTGCTATTGTTCTGCTTTTCCTGCTTGCAAGTGCGCGCGGAAAACAGGATGTGACCATACTGGACAGAAGAGTCGCAACCGAAACGGTGCGTCGTGCGCTAACCATCACGCTGCTTGCCTTTACCGTGGTTGCTGTGGCTTGCTTGGCGTTGCTCGGCATTGAAGAGCAGCGCGGTGGTATGTTTACATTTGAAAATATCATTTTTGAAGTGGTCTCCGCTTTTACTGCTGGCCTTTCCGTTGGGCTCACGCCGACTTTAAGCATGGCCAGCCGCATTATTTTGATTTTTGTGATGTTTGCGGGGCGCGTGGGGCTGATGACGCTTGTGGTGGGACTGGCAGTTCGGTCTCGCAAAGATGATACCCGCATTCGGTACCCTGAAGAAAGGTTTATGGTAGGATAATATGGCTCAAAAACAGTTTATCGTTATTGGAATGGGACGCTTCGGGCAAAGCGTTGCCAAAAGCTTAACGAACCTCGGTAAAGAGGTGCTCGCTGTGGACAACGACGCTGGCCTCATTGATGACGTGGCTCCGTATGTGACCCACGCTGTGCAGGCAGACGCCACTGACGAAAAAGCACTGGCCGCGCTTGGTCTTAAAAACTTTGATGTGGCCGTTGTCACGATGGGAGAAAATATGCACGCCAGCATACTGATCACGTTGTTGTGTAAGGAGATGGGCGTCAATTTCGTGCTTGCTAAAGCACAGAATGAAATTCACGCAAAGGTCTTGCGAAAAACGGGTGCGGACAAGGTGGTTTTCCCCGAACGCGATATGGGCATGCGCGTGGCGCACAGTCTTGCCGATTCAACGGTGCATGACTATGTGGAGATTGCAGGAGATCTTCGGATCATGGACATATCCGTGATTAACGGGTGGATCGGCAAGGACCTAATCGAGCTCAATTTCCGGCAAAAATACGGGGTCAACATCATTGCGATTAAAAAGGATAACCAGGAAATCAACACCTCCCCACGTGGCACGGATATTCTGGAAAAAGGCAACACACTCATTGTCGCCGGAAGTAAAGAAAATATCTCAAAACTGGAGACTATGATAAACAAATAAAACCCAAGGTCACATTGATGAAACAAGACGTACGTCCCATAATATAAACAACAGCGCGGTATTTTTGTACCGCGCCGCTGCTTTGTGTAAGTAAAACGCTTTCTCACCGCTGCTTAATGTGCATCCATCTGAAAGGGTCTGTTACGGAAATCCCGCGTACGGATTCTGGCAGAAACGGACAACCGGTTCCGCTGCCAGCAAGCGCATATCGACCCTCGCGCGTTAACTGCTGCGCGCATATCCTTGTCATTGTCATTCCGCTTTCGCCGCCGGCAAGTCACCCGACTCACCTCATCGACTTTTTCTCCAAGTATTCTTAAAACACACTTCAAACTCCGGCTGCAAGCGGTTCGAATTTTGTTTTACAGCTTTATTTTGATCGGTTATTGCATATCTTATTAATGTATTTTCTTCCAATTCATCTTTATATACATTCATCGGCTCGATCAATTGCAAGTTTATTTTTTTCCAATTTCAATAACAAGCTCTTTTTACAATCTAATTGTTCATATTTTGATTATATTGCAATTGTGATTTTTATATCATGCAAATTTACACCTATTTGCTATTGATTTTTCATAACGCAGATAGTATAATGATACAGCCAACACGGAAATGGATATTTCCGTCATATAATACTTTAAATGATCGAACATTTCTTGCGACTTGTTCACACAGGTCTTGTTGGCGTCTTTACTTTATCGTGGGCGTTTCTCCTTAATCAAGAAACGCACTGAAACATCCGAGGGGGAGAATAAATGATAAAAGAGGGGCAAGTCAGGATACCGTCCGGCTGCGCGATAAGCGGAATACTTAACCGAAGTGGAAAGCGGTTCTCAGGCGAATCCATTATAAAATCGATAGAGCTGATGCACGACAGAAGCAATGGTCTTGGCGGCGGTTTTGCAGGCTATGGTATCTACCCTGAATATGCAGAGCTTTATGCATTGCATTTGTTCTATGACGATATGGCTGCCAAAACATCAGTCGATGAATTAATCGAGCATCATTTTGAAATAGAAAAGGCAGAAGTCATTCCCACAAGAAAGAGCAAAGAGATTCCTTCGAGCCCTTTAATATGGCGTTATTTCGTCTATCCGCGTAAGCAAAGACTGCAAAAATCCGGACTTGATGAACAAGAATATGTCGCTCAATTTGTATTTAGAGTTAACGAGGATTTCAGAGGCGCTTATGTTTTTTCGTCAGGAAAGAATATGGGCGCTTTTAAAGGTGTGGGGTTTCCCGAAGACATCGGACGCTTTTTCAAGCTCGAAACCTACAACGCTTATCTTTGGACGTCTCACGGGCGGTTCCCGACCAACACGCCGGGCTGGTGGGGCGGCGCGCATCCGTTCACGCTGCTGAACTGGTCGATCGTGCACAACGGTGAAATCTCCTCGTACGATGCCAACAGGCGTTTTGTTGAGATGTTCGGCTATAAGTGCACGCTGATGACGGATACAGAGGTCATCACTTATCTGTTCGACCTGCTTGTGCGCAAGCACGGCATGTCGCTCAAGGAGGCCGTAAACGTGGTGGCGGCGCCTTTCTGGCGTGAAATTGAGCTGCTTAATGATGAAGATAAGCGTAAATTCGAAGCAATACGCGGCGTTTATGGCTCGGCGCTTGTGAATGGACCGTTCTCCATCATACTTGGTTTTGAGGGCGGAATGCTGGCGCTTAATGACAGAATCAAGCTAAGATCTCTCGTGGCGGCGGAAAAGGACGACATGCTGTATGTCGCAAGTGAAGAAGCGGCCATCCGCATTATTTGCGCAAACCCCGATAGGGTCTGGGCGCCCCGCGGCGGAGAACCAATTATAGGACTGCTGGAGGATAACCAATGAGTTTACAACTTGGCTGGCCGGACTATCTGGTCGAAAGAGATGAAAATAGATGCATACAATGCGAAGTGTGTGCCAAGCAGTGCGCCAACGAGGTGCATAAGCTGGACCCCGATACAGGCAAAATGGTTGCGGATGAAGCAAAATGCGTCAACTGCCATCGCTGTGTCGCGCTTTGCCCCACGCGTGCGCTCAAGATCCGCGTGAACGATCTGGAGTTTAAGCCCAACGCGAACTGGACGAGCAGCACAATTAAGGAAATATATAAGCAGGCAGCCACGGGCTCGGTGCTGCTGACGGGCATGGGAAACCCCAATCCGTTCCCGATTTACTGGGACAAAATGCTGATTAACGCCTCACAGGTGACGAACCCGTCGATCGACCCGCTTCGCGAACCCATGGAGACAGGCGTCATCCTGGGCCGCAAGCCCGAAAAGCTCGAGTTTGACAAGGACGGAAAGCTGATCACGAAGATGCCGCCGCAGGTGAAGCTGTCGGTGCCTGTGATGTTCTCCGCGATGTCGTTCGGTTCCATTTCCCGCAACGCACATGAGGCACTTGCGCGCGCGGCGACAGAGCTTGGCATACTCTATAATACAGGCGAGGGCGGTCTTGCGAAGGAATTCTACCAATATGGCGCCAACACCATCGTACAGGTGGCCTCGGGGCGTTTCGGCGTGCATGCTGAATATCTTAACGCGGGCGCGATGCTCGAGATCAAGATCGGCCAGGGTGCAAAGCCCGGTATCGGCGGCCATCTGCCCGGTGAAAAGGTGGGCGAGCATGTCTCGATGGCACGCATGATTCCGCAGGGCAGCGACGCGATTTCTCCCGCCCCGCACCACGATATTTATTCTATCGAGGATCTGCGGCAGTTGATTTACTCGCTCAAAGAAGCGACAAATTATACAAAGCCGGTATCCGTCAAGATCGCGGCGGTGCACAACGCTCCCGCTATCGCGTCGGGTATTGCAAGAGCCGGCGCCGATGTGATCGCCATCGATGGTTTCCGCGGCGGTACGGGCGCTGCGCCGCAGCGCGTGCGTGATAACGTGGGTATCCCAATCGAGCTGGCATTGGCCGCGGTCGACCAGCGGCTCAGGGAAGAAAGCATACGGCACCAGGTCTCTCTCGTGGTGGCGGGCAGTGTGCGCAACAGCGCCGACATCGTCAAAGCGATTGCGCTGGGTGCGGATGCGTGCTATATCGGTTCCTCCGCGTTGCTGGCGATCGGCTGCCATATGTGTCAGAACTGCTATTCAGGAAAATGCAACTGGGGTATCGCGACACAGCGCGACGACCTTGTCAAGCGCCTTAATCCGGACATTGCTTACCAGCGGTTGGTGAACCTCATCAGCGCGTGGAAGCACGAGATCGAGGAAATGCTGGGCGGCATGGGCATCAACGCCATCGAGAGCCTTCGCGGCAACCGGTTGATGCTGCGCGGTGTGGGCCTGAACCAAAAGGAACTTGATGTTCTTGGCATCAAGCATGCCGGAGAATAGACGGGGGTTAAATAAATGAAAAAAGTTTATGCTGACGAAAAATGGTGTCTCGGATGCGGCTTGTGCAAGGTTTATTGCCGCACATCGCACTCGCAGACTCTTGACATTATCAAAGCGCACAAGCTCGAAAATCCGCGTCCAGTGGAGCGGCTGCATATCGAGACGGGAGACAAGGTCAACTTTGCACTTCAGTGCCGACACTGCGACGATCCCAAGTGCGTACAGGCGTGTATCACGGGCGCGATGCAGAAGGACCCCGAAACGGGTCTCGTGCTCAATGAGACGGAGCGTTGCGTGGGCTGCTGGACGTGCGTGCTCGCATGTCCGTTCGGCGCGATCGTGCGTGACGAGGGCAACAAGAAAGTGGCCGCCAAGTGTGACCTGTGTGCAGCCATGGGCGAGCCCGAATGCGTAAAGCACTGTCCGAACAACGCGCTCAAATATGAAGACAGGGGGGAATCGCTATGAAGTATGTGATTATCGGCAATTCCGCCGCCGCCGTCGGCTGCATCGAGGGGCTGCGCAAATGTGACAAAAACGGTTCCATCACAGTAATATCGGACGAGACGCATCATGTGTATTCGCGTCCGCTGATCTCCTACTATCTCGCGGGCAAGGTGAAGCCTGACAACATGGTTTACCGCAAGAAGGACTTTTACGAGAAAAACAACGTGACCACGATGTTTGGCACAAAGGCGGTCTCGATTGACCCCAAGGCCAAAAAGGTGGCGCTGGATAATGGCAAAAGTGTGGCTTACGACAAGCTGCTCATCGCAACGGGGTCTTCCCCGTTCGTGCCGCCCACACAAGGCTTAGCGAATCAGAGTAACGTATTCACGTTCCTCAAATACGACGATGCATTGGGCATCGAGAAGCTGATCAATCCGCAGAGCCGCGTGGTCGTGGTGGGCGCAGGGTTAATCGGTCTCAAGGCCGCAGAGGGTCTCGCTCCGGTGACCGGCAGCGTGCACGTGGTCGAGCTGGCGCCGCGCGTGCTGTCCATGATACTCGACGAGCAGGCGGCAGCGCCAGTCCAAAAGCGCCTTGAAGAAAACGGCATCACGTTCCATCTCGGCATCACTGTTGAAAAGGTGGTCGGCGACGAGAAGGTCGAAAAAGTCATTCTCAAAGACGGCACCGAGCTCCCCTGCGACGTGCTCGTGATGGGTGTCGGCGTGCGGCCCAACGTGGCTGAAGCCAAGGCGGCGGGCGTGGAAGTGAACCGCGGCATCATCGTGGACGACGTGATGCGCACCAATGTGAAGGATATATACGCAGCGGGCGATGTGACCGAGGGCGTGGATATCATCACAGGCGAGCGCAAGATCATGGCGCTGTGGCCCAACGCTTATGCGCAGGGACGTGCAGCGGCATACGACATGTGCGGCAGCAAGGATGATTTTGACGGCGTGTTCCCCATGAACGCAGTCGGGTTCTTCGGGCTTTCGATCATCACTGCGGGTGTGCAGGGCGGCGAAGGCATCGAGGTGCAGATGAAGCGCAACGAGAAGACGGGCGCAACCAAGCGGTTCTTTGTGAAGGATGACAAGCTGGTGGGGATGATACTCGTGGCCGATGTGGATCGCGCCGGTATATACACGTATCTGATCAGCGAGAAGATTCCTCTTTCCTCGCTGGGCAAGACATTAACGGACGATAATTTTGGTCTCAACGCGCTGGGGTGCGAAAAAATGAAAGAGAGAATTTCTTCTTAAGAAAGGGTTGTTATAATGGACTTGATCGCTGGCAATACCTATTACAGCATTCTTAACAAGCAAATAAAGACTTTGGCGCAGGAACCGCGGGAAATCACGGTGCGCGAGGTTTACGGGCAGCGCTATATCGGCTGCGGCCTCACGAGCCACACAAAGCTCAATATTCACGGCACGCTGGGCAACGACAGCGCGTGTTATATGGACGGCGCCACAATCGAGGTGTTCGGCAACGCGCAGGACGGCATTGCGAACACGATGAACGACGGCAAGCTGATCATTCACGGCAACTGCGGCGATATCATGGGGTATGCGATGCGCGGCGGCGAGCTTTTCATAAAAGGCTACGCCGGATACCGCAGCGGCATTCACATGAAGGAGTACATGGACAAGATTCCGAAAATCGTGATCGGTACAAAAGCGGGCGATTTCCTCGGAGAGTATATGGCGGGCGGACGTATCGTGGTGCTGGGTCTGGGGCTTGGCAAGAAGGAATATTCCGTCGGCAAATTTTTCGGCACCGGTATGCACGGCGGCAGGATGTATATCCGCGGGCGTGTGCAGGAGGAGCTGATGGGTCGCGAGATTTCTTCGCAGCCGCTTGACGATGACGACAAGGCGTATTTAAAGCAGGTGCTCAGCGACTATTCTTCCTATTTCGGCGAGGACGTGAGCAGGGTCACCTTGAGTCAGTTCACGAAGTACGCGCCCAAGAGCAAGCGTCCGTACGGCAACATGTACGTCGGCAACTAAGAAGCAGAAAAGACAAAGTCCGGAGAGAATTTCTTCGGACTTTTATGTTGTTGCTTATGCGGATTGATGAGGCGTAGGACTATAGGGGGGGGCGGCCCACCCCCGCCCCCCCAAAGGGCCCACCCCCATTGG
>JAEWBO010000044.1 GCA_023391105.1 Bacillota bacterium
CGGCTACCAGTCCTTTGCCCCCGGCGAAGCGACGCCGGACGCGGCCCATGAAATCGGCATCCGGCTGGCAAAAGAGCTTTGGGGCGAACGGTTTCAGGTCATTGTCGCCACCCATCTGGATAAGGAAAACCATATCCACAACCATTTTGTGCTGAATTCCGTATCGTTCGCGGATGGCTACCGTTACAACGACTGCACGGACACCTATATGGAAATGCGCAAAGCGTCGGATAAGCTGTGCCGGGAATTCGGGCTTTCGGTCGTTGAAAACCCCATTGGTGGCAAGTCAAAGCAGTACGGTGAATGGCGCGCCGATCAGCAAGGCAAACCCACATGGCGCGGCCTCATCAAAAAGGACGTGGACCGGGCCATCAGCGAAGCCGTGACTGACCGGCAGTTCTTTTATAATCTGCGCGGCATGGGATATGAGATCAAGCTGGGCAAGGATATTTCCGTGCGGCCACCGGGCAAGGAGCGGTTCTTCCGTCTTGCCCGCAACTTTGGCGAGGACTATACGCTGGACGCTATTTGCCGCCGTATCCTCTCTGCCGGGACCCGAACGAGACCAAAGGCTCCGCCGCCAAAGCAAACCGTTACCGTGGTCCGCTTCAAAGGTGATATAAAAAAGGCCAGGCGCATCGGCGGCCTGCGCGGGCTGTACCTGCATTACTGTTATAAGCTGGGTATTCTCCCCAAGGGCCGGGCATCCCTTAAGAACCCGCATTTCCTCCTGCGGGAGGATGTGCGAAGAATGAGAACCATTTCTCAAGAAGCAAGGCTGCTTGCGCGGAATCGCATCGATACCGCCGGGCAGCTCTCTTCATATAAGGAAGGTCTGCAAAAGAAGATGGAAACGCTCACGGGCGACCGCAAGCGGCTGAAAAACAGGCTGCGCAGCGCCGGGGATGAGCAACAGCTTGCCATACTGAAAGCGGATATTTCCGCAATCACTAAAGAGCTATCCAAGCTGCGCGGGGAGGTGAAGCTATGTGACGGTATTACCGGGCGTTCGGGCGTAATGGCCGAAAAGCTCAAAGCTGTCCGTGAAGACGAAAAACAGGAAAAGGAGGAAAAGAGCCATGAATCATTCAGGCGAGGCGGCAGAACAGGTCTTTAGAATGACGCTGGACGGCGTGGAGGTTGCCATACGGCTGGCCGGCGCGGGTGCGAAAAATCTTGCGGTTTTGCTGTATACCATTTTGAGTCAGCAGAAAAAGACGAAGGGCCGGGCGCGGCTGGAAACCATGCTCAGAAGCGGCAAGGAGCTGGATGTTTTCAACGTCAAAAACAGCGACATGCAGATGTTTGTGGAGAAGGCTAAGCAGTACGGTATTCTCTATTGCGTCATGCGCGACCCCAAGGGCAGCCCGGACGGCATCACGCCGGTGATGGTGCGCGTCGAGGATGCCAGAAGAATCAACGATATTGTTGAGCGCTTCAATTTCGCAGCCGTCAACACCGCGACGGTACGCGCCGACATCGAAAAGTCCAAAGCGGATAAAGCCCCGGCAGCGCCGGAGAAGACCGTGCCGGAGAAGGACGCCACGGACAAGGTGGTGGACGAGCTGTTTGAAAAGCCCTTAAAGAAGGAGCAGGCGCAGCCCGAAAACCCCATGGTGGCGAAGACGGAAAAATCCCCTCCGTCCGAGCCTATCTCAGAGAAACCAAGGAGCTCCGCCGAGGGTACTACTAAACCGCCCGAGAAAGCGTCTTCCATGCGCCCTTCCGTGCGGGAGGAATTGAAGCAGATCAAGGCGGTAAAGAAGCAGGAGGCGGAAGCCCCAAGGCGCGAGGAACCGCAGCGCGAGTCCAAGGCAAAACAAAATAAGCCCGCGCAGCACAAGCAGCCGCAGCAAAGACCCAGGAAACAGAAAAGATCGAAAGAGAGGTAATTTTTCATGAGTAACTTTGACGATATTTTTGACGCGCCTAAAGCGCAGGAATCCGCATACCAGCCGGACGACGCCTTTGACAAGGAGGCGTGGGCGGCGAAAAAGCAGGCCGAGCGCAGCAGCGCCTTTGATCTGATCGACCGCACCGCCGAGGACATCGTGCGGGACGGGACGAGTTTCCAGACCTATCTGGACGTGCAGAGCCGCTTCGACCGTTATTCCGTGGGCAACGCCCTGCTCATCACGGCGCAAAAGCCCGACGCGCAAAAAATCGGAGATTTCGATTACTGGAAAGACCAGGGCGGTTTTGTGAAGAAGAACCAGAAGGGCATCGTCATTCTGGAGCCGGGCGACGAATACACCCGCGAGGACGGTTCCATCGGCGTATCGTATAACCCCAAGAAGGTGTTCGACATTACGCAGACCACGGTGCGCGCGCGTATGCAGCCCCAGGTGAGTCGTGATGAACGCGTCCTGATAAAAGCGCTCATCACGGGTGCGCCTACCGCCGTGCAGGCAACGGAAAATATGGAGCAGGTCGGACAGGGCGCGCTGCTTGACCCGCAGCGGAATATCATCTTTGTGCGCAAGGGTATGGACGGCGCGGACATCTTCCGCAACGTCGCCGTGGAGCTGGCCCATGCGGAATACGCGAACGGCGATCCCGCATATGACCGCAGTACCAACGCCATCAGGGCCTACTGCGTGTCATATATGCTGTGCAGAAAATACGGCATCGACACCAGGGGCTATGATTTCTCCCGCCTGCCGGACACCTTTGCCAGTATGGAGGCACAGGACATCCGGGGCGAGCTGTCGGGCCATCCGGGATACGGCGGCGGATATATCCGCCCGCATGTCCAAAGCGTTGGAGCAAGGCAGGTCACCACGGCAGCAGGACCATGAAAGATAAGGAGGGTTCCCAATGCAGGACGAAACGAGAGTCCTTGAAATGGACAAATACGAGTATGGCGTCGTCTTCCACTCCTTGAACGACAAGCGCAACGAGCTTTTACGGGAGCAGCGCTCCACTGACGCGGTGGATGAGGTGCTACTCAAGGTGATCGATGCGCCGACCAAAAAAGAAAAGAAAAGTATCGACAGAGGGGAGCGCTGAATATGTGGCAGTGTATTGAAAGCCTGGGCAGCCCTGAGCCGGAGCCGGTGAATGACGATGAAGAATGCGAGTGACCGACAGACCATCCTTATCTTATGCATCTGTGGCGTTATTCCCGTGGTCTGGCTGGCGCTGCTGATCGCCCCATTGGTGAGCGGCGGGCTTGCCGAAATCCTGCAAGGTCTGCCACCGTCGCTGGACGATCCCTTTCACATCGTATGGATGAAGGACAGCCTCAAAACTGTCCTTCTTTTTTTGCTCGCTTACGGGATGGGGATCGGCATATATCTTTCCACCCGCCGCAACTACCGCAAGGGCGAGGAGCACGGCAGTGCCCGATGGGGCGATGCCGCCTCCGTTTGCAAAAAGTACCGGGATAAAGCGATTGCGCAAAACAAGCTGCTCACCCAAAACGTACGCATCGGGCTGGATGGGAAAAAGCACCGACGCAACCTCAACATCATGGTGGTGGGCGGCAGCGGCTCCGGCAAGACCCGCTTTTACGCCAAACCCAACGTCATGCAGGCCAACACCAGCATGGTGGTTCTCGACCCCAAGGGCGAAATCCTGCGGGACACCGGACGCCTGCTCAAAGCGAAGGGCTACGACGTGCGGATATTGGATCTCATCAACATGGAGCGCAGCCATTGCTATAACCCGTTCGTGTACCTTATTTCAGACAACGATGTGCAAAAGCTGGTGACGAACCTTTTTAAGGCCACCACGCCCAAGGGCGCGCAGACCCAGGACCCTTTTTGGGATACGGCGGCAAGCATGCTGCTGCTGGCGCTCATCTTCTATCTGCTATATGAAGCGCCGGAGGAAGAACAGAATTTCTCCATGGTCATGGAGATGCTGCGCGCCGGCGAAGTGCGTGAGGACAACGACGAATACCAATCCCCACTGGATGAGCTGTTTAACCGTCTAGAGATGCGGGAGCCGGAGCATATCGCGCTCAAATACTACCGCGATTACCATAGCGGCAGCGCCAAGACACTAAAGTCCATCCAGATCACGCTGGCGTCCCGGCTGGAAAAGTTCAATCTGTACAGCCTGGCGGCGCTGACCGCTGCGGACGAGCTGGACCTGTTCTCCATCGGGGAGAAAAAGGTGGCGCTCTTTGCCCTGATACCCGACAACGACACCAGCTTCAACTTTCTGGTGTCCATCCTTTATACGCAGCTTTTTCAGCAGCTATTCCACTGTGCCGACCATAAGCACGGCGGGAGCCTGCCGGTGCATGTGCATTTTGTGATGGACGAGTTCGCAAACGTCAGCCTGCCGGACGACTTTGAGAAAATTCTCTCCGTTATGCGCTCTCGCAACGTGTCGGTGTCCATCATCCTGCAAAACATCGCGCAGCTAAAGGCGCTCTTTGAAAAGCAATGGGAAAGCATTATGGGCAACTGTGATGAATTTCTCTACCTGGGCGGCAACGAAACCTCTACACACAAGCTCATCAGCGAATCGCTCCTGGGCAAGTCCACCATTGACACCAACACCTACGGCAAGAGTACGGGCCGCAGCGGGAACTATTCGACCAATTACCAGATTACCGGGCGCGAGCTGCTGACCCCGGATGAGGTGCGTATGCTGGACAACCGCTACGCGCTTTTGTTTGTGCGCGGTGAGCGCCCCGTTATGGATGAAAAGTACGATATTCTCCGGCATCCCCATGTTTCTCACACCACGGACGGCGGTGGCGAGGCATACCGGCACGGCGAAGTGACCCAGGCGGTGGCGTCTCTTGCGTTTGTAAAACCTACGGGCGACATGCCCAGGCTTGAGCCGCTTGCGTCTGGGGAGATCACCTTCGAGCTTTTGTCCGAGGAGGACATGCAAGCGCTATACCAATCCAAAAAACAGGAGGCTTGATACCATGAAAAACAAGAATACTCAAAAGCTGCCCATGGGTAAGGGACTTCGCAAGGCCCTTGTCGTTTACGCCGTGCTGGCACTGATGCTTGTGTTCAGCACCACGGCTTTTGCCGCTGGAGCAGACGACCCCATACAGGTGGTCAATAACCTTTCCGACTTCATATTCGGGCTCATCCGCGCGATAGGGCTCATACTGCTGGGGTTCGGCATTGTGCAGATCGGGCTTTCGCTCAAATCCCACGATCCAAGCCAGCGGGCCAACGGATTCCTCACGCTGGCAGGAGGCGTCATTATTACCTTTGCGAAGGAGATACTGACCCTCATTACGGGCTGAGTCCGGTGTTATAGACATGTAAACTTAATATACTACTTTCGAAATTTTCAGGAGGTAGGACAGGCGTATGGCAAAGCTTTCTCGTGTTTGGAATCAAAACGTATACGAGAATATTAGCGTGAAGGCCGAGGTCGCGGCGACGACCCCGGCTATACGCCTTGGATACCGATACAGGACTTTGCTTCCAACAGTAATTAAATAATTCTTAGTCATTTTTGCTTAAGTCTACCTGTTGCGCAGCCAGCGCTCCGCGAATGATAGCCTGCTCCATGACTGTTGCGGCTGCCGTGCCAACAATCGTTACGACGGCATCCCGATCATGTTGCTGGTCGTAGTTCCAAGTGAAAGGCAGAAAATTGTATCGCCGTCCCATTGCGTATGGTTGGGAGAGATAGCTCTGGCCATCCCGTCGTCGGCAAGTCTTGCCACACGATTGGCTTCAGCTTTACTCAAACGCTCCGTTGTAGCGACTACTGCAATCGTCGTGCTCCGGTAATATAGCGGAGAAGGCACACCGTTCAACATCGCCCTTGTTTGGTTGACAAAGGTTCCATCTGGATTCAGCGCTCCCACGACGATACGGCCATTGTCCCAAATGTCACCAAGAGCATTGACCACGGCTAATGCCGCCACTGTAGGTCCGCCTGGGATGTGCAGCGAGGCGCTCCCTAAACCGCCTTTCATGGGCTTGCCATAAATTTTACCTATTGTAGCACCCGTCCCGGCACCTACATTCCCTTCAGCGATAGGTCCCGAATTTGCAGCTTGGCAAGCAGCGTATGCCGTAGCTTCAGTTGGTGCTGCACCATTGGAATAAAGAAGATCAAAAATAACCGCTGCGGGTACAAGAGGAACCTGATCAAGCCCTTTTTCAACGATCCAACGCATTACACCGCATGAGGCCGGTAGTCCGAAGAAGCTACCGCCAGTCAACAGGAGGCCATACACAGGATATTCACTTTCGCCGGGGTGTATGATATCAGTATTCATGGTGCCGGGGCTGCCACCGCCAACGTAAACGCCGGGAACTGCCCCTTTGGGGCAAAAGATCACCGTACATCCCGTGCGTTCGTTGACATATTCGGCATTGCCGACCAGTATACCAGGTACGTCTGTGAGGCCTCCCATATTCAATGCTTTTTTATTGTTTCTGCTTTGCATGATAACCAACCTTATCACAATGATCTATATATCCTTAGGATATGTACAGAAATGATATTCAGTGTCTATCTTTGTTGTCAGCTATATAATTTAACGAATATATATTGTATGTACAGGAACAGCTCTGAGGCTGTATCGCGCAATCACAAAAAATCTCCATGCAAAGAGCAATCGGCTGATGTCGGTTGCTTTTTGTATATATCGAAAGGTTGTGAGTATTTAACATTATTTTAATTAAACAAGTGATTTGCAAGAAGCCCAGCAAAGCAAAAGGAGGTGAAACTATGTCTGTGTTAATTCTATTAAATCAGAATATGGCTTTGAGTTTACGAATTTATTCGAAAGTAACAGGTTCGTCCGGCAAGGGGCGGGTAAGGGAAATCGGTCCCGATTCTTTGCGAGGGAGGTATGTTGATTGAATTGGATTGTAGATAACCTGCAAAACGCACTGGACACATGGAACGACAAGCTCTCTGAAATATGGCAGCTGCTGACCCAAAGCCCCGAAGCCTTCAAGGGCGGCGGCATCTGGAACGTCATCGTGGACATCCACGGTGCCGTTCAGGCCATTGGTCTGGCTCTTTTGGTGCTGTTCTTTGTTGTGGGCGTCGTGAAAACCTGCGGCAGCTTTGCCGAGGTAAAAAAGCCCGAGCACGCAGTCAAGCTGTTTATCCGTTTCGTACTGGCCAAGGCCGCGATCACCTACGGCCTGGAGCTGATGATGGCCCTCTTTAGTATCGTACAGGGTATAATCAGCACCATCATGAATGCGGCAGGCTTCGGTGCGGTGAGTGAAATGGTGCTACCCGACAGCATCGTGACGGCGATTGAGAACGTGGACTTTTTTGGCAGCATCCCGCTTTGGGCGGTGACGCTATTGGGCGGGCTGTTCATAACGGTGCTGTCCTTCATTATGATCATGTCGGTGTACGGCCGCTTTTTTAAGCTCTATCTCTATACCGCCATCGCGCCGGTGCCGCTGGCGGCCTTTGCGGGAGAACCGAGCCAGAGCGTGGGCAAGGCGTTCATCAAGAGCTACGCCGCCGTCTGTCTGGAGGGGGCGATCATCGTGCTTGCCTGCATTATCTTCTCTGTGTTTGCCGCGTCGCCGCCCGCTGTAGACCCGAACGCGGCGGCGGTCACGCAGGTGTGGAGCTATATAGGTGAGCTGATTTTCAATATGCTCGTACTCGTCGGCACCGTGAAGATGGCCGATCGTGTTGTGCGAGAGATGATGGGCCTGTGAGGTGAACGCGCATGAAACAGAATGTGAGGATATATCAGCGGTTTCAAGGATATACCGTGCAGGACTGTGCCTGCGTGTATTGCCGGTTTAGCGCCGGGAAGCGGCGGGGCTGCCGGCTTGAAGCCTGCTGCTGTCTTGAGGAAAAGCTACGCGCGGCGCAGCAGGAAGTATTGTCACTGAACGAAGGAGGGAAAATCATGAGTAAACCCATTTCATCCAGTGATCCGCAGGCTCTGGAAAAGCTGACCGGGAAGCTGGACGCCTGCCGGAAAGCGCAGGAGCATATGAAGGCGGTCAACGCTTATTTCAGAAAACACGGCACCTGTCAGGGCTTCCCGGATATGCCGGAGGCTGACGCTGCCAAGCTGGACGTGCGGTTACAAAACGCCTATTCGTGGGATAAGCAACCCTTTCCGTCGTATGAGCTGTCAAACAACAACGCGGAGATCAAACGGCTGCAAAAGCGTATCGAGGAAATCTCCCACAACCGCGAGGTGGGCTTTGTGGGCTGGCAGTTTGATGGGGGAGAGGCGGTCATCAACACCGAGCTGAACCGTTTGCAGCTCATGTTTGACGAGCGGCCCACCAAAGAGCAATGCGGCGTTTTGAAGCATAAGGGATTTCACTGGTCGCCTACGGAGGGTGCGTGGCAGCGCCAGCTCAATGACAACGCATCTATGCCCTGAACTACGTGGATTTTGTCAGGCCGCTGGACGGGCAAAGGCCGACCGAGATGCAGCCCAAAGCGCCTGCGAAGGACACCGGGGCACGGTAAACAATCTATTTTTGGAGGTGTATTCTATTGGAAGTCAAGATCAACCGGGAGATTCGGGCTTATACCGAATCCATGTTCTTCGGACTGTCGTTGAGGCAGTTCTTTTTTTCTGTCTGTGCCTGCGGCGTGGCCGTGGCGCTGTACTTTGTCATCCGACCGTATTTCGGTATGGAAACCGTGAGCTGGATGTGCATCGTCAGCGTTGCGCCCTTTGCCGCCATGGGCTTTATCAGCTACCACGGCATGACGGCGGAGCAGTTCGTGTGGGCCTGGATCAAATCCGAGTTTCTCATGCCTAAACGCCTGATTTTCCAGCCTGTCAACATCTATTATGAAGCCTTAAAGGGCGTTATTGAGGACAAAAGGCTCCCGCGCAATTTGCCGCGCGGGAAAAGAAGAAGTTTTGGAGCGTACCTGTTTTCGCGTTTGCGCGGAAACACACAAAACGCAGTATGCAACGACGCAAAGGAGGAAATGAAGCGACATGGCCATTAAAACACTGAGAAACCTGTTCCAACAGGACAAGGAAAGGTTCGCCGTTCCGAAAAGCGTGCAGCAGGCCATCCCCATTTCGTGCATTTGGGAGGATGGCATTTTTCTTGTTGGCCGCAATAAGTACGCCAGGACCTTCAAGTTTACCGACATCAACTACGCCGTGGCCTCCCGCGAGGATAAGGAGGCCATGTTTCTGGAGTACAGCGAGCTATTAAACTCCTTTGACAGCGGCGCGACCACCAAAATCACCATCGCCAACCGAAGGCTCAACAAAGCGGACTTTGAAAAGGCAATCTTAATTCCTTTCAAAGAGGATGGACTGGACCTCTACCGCAAGGAATATAACAAAATGCTCATGGACAAAGCCACCGCCGCGAACAGCATGGTGCAGGAAAAATATGTGACCATCTCCGTATGCAAAAAGAACATTGAGGAAGCGAAAAACTATTTCGCCCGCGTGGGCGCTGACCTCATCGCCCATTTCATGCGTCTGGGTTCCCGCTGCACCGAGATGGACGCCACGGAGAAGCTGAGAGCGCTGCATGACTTCTACCGCACGGGCGAGGAAACCAGCTTTCGATTTGAGCTTTCCGAAACCATGCGAAAGGGCCACGATTTCCGGGATTTCATTTGCCCGGATACCCTTGAGTTTGAAGCGGATCACTTCAAGATGGGCGACCGCTACGGGCGGGTGCTGTTCCTGCGGGAATACGCTTCCTATATTAAGGACGATATGGTGACGGAGCTGACCGATCTGAACCGCAACCTCATGCTGAGCATCGACGTGATCCCCGTGCCCACGGACGAAGCGGTACGCGAGGTGGAAAACCGCTTGCTGGGGGTTGAGACGAATATAACAAATTGGCAGCGCCGCCAGAACCAGAACAACAACTTTTCCGCCGTGATACCGTATGACATGGAATTGCAGCGCAAGGAGAGCAAGGAGTTTTTGGACGACCTGACCACCCGTGATCAGCGCATGATGTTCGGCGTGCTCACGCTGGTGCATACCGCCGACAGCTTAGAGCAGCTTGACGCGGATACCGAAGCGCTTTTGACCACGGCCCGCAAGCACCTGTGCCAGTTTGCCACGCTCAAATACCAGCAGATGGACGGGCTGAACACAGCGTTGCCCATCGGCCTGCGAAAAATAAACGCGCTGCGGACACTGACCACCGAAAGCCTGGCGGTGCTCATTCCGTTCCGGGTACAGGAAATCATGGACACGGGCGGCGTGTATTTTGGCGAGAATGCCATCTCCCATAACCTCATCATGTGCAATAAAGCAAAGCTCCTAAACGCCAATGCCTTTTTGCTGGGCGTTCCCGGCAGCGGCAAATCCTTTAGTGCCAAGGAACTGATTGCTTTCCTTGCCCTTGCCACCGACGATGATATTTTGGTCTGCGATCCCGAGCGCGAATATGCATCTCTGGTGCGCGCCATGGGCGGCGAAGTCATTCGTATCGCGGCGGGCAGCGACGACCACATCAACGCGCTCGACATGGTGGAGGGTTATGGCGACGGCGGCAATCCTGTCATCGACAAATCCGAGTTTGTGCTCTCCCTGTTTGAACAGCTTGATAAGGGCGGTATGGGGCCGAAGCAGAAAAGCATTATCGACCGCTGCGTGGAGAACGTCTACCGGGCGTTCAAACAAAGCGGCGATGTGCCCACGCTGGTCACGCTGCGCGAGGAATTATTGGCGCAGCCTGAGAAGGAAGCCGCCGACCTTGCGCTGTCCCTGGAGCTGTTCACCTCCGGGAGCCTCAACGCCTTCGCGTACCCGACCAATGTGGACGTGAATAACCGTATGATCGTGTACGACATCATGGACCTCGGAAAGCAGCTTAAAACCATGGGCCTGCTGGTCATAACCGACGCCATGCTCAACCGCGTGACGGAAAACTGGGCGGCGGGAAAACGGACGCACATCTTTATCGACGAGTTCCATGTGGTCTTTGAAAACGAGCACAGCGGCTCTTTCTTCAATTCCGCGTGGCGCAGGTTCAGAAAGAGAAACGCATATCCCACGGCCATTACACAGAATGTGGAGTACATTCTGGATTCCGTGCTGGCCAGCACTATGCTTTCCAACTCTGAGTTCATCGTCATGCTCAACCAGGCGGCGAGTGACCGCGAAAAACTGTCCAAGCTGCTGAGCATTTCCAGTGAACAGATGAGCTATATCACTAACGCGGACGCAGGCTGTGGCCTGATCAAATATGGCAGCGCTCTCGTCCCGTTTATTAACAGATTTCCACGCCAAACCCGGCTGTATAAGCTGATGACGACGAAGCCATCCGAGATCTCGGATGGTTTAGTTTATTAGAGGAATATAGTTATTCGAGAAAGTCAGATAAGGCCCCGTATATCGAGGCCTTATCAACTTTCTTCTTGAATAACGTAAGCAGTGTTACTGCAAGAACTCCGGTAAAGAGTTCTGGATTTTCGGCAGTAGCGCCTCTCTGATGCCGTCCTTAGGAAACCACTTCTCGCTCCATTCTTTTATGGACTGATCAACGGTCTGCTGGGTGATTTCCACATAGATCTGCGTTGACTGAATCGAAGCGTGCCCGAGAATGTTCTTCACGACGGCAAGCGGGACACCGGCCTCGACCAGATGGGATGCGGTCGTATGGCGCATGACATGCGGGGTGTAGCGTCCGGCGCAGAATTTGTCTGGATGGGCGGCCTTGGCCATCTTCTCGTATTTCGTGAAGACCTCCTCGATACAGGACACGGATATCTGCTCGTTTCTTTGACTGGAGAACACATGGCGGTTCGGTTGATCGCCGATTTTCCTGTAGGCGATGTACTTGTCCAATAGCTCGGTGGCATCGGCTGTTATCTTGACACGCCGCGGCTTATTCCCCTTGCCCAAGAGCGTCAGGATCGCATTACCGTTTTTGTCATACGCAATGTCCCTTACGGTGAGGTCACAAATTTCCTGCGCTCTTGCGCCGCTGGCATACATCACGACTAAAAGTACGAGGTCTCGCCACCCGATCTTGCCGGAAGTGTCCGGCATAGAAAAGAAAATCTCCAGCTCTTGGCGGGTAAACGCACATCGCTGTTTCCCCTTTACGCGCCTGAACGATTTCTTGTAGATTCTCTCCAGGCTGTTTCTGAAGACATACCCGGCCTCCAAGTTTCGATTCTGTGCGTACTCGGCAAACGATGACAGTGCGCCAATCCGTATCTTCGCTGTTGTTCTGCTGTTCTTCCGTTCGATCACCAGCCAGTCAAAGAAACTGGTGAGCAAGTCAAAGTCCAGCATCTCGAAGGTGATTCGACCGGTATCTATCTTCGCCACGTCACCCATATACTGAAACATTAGTCTGAATGTGCACTTGTAGGATTTAATGGTGTTCGGGCTGGCGTTTACAGAGATTGGGAGATAGTCCGTGAAGAACTTCCCAAGTAAGGAGACGAACTCAAACTCTGATTTATTCGTCTTCATACGGCACCTCCACTTCCGGGATCAGCCCGATGGAAAAAGCTTCAAACGCATCTAATGACTCCGGTACCTGCGCGCCGGAAAACCGCATATACCTGTCAGTGTCAAGCAGGCACTCATGACCGAGATAGGTCGGTAAAAGCAGATCGTTCATGTCAACGGAATGTCCTGCCGCTTCCAACTGCTGCATAGACTTCAGCACGAAGACATGACGGTAGCAATGCAAGGATGCCCCTCGCTCATACAGTTCCTTCTCTCTTTGGTCGATGTGCGCAAGCTTCAATAATTCTGAAAACCAATTCTGTACCTGCCGCTTTACAAAGTGAGAACCCGGTTTTCTGCCGGGGAAAAGGTATGCCTCAGGGGACAGCATAATTCCAAGCGCCAGACAGTATCTCTCCACTATGCTTATCAAGGTATCGTGGACAGGAATCCGCCTTTCTTTTGAGTATTTTGTCTCACGGAGGAAAATTGTACGCGCTTTGAAGTCAATGTCTTTTCTTCTCAAGGCCATTGTCTCGCCGACCCTGGTTCCGCATCCATACAAGATACGCAGAATCATCGGAATCATTGCCGGCAAATGGGCACAGCAGGCTTTCGGCACCCTTGATTCCAAATTGTCAGCGTAATGGATGAGCAGCAGTTCTTCATCCGAATAGATGTAAGGAATATAGTCCGACTTCACCTTCGGGGCGTCCGGCAGGAAAGAATGGCCTCCCATCCCATTGAGGTACCTCACAAAGTTCCTGACGGTGAGTACCTTCTCTTTCACTGTCTTGCTTTTCCCGCTGAGCGTCCGTATCCATGCGAAAAGGATTTCCTCGGACAGGTCTTTTTTGCGGTAATCGTGCTCAGCCAAGTGGTGGTCCAGTTTGGCCAGTGTGGCTATGTCATGCGCAAATGTCTGCAGGCCGACGCTGCTCCTCCGAAGCTCCAGAAAGGAGTTCATTTCCTTTGATAAAATGCTTTCAAACACGGGGAAACGCCCCCTTCCCAGACAGAATGTCCGAAAAGTTCCCCGTAGGTTCCGGCACGGGAAGCGGACAGAGCCTCATGCTCTCTATGTCAATCCTGGCATAGTGCTTGAGCGCATGCTTGGTGCCGTGTCCTAGAACCCTGCGGACGACTTCTGTTGAAACGCCGTCGTTTATCATATTGCTAGCGACGGATGACCTGAACGCACGGCTGCCGTGCCTTCTTCCGGCGACATCAATCTTTGCGTACCTGAATTGGTTTCCTACCATCGTGTTGATTGCGCGATAATCGATTGGCGCATAGGGCGGCGCGAGGGACACGAATACGCCGGCGTATCCCTCAATGTTCCAACGGGCATTCCCTATATAGTCTTGCAAGGCCACCTTTACCTCAGGCAGCAATTCCCCCTCCCAGGGGTCGCCTGTCTTCTGTTGCGTGAAATGCAGCCGATCATTCTCAAAGTCGATGTCACCGAGGGTCAATGCGGCGACATCACAGGCGCGAATGCCGTAGCGTGTCATGAGCAGCGTGATGGCATGGTTTCTGGCCCCACTTGGAGTAGACAGGTCGAAGGAGCCCTCGACAGCGGAGATCTCTTCCGGAGAATACACAGTAGGTTGAGGCATGGGGTTGCGGTGACGCAGGATGAGCCTTGAATAGTTCTGCTCCAGATGGCCGCTATCAAAGAGGAAGCGCAGAAATAGCCCAACCCGTTCCCAGTATCTCGTGAATCCCAAAGACAGGAATGCCGTTTGCACGTGCTCTCCCGTCACGTCCCGGATTCCTATGCAACCCAACTCCAAGAGGTTTTCCAGGAATCTGCCGCAAATCCAATACTTGTAGTCGATCGTGCTCTGTCTGTTTCCTTTTCTTGCGCAATCAACGAGATATTCTTGAAGGGGATTCATAAGTTCATCGGGCAGTTCGAATCTCTTGGACATGTCCGGCAATAGCGCGTCCCTTCCGTCTAGTCCCTGAAGTAATCGGTTCAGCTTTCCTGTAATGTTTTTGGCGCGTGAGATACGGGAAGAGCATATGCGCAACTGACTATCACAATATGCAACAAACTGCTCTCCGATTTCAGGCGTATACTCCACAAGGGAATGACTATCCATATATGACGATAACGTCTTGAGGATAAATTGCATGTCCCTTGTGGTGCTTGCGGTGTACGCCTCCGATTCTATCAATTCGCATAATCGGACAGATAAAAACTTGATTGACTTAGTGTTGTTTTCCATGTGAAAACCTCCTGTATTTTTTTGCTTAAAGCAAAATTATTGTACAGGAGAACGGTACTGTTATTCGAGAAGACAAGGTTGAAAGCCCATCTATATTAGGATTTATCCAAGCTTCTCGAATAACAGATTTCCTCTAATAAACCAAGCCTGGTGAAGAAACCCTGTAGGCTTTGGGTTTATCCCTTGATACGGGCGGATTGCCGGAGCAGTCCGCCCTATTCTGGTATAGCGGGCTTGTGATAGCTTTCGAGGGAGGTGAGCTTTTGAGTAAAACCATAAAGATCCGCGAAATCAAGCGGGACATTCGCGCGCTGGATAAGGCCGGGATTGCCACGGAGCGCATGAAGGATGCCTTTGTTCGCACGAAGGATGGAACCGAACGGGCCCAGCAGGACGGACGGGAGCACGCTTCCCCTGCCGAGTACGCCGAGGATAAGATAACGGAGAAGGCCGATAACACCGTGCGTGAAGCCGCCCATCAGGTGAAAAAGCAGGGCAGCAAGGCTGCGAGGAAGATAAAGGACGCGCGGCACCGTGCCGGGGACGCGAAACGGGCGGCGGATTCCACGCATGGCGCGGCGGACGGCGTTCGCCGTCCCTCCGGTCCCATCAAGAAGCAGGCTTCCGACCTGCCGAAAGAGCAGATGAAAAAGCACGCGCAGGAGAATATGCGCCGCTCCAGCGCGCGTGCCCGGCAATCGACGGAGCGTACCATCAAAACTGCGCAGCGGACCGAAAGAACGATTAAGCAATCCGTGCGGTCTGCGGGAAATACCGTCAAGGCTACCGCTAAGGATACGTTGAAAATGGCGAGTAAATCCATCAAGACGGCGCAGAGAACGGCCAGAACCACCATAAAGACCACGCAGCAGGCGGCGAAGCTGGCGCAGAAAAGCGCCCAAACCGCCGCGAAAGCAGTCAGAGCAGCAGCGCAAGCTGCGCGTGTTGCAGCAAAGACAGCAGCTGCGGTGGCGAAGGCAGCGGTTAAGGCCACAATTGCCTTTGTTAAATTGGCGATTGCCGCTGTTAAGGGGTTGATTGCGGCTATTGCTGCGGGCGGCTGGTTGGCCGTGGTCATTGTTCTGGTGATTGCTCTAGTCGGCCTTTTACTTGGGTCAGTATTCGGTATCTTTTTTTCCAATGAAGCGGACGGTCAGCCCATGTCCGAAGCGGTCAGCGAGATCAGCGCCGGGTTTCAGTCCGGGATCGATGCAAAGATTGAACAGTTCAAGGCGGGTGGCGAGTACGACGAGGTGCAAATCATATACGAGGGTGACGGCGACGGAGACAGCGCCAATGTCAACAACTGGAGCGATGTACTAGCCGTGTACGCAGTCCTTCTCAATACCGACGCGGAGGCGGGCACCGAGGTTGTTACCATCACGCCGGAAAAGCTGAAAAAGCTCAGGGCGTATTTTGATGATATGAACCGGGTGGCATACAGCACGGAGGTGCAGTCCGAAACGCATACCGAGATAAACGACGAGGGTGAGGTGGAAACCGTCACCACGACCACGCTTGTCATCCACGTCCGCATCACCAGCTTATCCTACGAGGAAACGGCGGATTTTTACTATATGAGTGAGGAACAGCGTGAGCTTTTAGACGAGCTGATGCAGCCGGAATACGCCGCTCTGTTTGCCGCCATCACTGGCGTGGACGTGTGGGACGGTGCGAATATGACCGAGATTGTGTCCGGCTTGCCCGTCGGCACGACTGGGGCGGAGGTGGTCAAAGCCGGGCTGACCAAGGTGGGATGTCCGTATGTATGGGGCGCAAGCGGCCCGAACAAGTTCGATTGCTCCGGATTTGCCTATTGGTGCCTCAGCCAGACAATCTCACCTCTGGGCGCGTCCCGCACCAATGCGGCGGGACAGGCCAAGTGGTGCTACGACAACGGCTATATGGTGGGCCGGAGCGAACTTCAGCCCGGCGATTTGGTGTTCTGGCAGAACCTTGGCTGCTCAGGCTGTCGGTGTCTATGTCGGCGGTGGCAAGGTCATGGAGGCAAGCAGCTCCAAGGGACGGGTGTTGGTGCGCGATCTGTGGGAAAGCGCCAATTATCCCATTTGGGGCTTTGGTCGGCCATACACGCAATAGGGGGAGACAGCAAAAAGGAAGGCTAGGTGAAATATGCCCAGCCTTCCCGCGTTGTTTTGAATTCATCTAATTTTTATTGGTGTTTTCCTTCAAAGTGCCAAACACATTTTTCCACGGTACTATTTATGAAACCCACTTTTCAGAACCATAAATGGTTGTTGTGCCTGAATTCGTGGCGGTAAAGACGCCCTTTACTCTATAATAGTATCCACCTGTAACTGTTTTTGTCCTACTGTATGTTATCGAATAAGCATTGCTGGCGGACTTACTGCCTGAATCGACAGTATACCACAGGCCATCTCTTTTTTCCTGCAAGCTCAATGTCAGTTGGATAGACGGCTCCTGTGTTGTATAAGATGCGGCTCCCTTATATGTCACGCTATCACCGGAAGCGCTGATTGATACTGATGGTACACTGATAGCCATAGGTTCAATTACTTCTTCAGCATCGTACGCCAGGGCAATTGCCGGGAACAGGCTGGTTAACAACACGAGTGATACGAGTAGTATTGTGATTTTTTTCATTAGAGTCCTCCTGATATATTATTGATATACGAATCGATCAACATAATTGATCAATTCATCCCATCCTATCTTTTCTGAGATAATAGTCAATTCGATATTATCCCAAGTTGACATACCAGAATATGTATTATCATCGTGGGTTATGCAAAACATAGCTTGTCCATTGAATAAACTGTGCTCAAAGTATTTTTCATTTGTATTACGTTCAAAAACAATATTATCATTCAAATCATAAATCCTCTGAAAGACAATGAAGATTCTGCCGTCTGGCAAGGCATATTCTGTCATAATTGATTGGATTCCATCTGTAGCTTCAACACTTATTCTGTTAATTGTAGCATCTGCTCCGTTAACGTATATAAGCTGCGGTCCGGCATATACGGCTGCTTCGGCAACATCAGTAAACTCCTTATATTCAAGGCTTCCAATTCTCGATTGATCAGTATCAAGCCCTTCTGTTTCAATTCTGACATCACCGTTGAATATGTTTACTATCGTTGTAATGACACCTCGTGCTAATGCTTGACCGGGCGATGTTACAGCTAGGAACAGAGCGAGACAAGTTGCAATGGCAAAAGTAGATCCGAAAACAATCCTCCGACTTTTTCGCTGCTTTGCGACTTTCCGCATGGCGTCATTTACCATCTTATGCGCAAATATTCGCTTTTCAGGAGTACTGTTTTTCTCAACCTCGCGTTTCCATACATCGGACAGCTCCAGCTTGTCCATATCATTAGCCTTTACGGACTCGATAATATCTGGATTAGCCTGAAGGTATTTTCTTAATTTATTCTCAAAATCCACAAATTTATTCTTGTTCATTTTATTCCTCACTTTATATATTTCCACAGAGCGCAAAATTTCACATCGACTTTAAACTTTTCACAAGCTTCTTTTTAAGCCGATAAAACTGTGAAGTGAGGGCGGTCTCGCTTTTGCGCATTATTTGAGAAATTTCCTTAAAGGGTAAAGCATTTGCTCTTAATTGAAGCAGATTTAGATCACTTTGGCTCAATTGGGATAAGGTTTGTTGTAACATGATCTTACTAATTGCATCTTCCACATCATCCCTTGGAATTGTATCTATAAATATTGAAATATCCAAATGGGAATGCCGATTATTTCTTTTTCTAATGTTAAATATCTTATTTGTTGCAATTCGATAAGTCCATAGTTTAAAATCATGATTTGTTTTATAACTACCGTTTTTTTGTTTCATCTTTTCATCAAATTGTCTTATGATGACAATAAGGATTTCCTGTAGAACCTCCTCAACATCGTCCAGAGAGATATTCTTTTTTACGTACAGTTCTATCTCAGGTAGAATTACTTCCCAAAATTCTAATATTTTAGATTGAGTAGATGTCATTATTGTACCTCCGGTGTTTCTATATTATATCATACGAAATATATATTTTTATACAAAATTTTTATAAATTGTGTGACATTCTACCTTTTTCGGAAATGTATATAGTAGAAGATATAAATATAGGATGTACGCTGGACTGATTAAGCGGACAAGCTAATTGGATACGGAAAGCAACGGCAGAAGATTGATTTTTGGGTTTAGTTGTATAGATGCCGTTGATGGTAGCTTTAGTGACCAACATCTTGAGATGGAGAAGATAAGATTTTTTTGTAGCAATCCTTAAGCAAATCTGATAATGGGGGGGATGCGTATGATTGCATAGAAAAGTCCTTGCAAAACCAATGGGCTGGCACCCTACCGTAGTGTTACGGTAGCAGGTTACGCAAGGACTATGAGCATGATAGCATGAAAGGGTGTACTAATCAATGAACGAAAAAATCGAAAATTGAAAGGAGAATTAAAAATGAAAAAAAGACTAATGATATTGGCAATAGTTGTTGCCTTGGTTATTGGCTTGATGCCCGTTACAGCATTTGCAACAGGAGAATCCCTAGAGCATAGTGGAACCTCCAGTACGGGATACTATACATCTGATTACGTTGAACAAAAGAATGACAACAATATGTATTGTACCTATGCATATGCATCAAATTCCGGTATGGAGGTATACCCGGTAATGCGTGATGATAATGACAACTGGGTACGGCTTACTGATAATAGATCGTTTAGTACAGGGCATAAGTTCGTCTTTCAAGACTGGGATTATGTGAGACGTATTCATTTACGCATAGCAAATATGGGTACGCCTTCAACCTATACACATGGGATTTGGAGTCTAGAGCCATAAAGCCCTAAATGAACTATTAATGATAAACACGTTCGCAAGTAGCCTTCGAAAAGAAGGCTACTTGTAAAATTATATATTATTGAAATTAAATCCACGTTAGCATAAAGTGAACCTGAAAGAAAGCGAGATAAATTATGATTATTAAGCTAAAAAAAAATCGAATCGTTTTAGTGTTTCCTGCTTTCTTATTATTCATTTCATTAATCACAACAGCATGTCAGTCAACGCCTAGCCTTGAAGCTGTTGCACAAAAAGGGAATGGTGAATTAGAGGAAGCAATAAAGCAAACTGCAGCGCTGGATGGCCCAACAACGCAAACAGTTGAAGAAGAAATATGGGAATATCAAAAAGTATATGATTCAGGTAATTGCCTTACAGTTAATGCAGAAATACTAAATGAAAAGATGTCGGGAATCCCAGTAGTCTCGGTGCAAGAAAAGCCCTTTTCTAGTGGGGAACAAATAAAAAAAATCGTAGATGTGTTTTGCCCAGAAGCTAAGGTCTATGATGTCGAAGGCGTTACAAAATCTCAGATACAAGAACAAATTGTAGTCTATGAACAACAATTATCTCAGCTAAAAAATGGAACCAATAATGGCGATCAAGCTGGTATCGAAATTATAGGTGGATATGATCCCGAAAAGTCCTTAGAAGAACAAATTAGAGCCTCTATTGAACAACTCAAACAAGATTATGAAAACGCTCCGGATGATTCAAATTTACCTGAAGCTAGCTTTCAGCTTGAATCGGAAGAAGACGGATCATTACAATCAAATATGTTAGCAATTAGAAATGGGCATTCCGTAAGTTGTAATTTTGTGAACTGGAGTTCAGACGATAGTATTTATCTGGGCTCCACGTTTCTTTTGGACGGTTTACTAAGTGAAAGCGAAGATAGTGAGAATCATTTGCTAGATAGTTTTATTAATCCATCAGATATAAATGCAAATGAAAATTTCATGAATGAAAAAGATATTTGTGATACCTATGTGAAAGATATGGGTATTGACTATATGTCGCTTCAATCTGTATGCATATATAGTAATGGTTATGACTTTTACTATACTAGAACTATGAACGGGTTACCCGAAACATATGCAAATACTTATTTAGGAACGCAAACAATTGATTCGGATGGTATCATCGTCATGGACTTATGGACTCCGGAATATCTTCGTATATCAATTATAAATGGAAAAGTGGTATCTGCGAAGTGGAATAACCCGTCTGAAGTTGTCACTGTTGATAATGAAAACGTACAAACAAAATATTGGGAAGAAATAAAAGAGATATTCTTAAAACATATGGACTATGTGCTTTCTCCAGAACCAATAAGTAATGGTGGAGGAACAGAAACAACGATTTTTAGTGATGAAACAGAAATTGTTATTAATCGAATTGAGTTTGGGCTAACAAAAGTAATTATGGAAAATAGCAATGAGTATAAGCTTATCCCGACATGGAGTTTTCTAGGTTATGATTCAAATTATGTACAAAAAGGTGTTAACCAAGGAGCAGAGGTGTGCTTTGTTACAATTAATGCAATTGATGGAAGTGTTATAGATCGAGGTTTAATGTATTAAATAAAAAATCTTCAACAATTAACTTATAATATTGTCCTGGATATCCATGGTGTTTACATTTTGATGATACTTTGATGCAGCTTTGATTATGAATATTACTGTATAATACATTACAACTGTTAAAATAGTGAGGTGGCATATGGCGAGGATATTAGTCATAGAGGATAATAAAGCAATTTCTAATTTAATATGTATGAATCTTTCGGTAGTCGGCTATGACGCAAAACCTTCGCTGGATGGATTTGATGCATTGAAACTGGTGGAGAGCGGGGAACATTTTGATTTGGCTATCGTTGATATCATGCTTCCCGGAATTGATGGATTTGATTTATTGTCCCCACTGAATAAGTGTAATATACCGGTGATTTACCTGACTGCAAAGAACGATATTGAGTCTAAGGTGCGAGGATTAAGGGGGGGGGCGGAAGACTATGTTGTCAAGCCGTTTGAGATACTTGAACTGCTTGTACGCATTGAAAAAGTCCTGGAGCGTCGAGGCTACGTGGATTCGGTCATCCGTTTGGGGGATTTAAAAATCTTCCTTGATGAACGTATTGTAAAGGTTAAAAAAAAACCTTTACATTTAAAACCACGCGAATTTGATCTGCTTGTTACCCTTGCAAAAAATAAAAACGTTGCAATGTCCCGCGAAAAACTCATAGCTGAGGTATGGGGTGTTGACTTTTTGGGGGAGACTCGAACAATTGATGTACATATTACTCAACTCCGCAAGAAAACGGGGCTTTCTATAACTTCTGTCCCCAAAGTTGGCTATCGTTTGGAGCAGGAGCCATGAAAATTTCTATAAGGCTTGCTATATATTCGGTTATAATCACGATAGTTGCTATCGCAACTTGTTGTATTCTTCTATTAATTACTACAGCGAATAACCATATTAATAATGCCGTTGAAAATGGCATAGAAGAACTTCGTATGCTAAATAGCTCTTTTTCTGCTGAGATAGATGTTGTGAATGATAACAACCTATCGGATACGGCTAAACGTAGTTTGGTTCTGTTTGTGTTCCGAAAGTATGCTGACTCTTCAATCAGCGGGGCACATTATATCCTCTCAGATACGAACACCCAGCTGTACAACGATTGCCCCATAGACCCACGTCCACTATTACTATCCAACATAAAAGAAAGCAATGATCTAGCAAAGAAAAGCGACGCTCAAATAAGTGATGTGGTTAAGAAATGGCCCTATGTAATAGCGGAACTAAAAGGGCGCATGTACTTGGCTGTTGGTCATTGGAGCAGCAGTCTGGGTAATAAGATGAATTTCGAACATGAGATTTATCTTGTGCGGGATATTACAAACGTTTATAACGGTATTGCGTTGCTAGGCATCCGTTTTGCTGTTATTGGGTTGGTAACAATTATCCTCAGCGCCGTGTTAATGATTTTTCTTGTCCGGCGCGTTATGCGTCCGCTTGGCGGACTGCAAAAAACCGCTGCTGCACTTGCCGAGGGGCAATACGATAACCGCATTCAGGTACGGGGCAGGGATGAAATTTCCGCGCTCGGGACGAGCTTCAACAAAATGGCAGATGCCATCGCCGGACACATTGACGCATTAGAGAATACGGCAGAGCAACGTAAGCTATTGTTGTCTGCTCTAACGCATGAACTTAAAACACCGATGACAGCCATCATCGGTTATTCGGAAGCGCTGATGCGTATACGACTGCAAAAGGAACAGCAGGAGGAATCCATTGCCTATATTAACAGCGAGTGCAAGCGTGTCGAGCGTTTATCTCAAAAGATGATGCAGCTCATTACGCTGCAGGGCGGCGAATCGGCCTCTATGAAGCTGCAGCCTTTAAAAAGGCTCTATGAAGCGGTAGAGATGACGCTTGAGAGTATTGCACAGCAGGAAAACATTGAACTTGCGTTTATTGAAAAAGATTCGCCAGTCTTTGAAATGGACATCGATATGATGGCGAGTGTGCTGATTAATCTGTTTGACAACGCCCGCAAAGCTGGTGCAAAGCATATTACTTTCACGGCAGAGAAGAAATCCATTTCTGTCAAGGATGATGGTGTAGGCATTCCTCAAGATGAGATTGAAAAGATTATACAACCGTTCTATATGGTGGATAAATCACACTGTCAATCGAAAGGTGGCAGTGGTCTTGGTTTAGCTTTGTGCGAGCTTATAATCAAAACGCATAAAGCACAATTGCTTATCGAAAGCCAGATTGGTAAAGGAACCATTGCTACAATTCTATTCAAAGAATTACATTTTGATAATAAGTCGAAGAATACTTGAAAATATCATTTGAACTAAAATAAAGGTAAGAAAAGAAAGGTGGACTAAAGTATGAAACGAATTATAACTGCAATATTGAGCCTTATTATAGCCTTTTCTCTTACTGCCTGTCAGCCGACGCCACAAAAAGCAGTGGTAGCAGAAAAGGATTCTGAGAATCTGATTGGGGAAGCACAGAAGGATGATACGACCAAAGGTAACGGCATAAGCCTATCCCAGCAGTACAGTATACCAAAAAATTATCAGTTCGACATGCAAAGCGCAAATGGCCTGTTGAATATTAAAGTGGACGCGCAAGTAGTTACACCGGATAGTGATCGGATGCCAATATATCGTGTGAAAGCAACAGAGTTCTCTCAGGAAATGGTTAGCACTTTTTTTGAGGCACTGTGTGGAGAAACGGAAATGTGGATTGAGTCTGAGCAGCAAACAAAGAATCAAATCCAAGAACAGATTCTCATGCTTAAAAAGCTCATTTCGGAAAATAATGAGCAGTTTTTAGCTGATATAGGAGGGATTGAGGAGGCGAAAAAAAGGCTGGCAGAATTAGAAAAAGAGTTTGAAATCTCGCCCGAAAGCAATGTTGAAAAGCGAACTTACGGGGAACTGATACCAATGTCCACAACTTCCATTGATACCACTACTACAAACACCTCTGCCGCTGGAGAGGGAGGAGTGGATGTTGAACCAGCAGTAACACCCTCACCCTCAAGTACCTATTCCGGCCTTAAAGCCTATGAAAAGAGTAACGTTGGCTTGAATGGTAAAGGAAGAATATACCACGTTGCAAATAACAGTACTCCCAATATGTTATATTTGGATTATAGAAACTCAGCTGCATACATCAACTTTGGTTCCTTTGCATCATTCCCCGTTTTAAATGATGCAGATATCACAGAGGAAGCCTTATCTATTGTTGGATTAAAACCCAGTGAAGCCCGGCAAAAGATACAGGATTTGCTGGATAGGACTGGTTCAAACATGGTAGTCGATAGTGTCTACTTACAGAATGATGAGCAAAATGGTAATTATGGTGAGGCTGCAAGACCTGCTGAACAATACGCGTATAAGGTTTTCTGTGTGCGGACGGTTGACGGTGTTTCATCTTCCTATGTCGGTGGTGGAAGCAAGCCGGATGTCAACGATACGATGGCTCCATATTGGCATTATGAAAGTCTGGATATCATGATCAACAGCGAAGGAATCATCAAATTGGAATGGTTGGCACCAATTGAAGTCGTTGAAACAGTCAACGAAGATGCGCAGCTCAAGCCCTTCTCGGAAATCAGAGAAATATTTGAAAATATGATGGGTATCAAATATGAACCACAAGCCGAACTCAGTGGAGATAAATATAATTTTGAAATAAACCGTGTCACATTATCTTTGCACCGTATTGTGGAGAAAAACTCCAACGAGAGCGGTCTAATGGTTCCAGCTTGGAACTTTTATGGGAAGTTGAATGTAACACCATCTAGCGGGAGCTCCACTGGAATAGTTGAGTATCTTGGCGAGAGCTATATGACAATTAACGCCATTGATGGAAGCATTATAGATACATCAAAGGGCTATTGATATATAAAAAGACGATAAAAGCAGGCATAGGAGAACACCAAAAAATTGCCAATGCCTGCTTTCTTATTACCTTATTGATCTGAAATACAGTATAAATGAGTCACTAATACAGGTATTGTGAAAAAGTGGAGAAGATGATTTTGGACAGAAGTTCAGTAACTGCATCAGATATTAGACGAGCTCTCGCTGGCCGAGGCTATATTGTCGGCGTTATTGGTACAGTGCTAGTAATTTTTCTCTCCTCCATGGAGAGTATTATTGGCATCGTGCAAAACGGCGAGCCATTGCCAAACGGCTACCACGCACAGCTCATCTTTGACGCTTTGGCATCAGATGCAATGACGCTAGCAATCCCCATTCTTTGCGCGCTGCCATTCACCACCGCGTTTGTGGACGACATAAAAAGTGGCTACATTAAACTATATCTAAATCGATGCGATGTGACTTCGTATATAAAGAGCAAGCTTATTGCTTGTGCTCTTTCAGGCGGATTAGTCCTTTTCATCGGGATCATTATTTCATATGGTCTCTCAACCCTCATATTTACCCCCATGGAGTTAGCGTTGACCGATGGGGAAGCCGCCAGCCCATATCTGGCCCAATTATTGACGGTTGCGGCAACGCTTTTTTTCTCCGGCGCGTTCTGGTCACTCGTGGGTTTCACGTTCGCTTCCATGACACAAAGTAAGTACATGGCCTACGCATCCCCGTTCATCCTTTATTACGTGCTCATTATTCTGAATGAGCGCTACTTTGAGAACCTATACGTCTTATATCCAAAGGAATGGCTGTTTCCGTCGAATTCGTGGATTCTTCACGGCTTTGGTGTCATTCTATTGCTCATCATCCTTTCAGCCATCATGAGTCTGTGCTTTGCCATCGTGGCAAAGAGGAGGCTCGAAAATGTATAGAATTCGTCAATCGTTTTCCGTTGCATCATACAATTTCCGACAGTGGCATAAGAATCCGCGCATATTTATCACATTTGCACTGGCCTTCATCCTGTGCTTTCTGCTCTCGGATAAGGCGGTGCGCTTTGCGAAGGAATACGAAACGACGATGCAGATCGTGGAGGCGTTTGTCTGGACGTTTGGAGACAGCAACTCAATCATGCTTGCATCACTCCTTCTTTTGTTACTGTTTGCGGATATGCCCTTTATTACTAATGGCACACCGCTTTATCTGGTGCGTATCGATCGCAAAACATGGCTTTTTGGGCAGACCATTTATATCGTTGTTTCCACAACCATCTACATGGCGTTTATTCTCGTTGCCACATCGGTGATCTGCATGGGCCAATCGTTTGTTGGAAATATGTGGAGCGAAACGGCTGCGATATTGGGCTACTCAGGCGCAGGCAAAGCCGTCGCACTGCCAGCGCTCGTAAAAACGCTGGAGATGAGCACACCATATGAATGCATGGCGACAATTTTCCTGCTTATGCTCCTTTATGCCTTGCTCATGGCATTTGTTATGCTAACGTTCAACATCCGCAAGGGACAACTCGCTGGCGTTGTAAGCGTGTTTGTGTTCAGCTTGTTTGGATTTCTGCTCAATCCACAGTTGATTAAAACGCTATTTCAATTGCCAGACGAACTTATGTACAAGGCCAATGTCGCGGTAGGCTGGATATCGCCGCTCAATCAGGCAACGTATCATATGCATAACTTCGGGTATGATCTCTTGCCACGGCTTTGGATGACGTATGCGATTTTCACAGGATTGATTGTCATGTGCTTCATTTTAGCACTTCGCGCCATACGCAGTTACAATTTCAACTTTGCAGGAACGGAGGGGTGATATGGACATCGCTATCAGCGTTCAAAATGTCATAAAAAAATTCGGGGAAGAGACGGTACTCAAGGAAGTATCTCATGATTTCGAGGAAGGGAAAATCCATGGCATAGTCGGCAACAACGGCAGTGGAAAAACCGTGCTCATGAAATGTATTTGCGGCTTTTTGCTGCCAACAAAGGGCAGAATACTTGTCCGGTATAAACAGGTTGGTAAAGATATGGACTTTCCCGAAGATATGGGCATTATCATCGAAACACCAGGCTTTCTGCCGAATCTTTCCGGTGTCAAAAATCTTGAGATACTTGCATCGCTGAAAAGAAAAATCGGCAAAGAGACTATCAGCGATACCATTTGCCGCGTTGGCCTTGATCCCGGCATGAAGAAACCTGTTGGTAAATACTCGCTCGGCATGCGCCAACGACTAGGTATCGCGCAAGCCATCATGGAAAACCCGTCCATACTAATTCTAGACGAGCCCTTAAATGGCCTTGACAAAACCGGGGTAAAGGATATGCGCGAGCTTATCAAGGGACTGCGAGGCGATGGCAAAACGATCATTCTCGCCAGCCACAACCAAGCGGATATTGACGAGTTGTGCGATACCGTTTGTGAGATGGATGCGGGCGTGCTAACGGTGGTGAGATAGTGGAAGATATAATTCGGCTGGAGAAGGTCGTTAAGATGAGCCACGATGGCAAACGAGCCATCAATGGCGTAACGATGAGCATATTGGATCGAGAGTGCGTGACGATTATCTCTGCTCCCGGAAGCGGTAAAACAACGCTCGTTCGACTAATTTCCGGGCTAGACAAACCAAGTGACGGGCAGGTTTTCGTGCTGGGAAACTTAGTAAATGAAATGCGAAACGAAGAAGCAGCAATCTTCCGAAACAAAAACATCGGCATCTTACATCGGAATCCCGCGTTCTTGGATAATCTATCGGTTCTTGATAACGTGGCCATGCCGCTCATAATTCGCGGCGATGTCCCTTTCCAGCGGCGTAATAAGGTGATGGAGCAGATGAAGACATTGGGGCTGCAATATACCACTCATGCACGTCCAACGCAGCTTTCGCCACTTGAGAGACACAAGGCAGCGATTGCCCGGGCGCTGATTACAGAACCCCGAATACTACTGCTGGACGATTTTGCAGCTAGCCTTTCGATTACTGATGAAGAAGAAATAAAGGCAACACTTTATGCAATATGCTCCTATGGAACATATACGGTGGTTGAGTTAACAGGCGCAGATTCGGGACTGATTTGTACTGATAGAACAGTTGTTCTCGACCATGGAAAGATACAGGAGGAACAAAAATGAAAAAATTAAGCTTGCTGCTAGCGGTCATATTGCTCACATGGCTGCCTGTTACAGCTCTGGCGGAAGGAGAAACATCTCCCACTCCTTCTGCCACCCCCCAAGAATCACTGGCCGACACTCCAGAGGAATCGCCTATTTTAACAGAAGAAGATATTTCTTCTGCCACTTTACAGGATACCCAGACTGACACTCCGGGGGAATCGCTTTCGCCAGCAGTCAGTCTGTCAATCGATAACGAAAACGTATATGATGGTATGGATAAGGCGTATAAGGATGGATATTCGCCGATTGTTCAGAATGGAGTGGCAACAGTCATCGTGCCGTTAATCGCCAATGGTGAATTGAAGGAAAATTCCATCACGGTTACACCGGGGTTGGGCGAAACATCATCGTCGCCGTTTGTGTACAAAAACTATCAGAAAACCGTCACATTACAGAATAATGCTGTTAACGGAAGCGCCTCAACGGTTCCGTCATATCTTGTTAGTTTCTCATTCTCTCTGTCAGCTGAACGAATTAACGGCGTGTATCCTGTCACGATTGACGTTCAGACAAAGGATATAAACGACAACACCATCCAGCAGGCATTCACATCTTATGTGACGATAACGGACGGTAAGGACGCGAACGCGGAGCCAACTGAACCTACCGAGAGACCCGAATCGCAGCCAAAGATCATTGTCAGCAGCTATAGCATCAATCCCTCGCCCGTAGAAGCGGGGAGCGAGTTCGCTGCCACTATAACGCTCAAAAATACGAATGAAAAGAAGTCCGTACAGAACATGACGGTTACAATCTCTTGCGATTCTCCCAACTTCTCATTGCTCAATGATAGTAATGTGATATATATCAACAAGTTAAGCAAAGGAAAAACAACAGATATTGAGGTTAAATATAACACAGACTTAAATACACCTGAGCAAACTTACAATATCACCTTGACGTTGGCCTATGATAACAGTGATGCTGCAACTTTAAATTCCACGGGAACGGTTCCCGTGGTGGTGGCTCAACCTCTGCGTGTGGAAATGACGGCTCCCACAATCGAAGCTCAAGTCAACGCTGGCGATACGATGCCATTATCATTTCAGGTCATGAACATGGGGCGTAGCGCAGTCTATAACGTGCGCGTGGAGCTGGCCGCTCCGGGATTGATCCCATCCAATACGGCTTTTATTGGCAACTTGGAAGCAGGAACGGCATCAGAAGCGGATATGGATGTATTTGTGGGTACGAAAGACATGAGTGAAGGCTACGAAGGCGATGACAAATATGGATATACGAATGGAACGATTACGCTATTCTATGAAGATGCGGACGGACAGGAGTACACGCAAGAGACAGAATTTTCTACAACCATCAATCAACCGGTGATCACAGCTTCAAATACAGAAGACGAGGAAGAACCCGAGACGGCTAGTCAGTGGTGGATATCCGTTGCGATCGGTGTGCTGATTGTTGCGGGGCTTGTTGCGTATCTTATTATACGCAACAAGCGTAAGGGAAAAGACAATGCGAATTTCTGATCTGATCAGCCTTTCTGTAAAAAAGCTCAAGAGTAGTTGGGCTGTCTTGCCCGCCATCGGGTTCTGTATAGCCGCCTTTTGCTTATGTTTTGCCGGAGCGATTCTGACAAAAGTTCAAGATGAAAAAGCTGAGCTCTATGAAATCATTATCTCAGCAGAAAGTACATCTCTGTCAGAAAGCCTAGTGGCCGAAATATCAAAGACTACAGACGTGACAGCTGTAACGCCTTTATTACAAGTACCGGCCACCATATCGACGGGCGAGTATACCGCATCGTTGACGTTGACAGGTCTCAAAGCGAACTATCTTAAAGAAGGTCTTTCGCAAGGCAGTATCTTCCCGGATGATAGTGTCATGCCATATATCGTACTCAATGAAGCCGCATGCAAACAGTTTGCAACAGACGATGATGATGTGAAAGAAGCAACTTCAGATACTGAAATGCCTGAGATCGGTTGGCTCAACGAGAACTTTGAAGTCCAGACTGGCGAAGGTGCGAAGGTCGTTATATCCAAGGTCTGCGGTATTTTATCAAACGAAGACGAAGATGAAGATCAGGAGCCAGCGGCATATATCAGCCTGTCCGCGGCTAAAGCATTATTACAGCAAAGCACAGGCTATACCGGAATCAATGTGCGCGTAAGAAATATAGGTTGCACAGAAAGTATAGCTAAAGCGATTGCCAAGCTTGGCCTGTCGGTGAGTAACTCTACCGATGAGCTGCAGGCCGGTTGGGACGCGGATACCAAAGAAATGACGTATCTTTTGGTCATTGGCGTGTTTGGGCTGGTCTGCGCATCCTTTTTGTTGGGTGCATGGAGAAGGCTGTCTCTAAGCGAACAAAAAGATGAATGGGAAATGCTTAGGTGTCTCGGTATGAAGGAACGGGATATCCGCAGGGTGTTTGCCGTCCAGGCCGGGATGCTGGCAGTTCTGGGGATTGCTGGCGGGATGCTCATAGCCATGGTGATTCCCTCGTTCCTTCTATCGGGTGAGGTGGGGGATACAAGCTTCTTGCTGCCGATTCCATTTAACGTGATATTGGGTTGTGTGGTGGTCTGTGCAACGGCGGGAATTGTACCGGTTTTGGGCAGGCGCGGGCAAGGCGGCAAATAAGTTATATTAGCAGCGATATGGTATGTTCGACAGGTTTGTAGCAGGGGTAATCACTATACAGCCGTGACGCGTCTGTTCATTTTTTAGGGATATAGATTCGTGGGGGGATGAGATGAAAATGATCGATGCGGAATTGACAAAAAGATCATATACCCTCGCTTGTTACGCCACAGGGCAGACGGATATAGCGGAAGAAATGACGGGAGAGACACTTGTTCATAATCACCTAAACAGAAACACTGTCGAGACATTCGAATTATATGCAAGGCGGCTTTACCTCGAAGGGAAGCAGATTCTTGAGAGGCAACCGGGTATGTTGGGAGATTATTCGTCCATCGGTAATCATCAAATTGGAACGAGGATATTGACTGAGATGGATTGCAACGAACGTTTTCTGTTATTGCTGCGTTTCAGAGATGGCTTACCCATTCGGGAAGCCAGCGACATCTTGGGTATGTCTCTGCCTGCCGCACATCGGACGATGCAAAAGGCCATGAGCAGCTGCGAGTGATTTGATAACGTCATATAATGAGCGTTTAAAATCTATATTTGGGGGAGGTGGTTTTGTTGTGTCTCATAGAAGAACGGGATATTCTGGTGAGAACTAGTTTTGATTGGTATCTCCAAAAGCTTTGGGAAAAGCTACGCATTCTGCGCTTTGTCATAAAGCGTAAAATGACCCGTGAAAAGCCGATCGTATGGGATGAGGAAAGCATGAAGGAAGCTGATGGATTGGATGATGAAGAATCTTTTACGTTTACCGGGCCGAACTTTAATCCTGCGGTTACCGCACTGTTTTCAAGGGACTATGCGCACCCTCTAAACCTTATTAGCAGACGTGGTATTCGAGAGATACGCGAAATGGTACAAAAAGATTGCCGATTTCTAGTTGAACTTGGATATACGGACTTTGTTTCCAATTACGGAGATAAATATGGAATGATAGCCCTATCGGAACTGGTGCACCTTAAAAAGACGCTATACCCTCATATAAATCTGTATTACGGAAAGCTCTACAGTGAACATGCGCGCTGCTTCACGCCTTTTGACTTCATACAGATGGTGATAACGTGTGGTGAAACCGGTACAAAGTTTGTCGGGAGTATGCACCCGGCCAAGTTCATAGAAAAGGTTGTCTGGCGAGCATCCCACTTATCCTACGAGCATGGACTTATGGAAATAGACAATGAAATGCCAAGTAGTATGCTGACTCATTTCGCAATATGGCTGATTGAACGGTACCGAGAAGGTTGATTTTCTACAGGGCAAGACTTATGCGCTACACGTATGGAGTTTATTTATAACAACACACAATGTTTCTTGGAAGACTTCATCAACACCACCTTTAGTAAATTCTTATTTATAGCTTCTAATTTTGGATGAAAACATCTGCTAACATTCATTCAAATTTTGCTTTGTGCTAGATCCATTTATATTCCTTTTAATACTCAGTAGTCTATCAACATCTTGAGGAATTTATTTTGAAAAAGTTATGAAAGATTTCTGTGTCTTCAGAAATGTATATAGTAGAGGATATTTTCACAGGAAGCGACTAATGAAGATACGGAAATGTTGGGCAGACCCGCTGAATACTGCTTGTTGGACGGAGAATATGAGTTTTTTTGTATCGCTATTCTGAGATGGCGATACTTTTTTATTTTTGATAAATTAAGGAGTCAAATATGGAGAGCCAACAAGAAGCCCCAGCCCCCCTTTGCTAAAGATGTTAAGACGCAAGAAACCGTCCGGCATTCAGAAAAGCAGAATCCTGGTTTGCGACAGGCTGCATGTTCGGAGCGGTACATATCGGCTTCCAGCATTCGCTGCACCATGTATATCAATCATAAGTCGAGAGATGAACTACACTTGAAACAATTTCGCTATCTAGGCCAACTAATGACCTGTAAATAAATAAAAGAGCTCAGGGCAAACCCGTTGAAAAACGGCGGCGCAAAGCCATAGGGTCTAAGGCGTTTTCAAACGCTATGATAGCCTGGCTGCCAGAAACCGTGCAGGCTTGCCCTCTTGTATGAGGGTGAGCCTTTACTGTCTTTACGGCTTTTGACGGTCTATCAGGATACGAGATACAGGCTTTCGCTTCATAGCCCAGCGAAAGGAGTATCTCCATGAATACATCGTACTTATCTCACATGCTGAGGCCGAAATAAGGACAGCATATACTGCTTATACAGCTTTTCTCTTATACAAATAAATAATCATATCAACGCGTGTATGATGGAAGATTGTCGTCGCAAATGTAGCCGAGTGCTTCCAGACATAAGAAATATTTGCGCGCATACCCGACTGAGCTTTTTTCGGTCGGGTATTTTTGTACCTATTCTTGTGGTAGAAACGCCACACTGCCACAGTCCTCCGTTTTGTCTGACTTTTTTCAGATTTCAGAATAAACGGAGGTAAATAAAATGGAGGAGTATTATCCCAAGCGCAGAAAGGATAAGTATAACCCGTATACGATCACAGAACGAAACGACTGCAATTTCATATCATTTCAAGATGGCCAGGGCATGCCACATGAGATTGAAATCACAAGGGCCCTCTACAATCTGTTTGATGCTTTTGAATTGCATGATTTATCCTACCTCAACAAGGTGGACAGGCATGTCGAGCAATCGGAGCTAACAGAAGCCACTTTGTACAAAAGAGCATTTTCAACGCCGGAATCAACAGAGGAGCTAGTCCTTGCATCCATTGAAAATGAACTGCTACATAGAGCAATAGGCAGACTGTCTGAAACAAAGCGTCGAAGGCTAATGCTTTACTATTTTGGCGAATTGACATATGAACAGATTGCAATGATGGAAGGATGTACGTTTCAGGCTGTGGCGAAATCCGTAAAAGCGGCAGAAAAAACAATTAAAAAGTTTTTTGATCAACAGGGTTGAAAAACAGCTTCTAAGTGAGGAAACAGGTGAATAGATTAAAGTCCCTTTGCCTGTTCCTATTTTACGGAGGCAGGGAGTTCCTTGAAAATCGAATACCTATTTCATCAGGTACGTTCCCATTGCCGCCGTGATGAGCGGCAGCCACATTAGCGATGCGCCATGACCTGAAGAACAGGAAGCAAACAGATTTGCACTTTATTTATTTCGGTCTGTGCTTGCCCTTGTTCCTAAGCGAGCGGAATCCTCCGGCTATCAATACCGGGTTGCCTCCGGTACGGCCATAACCATGCAATGGGGTTAATGATACTCCCGTCCAGTCACAGCCCCGTATACGCGGGATCACGCAATGAGGGCGGCTCTGTGAGAACCACAGTTGGGGTGAGATTCCCGTGGAGCTAGTATGCAGCTAGCCGCCTGATGATTTCCCGTGATGCTCCGGGGTGTCGAGGACAAATTGGAGCGTTTGAATATACAGGACAGGCCCAAGACAGATTTTTGAGGGATATATTCCCTTATATCTTCTCAATCATAAAAGCTCTGCGGCCTGTCTTTACATATCCAGAGAGGATGTGAATATTCACAGGGAGGCCGAACCAATGACAAGACCCATTTTGCGCGGCGAAATTTACCGCGCCGATTTAAACCCCATTGTGGGCAGTGAACAGGGCGGCATTCGCCCGGTTCTCGTAATTCAAAACGACATCGGCAACAAGCACAGTCCCACCGTAATCGTTGCGGCAATCACCAGCAAAGACAAACCCTGTTTACCTACACACATACTCCTTGCGGGCTTACAGACCCTTGGACGTAATTCCATCGCGCTATTGGAGCAAATCAGGACAATAGATAAGTGTCGGCTTATTGAATACATCGGCAGTGTAGGCGCAGAAACGATGAAGGCGGTTGATACGGCGTTGACAGTGAGCGTGGGCATAAGGAGCGAGACGTTTCCGAAGATCAAGTAACAAAACCTAGCTTTAAACGGTGAGGGAATAAGTACGACATACTGTATTAACTGAAGGTTTGCACCTTTGCTTGTTATATTGAGGTTTTTTTATAATTGAGGAGGCTTAATATGACTACCGAAAATAAGCTAAACATTAAGGTCATTACAAATGTACCTTCCCCAAAGGCATTGTATGATTTTCGGGAAAAATTAGTTGAAATTCAAAACAAATTAAGCCTTATTAATGAATGTTCAGAGGCGAAGCGAGGTGACACAAAACATGCCTTTGATAAGTTCAGAATGCCAGAAATATGATATAAGATATGTGGCAAATTACCTTAGAAAATCACGTGCTGAGAGTTTGGAAGATTTAGAAAAGCACAGAATGGTTCTTAACGAGTTGTGCCAAAAACGTGGATATAAATATGTTGAGTTTCTGGAAATAGGAACTTCTGATAGTTTAGAATTGCGTCCTAAAATGTCTAAACTATTGAAGGAGATCGAAGATGACACATACGATGCAGTATGTGTTATTGATTACGATAGACTCAGCCGCGGTGATATGGGTGATCAGGATAGGATTGCAAAAACATTCAGGAAATCTGAAACCTTAATAGTAACGCCCGATAAAATCTACGATCTTAACGATGATATTGATGATGAAATGGTTGAATTTAAAGGCTTCATGGCGCGGCGCGAATATAAGATGATTACAAAGCGTTTACGGCAAGGAAAAAGAATTGGAGCGAAGCAAGGACAGTGGACGAACGGAACGCCTCCTTATCCATATGTTTATCAAAGATATATGGATAAGTATAATGAAAAAGGAATTGTAGTAGATGATGAAAAAATACCCATTTATCGAGAAATTATAAGACTTGCTTTATCTGGAATGGTTCCCAACAATATTGCCATTCACCTTAACAATAAAGGGATTCTGACCAATAGAGGTAATCATTGGAGTGGCGTGACCGTCCAAAGGCTTCTAGTTGATGAAACCCACTTAGGCAAGATAATAAGTAATAAGACTCAAGGAGACGCCCATAAGAATAAACGCCCAAATGCAAAAGTCTATAAGGTGTTACCGCGCTGTGAATGGACTATCGTGGAAAATTGCCATGAAGCAGTTAAAACGCAAGAAGAACATGATGCAATTATTAAGATGATTAATTCAAGAACTCTAATACCTCATAAAAGTCGAAAGCAAATCCATGCTTTCACTGGACTAATCAAATGTGCAATTTGTGGTCATACTCAGACTTTTCAAAAACGAAGTGATGGCATTTTATCAATGAAATCATGCTGGTATATTAACAAGCATGGAAAAAGATGCAGTAACACAGGAATCAAATTGAGTGTCATTGAAGAAATGGTATTAAAAGAAATTGGCCTTTATAGAGAACAAATATTATATGCAACCAATGTTCCTGAAGATGTTCCTACTGAAAACCTGCAGAAGGAAGAAATCCTCGAATCAGAAATGATGCTTAATAAAGTTAAAAGGGCGTTGGTGCGGCTTAATGATGCCTATGAGATGGGTGATTACAGCCATGATGAATGGATTGAAAGAAAAAAGAGACGCGAAGAAGAAATCTATGAATTAAAAAAGAGAATATATGGGTTGAAAAAGAAGGAAATCGAAAAAAAAGAAGTAACTAACGATGAACGATTAGAGAGACTTGAATCCTTTTTCGATTCTTTTTCTACATGTACAAGCAATTCAGAGCGAAACACTCTCTATAAGACTATTATTGAAAGCATAATATGGCTTAGAGAGGGAGAAAATATTGAAATCAAAATTAACTTCTTATAGAATTGGATTAAAAGTCTCTTTTAGAAGGGTGGTGATGCCATATGACAAGCTCAACGAAAATACCCAATAGATTAATTAACGAATCCTCGCCGTATCTTCTTCAGCACGCTCGCAACCCCGTGGACTGGTACCCGTGGGGGAATGAAGCCTTTGAGAAGGCGCGCATGGAAGATAAACCTGTTTTCCTATCTATTGGGTATTCGTAGCTATGTATATTTAGCCGACATGCCATTGGTGTCATGTGATGGCGCACGAAAGCTTTGAAAGTGAGGAAGCGGCCGCGCTGCTTAATGTGCACTTTGTGCCCGTTAAGGTGGATAGGGAAGAGCGACCCGATATCGATACGGTTTACATGAACGTCTGCCAGACGATGACGGGCAGCGGCGGATGGCCGCTCACCATTATCATGACGCCGGACAAAAAGCCGTTTTACGCGGGCACATATTTTCCGCTGCATACAAAATACGGACGCATCGGTCTTGTCGAATTGCTTGCCAGAATCGGAGTGGCTTGGAAGCAAGAGCGTGAAACGCTCGTGAATCGCGGCGAGGAGATCGTGTCGCTTTTCAACCAATCAGAAGCAAAGGGAGAATCGGCTGAGATAAATGAGGTGCTGGAAAACGGCGCCAGTATTTTAAGTGACATGTTTGAGAGCCGCTTTGGCGGGTTTTCTCACGCGCCCAAGTTTCCCATGCCGCACTATCTGCTCTTTCTGCTGGAAGACTTCAAAGCCAATGAAAGCAGACAATCGCTGGATATGGTCAAGGACACGCTGGTGCATATGTATCGCGGTGGTATTTACGACCATGCGGGCGGCGGCTTTTCGCGTTATTCAACAGATGGAAAATGGCTCGTGCCGCACTTTGAAAAGATGCTTTACGATAACGCACTGTTGCTTAATGCGTATGTGAAAACCTACGCCGCCACGGGTGAGGCGCTTTTCCGCTTCGTTGCGGAAAAGACAGCCGCTTATCTGATGCGCGATATGCAGACATCGCAGGGCGCATATGCTTCGGCGGAGGACGCGGATTCGGAAGGCGTGGAAGGAAAATTCTATGTCTGGGATTATGACGAGCTTAAAAATATGCTTTCCGGTGATGAACTGGCGCTATTGGAATCGCGCTACGGCGTGAAACCCAAAGGCAATTTTGAAGGCAAGACAATACTGAACCGTATCGGCATGGAAGGCTTTGCGGATGAATCGGATGAAGCTGTTCTGCGTAAGCTTTACGAGCAGCGCAAAAGTCGCATCGCGCCGTTTAAAGACACCAAAATCTCAGCCGCATGGAACGGGCTGGCCATTGAAGCGATGGCAACAGCGGGGATGATGCTTGGGTGCGCTGAATACGTTGAAAGCGCCCAACAAGCCGCGGATTTTATCATCAAGACCATGATGAATGAAACAGGATTTGTTTGCGGCACATATATGGAAAGCCCGGGAGGACCTGCGTTTCTCGCGGATTACGCGAATATGGCGAACGCGCTGACAACGCTGTATATCGCCACACGAAAAACCGAATATATTCACAAGGCCAAATCGCTTGCATCGCAGATGATTAAGCTGTTCCGTGATAAAAATGGCTTTGCTATGACAACGGCCGATTCGGAAACGCTCTTCATGCTTCCTCGCGACGACTATGACGGTGCAATTCCCTCGGGCAGCGCGAGCGCGGTCATGGCGCTTGTTAATCTGTATCACGTGACTGGAGAAGCAATTTGGCAGCAAGAAGCTGACAGAGCAATAGCCGACATGCTGCCGATGGCTGCGGCGTCACCGCCGTCCCATGTGTATTTGCTTTCCGCCATGATGCGCCAAGATGTGCCGCACCGTCAAATTGTGATATCCGCACCGGCAGAAAACGATGATGCCGCGTATGCTTATCAAACGCTTTTGCGCAGACATGACCCGTTCACCACGGTGATATGGTATGACGGAAGCGAAGAGATGGACGATGCTTTGCCGCATTTTGCGCAATACAAAACAGACGCGCCCTTTGCGGGATACGTCTGTCAGAATTTCACCTGTCAGCAGCCGGTTTATTCAGTGAAGGAGCTGCTCGATTCGGCAACTTGAGATTCTATGTGAACTTGAAGAGATTGAGTTCATATGCAAAATGTTGTGCTAAACCAATCCATGACGCTCGCGATATCGGCGGCAATTCTGACATGTGGACGGATCCTCGCGCTTTGCGCAAAGTGTATAATCGCCGCCCGATATTTTCAGCTTTCGCCCTTCCACGATGCTGCCCGCGATTTTCCGGCGCGCATCCATATAAAGCCGCTGAACCGTGGATCGGGCGACACCCATCTCTTCAGCGCAATGCGCCTGATCCAGATTGAGATGATCGATCAGCCGTATGGTCTCATATTCTTCCAGACTCATCACAACCGCCTCACCTTCGCTGCGGTTGCTGCTTGTGCAAGGGGAAAATGTGCTGCATGGGGGAAGGCTGCATATGAGCTTTTGTTTTCGGGGCCTTGGCATACCGCTTATCTCCTCGATTTTTTTAATTAAGCATATTTTATAAGTAACGGTAATATTTTAACACAGCCGCGTTTAAACCTCAAACGCGTTTTTGTTTCGTTTAAGTCTGGATGTTTTTTGCCGAATCAATTGACAAAGAAGAGACAGAGGCATAAAATTTAATTGGCATATGACAATAATGGAGGAATTATCAACTATGGCTGATTGCGGCAACTGCCCATCGAAGGGCGAATGTAATTCTCAAGGTTCCTGCGGGATCAAGAACAACCCATACAGCAACGTGAAGCGCGTCATCGGGGTGATGAGCGGCAAAGGCGGGGTGGGTAAGTCCACGATTTCCGTTTTGATTGCCAAGGAATTAAAAAGGCGCGGATTTAAGGTCGGAATTATGGATGCCGATATCACAGGCCCCAGCATTCCCCGTATGCTGGGTATAAAAGACGCCAGGGTCGAACAAAGCGAGCTTGGAATCATACCCGCACAGGCCGATGGAATATCCGTCATGTCCTTGAATCTGTTGTTAAGCGACGAAAGGCAGCCGGTAATCTGGCGCGGGCCGATAATCGCGGGAACTGTGAAGCAATTCTGGGAAGAGGTCTTTTGGGGTGAGCTAGATTACCTCATCATCGATTTGCCGCCGGGAACGGGTGATGTGGCATTGACGGTGATGCAGTCCATTCCGATCAGCGGCATGGTGATCGTGAGTGTGCCGCAGGATATGGTGTCTATGATCGTCGCCAAAGCCGTTAACATGATCAGAACGATGAACATTTCTCTGATCGGCGTGGTGGAGAACATGAGTTACTTGACCTGTCCGGACTGCGGCAAGAAGATCGAGCTGTTCTCCGGCAAAAGAGGCGAGTTTGAAAAAGAGCTTGATGTGCAATTGCTTGGAGAACTGCCCATGCTGCCTGCCATTGCGGATATCACTGAATTGGGGCTCAAAGAACAGGATGAGCAGACGAACAAAACGATCGCGGATATCGCCTCGCAGGTGATGGATGCGGTGAATAAAGATAATAAATAGAACGGATGCTGGATCCATTATACTCTGAAAAAGAGCCTCTCCCGTTATCAGAGCATCACGAAATAATATATCGTTATTGTGTCTGTGTCATAGCGGATTTGGCTTTGACTTTCTCATCTGCGTGAATAGAGCGCATGCAGGCATTAACAAAAGCAGACGAGAAAAAGGCCCTGTTCAGAGCCTTTTCAAACTGATTATGTTTTACAAGACGAGGGATGGCGGGGCATAGACGCGCCCGGCCAGCTCTTGGTCGAGCAAATAGAGCCCTTTGGAATCGCTGCCGAACAGATCGAATTTTCGTATCAGATCCGTGGCGTTTTTTTCTTCCTCGCCCTGTTCCTTCACGAACCAATCAAGAAACTGCATGGCACGAAAGTCCTTTTCCTCATATGCGGCGGCATAAATGTTGTTGATCGATGCGGTAACCATTTGCTCATGCTTCAGCGTTTCGGTTAGGGGCGTTTTAAGCTCGTCCTTTTTGAGCTCAGGCGCCGCTATGGCTGTCAGCTTAATCGTTTCGTCATTGTTCAATAGATATGTGCGAATCAGCATGGCGTGATCACGTTCCTCTTGTGCCTGAACATAAAACCAATTCTCAAAGCCATTCAGTCCTTGATCGGCGTAATAGTCCGCGATATCAAGATAGAGATAAGCGGAATAAAGCTCCTTGTTGATCTGCTCGTTAAGCAGTGCTGATATTTTGCTGTTCATGTCATATTACCTCCTTTTTTTATTACTATACCATACTGCGGAAGATAGGATAGAACAAAAACAAAAATTAATAATTTTCATTGGTTATTTCATATCTAAATCGTATCACAGATGCAGATACTTCGCATCATCATATTATGTACTGACTATAGCATCAAACAATAACAAATTAAATATGATCTATTGAAATTCATATTAATCATATCATATAATGAGGTTATTATATATATCAGGATGGTGAAAAAATGAAGATATCAACACGCGGGCGCTATGCGCTTCGTTTGATGATTGATCTGGCAATGGCGAATGCGGATGAGTTTGTGACAATAAAGAGCATCGCTGCCCGTCAGGAAATATCGGATAAGTATCTGGAACAGATTATCACAGTGCTGAGC
>JAEWBO010000010.1 GCA_023391105.1 Bacillota bacterium
AGTTTTCATGCAAGGAGCCCTTTCTTTCTGATCGTTGTTTTCTTAGCAGTTACAACTTTATCAGATTTTTGGGTTCCTTGCTTTTTTCTTTCCTTCTAACTGTTACACATCATTGTACAACCTACAATTTTACTGTGATTCCAATGGGAAAAATCTACATTATAATATTATGAAATACAAGTAAAAGAATGGCGGCGGCCAACAATAGGTCATTGTTAATTACATGCAAATGTATTATAATGCTAGCAAACGTGCGATATATGTCAATAACAGAAGCGGGATAATTCATGAATAAATATTTTAAACAAATCATCATTATCGCCATGCTGGTGATGCTCGTGATGTCGGCAGGCTGCAGCCTTGAAACTTCTTCGCAGCCCCCCAGCGGGCTTGTCATATCCGAAGTGGTCAGCTCCAACACCAATTCGCTTGTCGATTCGGTATTCGGCAATCCGGACTGGGTTGAGCTTTATAATGCTTCCGACAAAGCCATTAACCTAGAGAACTATTCCATATCAGAATCCGTACGTAACCAATATGTATTTTCGGATATAAGCATCGGCCCCGGTGAATATCTGCTTGTCTACTGCTGTGAAGCGATTGAAGGCACAGATACCGACCAATGCTTCACAGGCTTTAAGCTGTCCAAAAGCGGCTCAAAGCTCACGCTGACGGCTCCTTTTGCCACCATTCAGGAGCTGACCGTTCCCGAGCTGGAGACGGACATCTCGTATGGCATCGGTGAAGACGGTAAATATATGTTCTTCCCATCCCCCACGCCCGGGCAAGCCAATGCGACGCAAGGCTTTGCTTCACTGGAGGAAATCAGCACCCAGCAAAACGACGTGCTCAAGATCAGCGAAATATTACCGCAAAGCGTATCCGACTCAGACCCATATTCTTGGATCGAGCTATATAATTCCGGCGATAAACCCATCGATCTATCAAACTATTACGTGACTGAAAATCTCTCCGATCCCAAAAAGGCCAAGCTGCCGAATATCGAGCTTGGCGCAGGCGAATACGCGGTGCTCCGGTTCACCGGCGCAGAAGGGGACGATGAGGTTCCGTTTAAAATCAGCGCCGGAGAAACCACTGTCGCGGTTCTCAACGTCTTTGGCATTGTGGTGGACAGAATCACTTGGGAAGCGGGTCTGCTGGCCGGAATATCGGCGGGACACGGCGAAAACGGCGATGTTGTGTATTACACGCAGCCGACACCCGCGCAGGCCAACAGCACGAATTTTACGCAGTCCGTCAGCATCGCCGACGGCGTCAGCGACGTGTCAATCAATGAAATACTTCTGAAAAACAGCTACTCCATCATCGACGAGGACGGCGAGCGCTCGTCCTGGGTTGAGCTGCACAACACATCGGGCAGCGCAGTGAATCTGAGCGATTACGCGCTTTCAGACGACAAAAACAAGCTCTTAAGATGGCGTCTGCCGGATACAGAGCTTGCGCCGGATGCTTATATAATCGTCTATCTGTCCGGCAAGGACAGAATCGAAAACGAGCTGCACACAAACTTTAAGCTGGGCAGCGATGAAACGCAGCTTTTCCTCACGAACCTAAATTCCTGCACAGTGCAGACGGTGGACTTGCCCGCGGAAACCAAAGACAACATCGCCTTTGGGCTGTCTGCAGACGGCGGCTGGCTGTATTACCCACAGCCCACACCGCTCGCACCCAACAGCACACAAGGCTTCACAGAAATTGCCGCCGCAGGCGGCAGTTCTTATCTTGTGATCAATGAAGTGTCCAGCGTGAGCAAGGCCAAAAGCGGCGATAGTGATTGGGTGGAGCTATACAACGGGACTCCTGACGACATGGATATCACAGGCTATTACCTTTCCGACTCGCGCAGCGACCTTGCTAAATGGCCCGTGGGCAGCGCAAGCGTATCAGCGGGCGGTTACAAGGTCATTAATCGCTATGAAAAGGAAGATGCATCGGGAGAGCTTGGTATTTCGTTGTCCGGTGAAACGCTCTATCTTTCCAACGCGCAGGGGCTTGTGCTGGATCAGTTTGACACGGGCGTGCTGCGCCCCGGCGTATCACGCGGGCGCTTAATGGACGCTGGCACCACCTCTGTGGCATTTTTCAGCACACCGACCCCGGGTGAGCCGAATTCGGGTGACACTGTCAGCGGCTATTGTGCAGCGCCGCTTTTCTCGGCGGTCGGCGGCTATCAAACATCGCCCGTCACGCTCGAGATGAGCGCCGCCACACCGGGCGCCTCAATTTACTACACAACGGACGGTTCCACACCTTCCTCCGACTCCACACCATACACCGGCCCCATCACTGTCTCTCAAACACAGACAGTCAGAGCCATCGCCATTGCGGACGGCAAACTCGCAAGCGAGGAAACGGTATCCACATATCTATTTGGAGAAAAGCATTCGCTGCCCGTGGTCTGCCTGTCTATGACGGAAAGTGATTTACGCTGGGTTTTCGGCAGTCAGGTACGGCAAGATAAGCGCGAGCGCGCGGGCTATGTGGAATATTACGAGGCGGATGGCACACTCGGCGTGAGGTTTCCCGCAGGCTTTCGCATCGCGGGCGCGGGAACGAGAACTCACGCCCAAAAATCTATCAATCTGTACTTGCGCGGTGGCTACGGCCAGAGTGAAGTCACATTTCCGTTCTTTAATGGATACGATATCACCACGTTCAAGTCGCTCTCTCTTCGCAGTATGGGACAGGATTGGGATAAAACACGCTTAAGAGATGCTTATTTTCACATGGCTGTCAACGGCATGAATATTGACAACATGCAAACAAAGTTTGCCGTGGTCTATATCAACGGCGAATACTACGGGCTTTACGAGTTCAAGGAGAACCAGAACGAGGATTACCTTGTATCTAAATACGGAATCGACCGCGATAAGATAGACATGGCGCGCAACGAATGGACATTTGTGGGCGAGAAAAATATCAGACACGCGCTCAATATGTCGAGAGGTAACATGGCGGATGCGGACCGGTTTGCGGAATTTACCGAGATTGCTGATTCGGATTATTTCATGGATTATCTGATCGCTTCGACCTTTTTCTTAAGCGATGATTATTACAATCAGAAATATGCCCACACGTCGGACAACGCGATTAAATGGCGGCCGCTGTTCTACGACCTCGACTTGGCTCTAAACAGCGGCATAACCGGCTTTAACCTTGGCAGCTTTTTCAACCCCTCAGGCCTTAACGTAGGCCAGATCAGAGAAGACGGCTCACAGACGTTTGTCGACACAGGGCTTTACTACGCGTTCAGAAAGAATCCGGATTGGTGCGATGCGTTCGTCAAACGCTATGCAGAGGTGATGAACACGGTGCTCACCGAAGAAAAGCTGATCTCGCTTTTCGATGAGATGGCAGAATCCGCCCGCACCGAGATGCCGCGCACGATCGAAAAATGGGGAAAACCGCACTCCATGGCTTATTGGGAAGACCAAGTTGCAAGCATGAGGCAAGATTTGATTGGCAGGCGCAAGTATGTGATCAGCGGGCTCAAAAAATACTTTGATCTTTCGGACGATGAAATCAGCGAGCTGTTCCCGAATGGCTAACACACAAGGCCTCGCGGCAAACCGCCGCGAGGTTTACTTATTTTCCCCCATCCATTATAATTGACGCATCATATATAAAGGAAACAATTATGCGTACCATTGAAGCATCCGATATCACAAATACCGTGCGCGATCTTTTTTTGTCCGCGTGCCGCATGCCGGGGCGCGACGTTTTGGACGCGATTGACAAAGCATATGAACAGGAAACATGTCCGCCGGCCAAGGAGGCGCTGCGTCAGCTTAAGCTCAACGCGCAAATCGCGAAGGAGACCCAAATGCCGTATTGTCAGGACACCGGTATGGCCGTGGTGTTCCTTGAGATCGGGCAGGATCTGCATGTAAGCGGCGCTCTGGATGCCGCTGTCAACAAAGGTGTCCGTCAGGCCTACGAACAAGGGTATTTGAGAAAGTCAGTGCTGGATCCCATTACGCGCAAAAACACGGGTGACAACACACCCGCCGTCATACACTGCGATATTGTGCCCAGCGACAAGCTCACGATCACCGTGGCGCCCAAGGGCTTTGGCAGCGAGAATATGAGTAAAATTGCCATGCTCAAGCCCAGCGACGGTTTGGAGGGTATCAAGCAATTCATTATCGACAGTGTCAAGGCCGCGGGCGGCAGCCCGTGCCCGCCTGTTGTTCTCGGCATAGGCATCGGCGGTACGTTTGAGAAATGCGCGCTGATGGCTAAAAAGCAGCTGCTGCGCGATATCGGCAGCGTCAACCCCGATGCGTTTTTGGCGGAGCTGGAAGATAGCCTCAAGAACGAAATCAATGCACTTGGCATCGGCGCCATGGGCTTTGGCGGCAGCAACTACTGCTTTGCGGTTCATATCGCCAAATACCCGACGCATATTGCGGGACTGCCGGTAGCCGTCAATTTTCAGTGCCACGCGTCACGTCACGCAAGCGCCACGTTGTAAGGAGAATCACATGACAGATTTAGCAACGCCACTCAGCGCCGACATAAGAAAAAACCTTCGTGCGGGCGATAGTGTCACGCTTTCAGGCACGGTATATACCGCGCGCGACGCGGCGCATGCGCGCCTTTACACGATGATACAAAATGGCGAACCGTTGCCTCTTGAGATCGCCGGGTGCGGCATCTACTACGCGGGCCCCTGCCCCGACATGCCGGGGCGTGTGATCAACTCATGCGGGCCCACCACGTCATCTCGCATGAACGTATACGCGCCCACGCTCTACGACATGGGGCTGCACTTTGTTATCGGCAAAGGCCCCGTCTCACAGGATGTGCGTGACGCCATTGTTCGCAACAACGCGGTCTATTTCGCGGCTGTGGGCGGCGCGGGTGCGCTGATCGCCTCGCACATCACGGCAGCTAAAGACATAGCGTTTGCCGACCTTGGCGCTGAAGCCATCAGGCTTTTAACGTTCGATCGCGTACCGCTGATTGTCGCGATAGACAGCCTAGGAAACAGCGTATACGACCGCTAGAAGAGCTCTCATGCCCTGTATGCGCGTTTTGCCGCATTACCGTATAAAAACACTTGAAATACCACTATGGATGCATTATAATAGCATTCGCAGCATTTTTACAGCGCCGCTATAGCTCAGTAGGTAGAGCACTTCCATGGTAAGGAAGGGGTCGTCAGTTCGAATCTGACTAGTGGCTCCAAAAGAAAAAGCCCATTGCAAAGCGGTTTTGCAGGGCTTTTATTATTTCCTCGGCTTGTTTTTTACCTCTAAAAAAATACCGATTGCTGCATCTTTACTGCATCAGGATTTTTTCCGCTTTCATTTTGGCTTAAATGACTGTTCAAAGCCGCTATGGCTTCCTGCTCTTTTTGTTGTGAAAGATGGGTATATATCTTGAGTGTCATGTTAATATCCGCATGCCCTAAGAAGCGCTGAGCACTCTTCACATCTACCCCGGCATTGTACAAGATCGTTGCGTATGTATGTCGAAACATATGGGGTGTGATATTGTCGATCACTCTGAGCTTTGCCCTAGATCGCGAGGCCACCTTTCCACCGGCCTGAATGTTGAGATAGTGCAGATAGCTCACCCAAGCACATTTAAAGGCTCTCTCTGACATCATACCGCCACTAGCGGAGGGACATACCATCGTTGATTGTATTCCCTTACGATACTCTTTCAGTGCATTGATAATCGTTTCTGGGATCGGAACCGTTCGCACACCCGCGGCTGTTTTGGGTTTCTCAATCTGGGGTTGATTGTGATTAAACACCGCCCCTTTATTCACTGCGATGCACTTGTTCTTTATGCTCATATCGCCCCATGTCAGCGCAATTAGTTCACCCCGTCGCAGACCACAGTTAAGCAGCAGCGCGGGAACGCCCATTCTATGGCCGCTGTACGTCCTTGTGACTAGGCTCTTTTCTTCGTCCGTCAGGGGCCGCCTTTTTGTTGCCTCGACTGATGGAACGGTTACTTTCAGGAATACATTGCGATAGAGAACATCGTTGTCCATAGCTATCTGCAATATTTGCACCGCTGCAAGTTTCACTTTTTTCATAGTGTTCTCAGCCTTCCCGCTTTCAGCCATGCGGTTAATAATGGCCTGCAGGTGGTGTGATTTTAAGTCCTTAAGCTTATACGCGGCAAGCTCCGGCAGCAGATGAGTATTGAGCGTCCGCGTATATCCTTCTCTGGTGTTTATGCTTATTGTCGGCTTGTAGTCTCGGAGCCACACTGCCGCCAGTTCGCCGAAGGTCATCCTCTCGTTGCTTGACAATGTTCCGTGACGAAGCTGCAGCGACAAAATCGAAATAATCCCCGTTGCTGAAATAGCCAAAGCATTGCATACCACACACCCAAAAGTATTGGCGGGAATGCTTAACGGCACATTGCCTATCGGTACGGTTTTGGAGGTCAATGGTAGGCGGCGGGGGATCGTCATAAAGGCTCGATGGGATGCGTGGGTAAACGCAAAAGACCTAACAAAGACAGAATAATAGAGTCTTAAAAAACACCTGAATAATATCTAAGAGAAAACACTGCGTGTGTATACCAGACCAACTAAGAATTTGTCAAGTGGTTTTATATGTTGTATAGGCTTCGCTATCTGGATACAAAAAAGCCACCCTATATAGTCCTTAGGCACGCCAATAATGATCCCTGGCGAAGCCAAGGTATTTCATATGCGTATAACCGCTGCCTCGGAAGGCAGTCCCTAAAAAGCCTTTATTCGAGTTCAAACGCGCCGGTGTAGAGCTGGTAGTACTTACCTTTTTCCTCGATCAGGTGCGCGTGGCTGCCGCGTTCGATGATTTTACCGTGCTCTAGCACCATAATAACGTCGGAATTCTGCACCGTGGAAAGGCGGTGAGCGATCACAAACACCGTGCGCCCCGACATTAGCGCATCCATGCCGCGCTGCACGATGGCCTCGGTACGCGTATCGATCGAGGAGGTCGCCTCGTCGAGTATCATTACCGGCGGGTCGGCGACCGCCGCTCGTGCAATGGCGATGAGCTGCCGCTGCCCCTGCGAGAGGTTGCTGCCGTTGCTCAGAAGCATAGTCTGATACCCCTCGGGGAGTCTTGCGATAAAGTCGTGCGCGCCAGCGAGCTCCGCCGCAGCCTCACATTCTTCATCTGTGGCGTCGAGCCTGCCGTAGCGGATGTTGTCCATAACGGTACCGGTAAACAGGTTCGTATCCTGAAGCACTATGCCGATGGCGCGGCGCAGGTCCGATTTCCTGATTTTGTTGATATTGATGCCGTCGTAGCGGATCTTTCCGTCCGCAATGTCGTAAAAACGGTTTAAAAGGTTGGTGATAGTGGTTTTACCAGCACCCGTCGCGCCAACAAACGCCACCTTCTGCCCGGGCTCCGCAAACAGCGTAATGTTGTGAAGCACCGGCTTCTCCTTATCGTAACCGAAATCCACTTCCTGCAAGCGTACGTCGCCCGCAAGTTTCGTGTAGCGCACCGCGCCGTCGTCGAGAGGCTGCTTCCACGCCCAAAGCCCCGTGTGCTCCCTGCATTCCGTGATCGCGCCTTCTTCCTCCCTGGCGTTGACGAGCGTGACAAAGCCGTTGTCCTCTTCCGGCATCTCGTCGAGCACCTGAAAGATACGGTCCGCGCCCGCGAGGCCCATGATCACCGCGTTCACCTGCTGGGACACCTGGTTAATGCTGCCCGAGAACTGGCGCGTTATGTTCAAAAACGGCACCACGACGCTGATGCTGAACGCAAGCCCGGAAATGCTCAGGTTCTGCGTCTTTGTGAGCAGGAATATGCCGCCCGCCATCGCAACCAGAACGTATATGAGGTTGCCGATGTTCATGAGGACGGGGGCAAGGATGTTGGCAAATTTGTTGGCCTGCTCCGAATCGCGAAACAGCTCGTCGTTGACGGCGTCAAAGCCCGCCTTCGTCTCATCCTCGTGGCAGAACACCTTTACGACCTTTTGGCCGTTCATCATTTCCTCAACAAAGCCCTCGGTCTTGCCCAGGGAGCGCTGCTGCTGGATAAAATACTTCGCCGAATTGCCGCCGATCTTTCTTACCACAACCAGCATGAACGCCATGCCGGTAAGCACCACGGCCGTCATCCATACGCTGAAATAGAGCATGATGCCCAAAAGCGTAAGAATTGTCACGACTGAGGTCAGGAGCTGCGGTATGCTTTGGGAGATGAGCTGCCTAAGCGTGTCGATATCGTTGGTGTAATGGCTCATGATGTCGCCGTGTGAATGCGTGTCAAAAAAACGGATGGGCAGCTCCTCCATCTTATGGAAAAGCCTCTCGCGCATTTTCTTGAGCGAGCCCTGCGTGATGACCGCCATCGCACGGTTGAAGGTGAACGACGACGCAAGAGAAACCACGTACAGTCCCGCGAGGATCAACACGATCCGCAGGATCTGCGGGCCGACGTACGCCCAGTCGCCTCCTTGATTCTGTTCGATCACTGCGATAATGTTCTGCATGAAGATGGAGGGAATGGAGGAAGCCGCCGCGGTGAACACGATACACAAGAGCACCAGCGGCAGCACGACAGGATAAAACTGAAACAGCATTTTCAAAAGTCGCTTCGTCGTTCCTTTTTTTAACATAGCGCCGCGCTTCATTGCCGCTCACCTGCCTTATTCTGAGATTCGAATACCTCGCAGTAGATTTGATTGGTTTCTAATAGTTCCGCGTGCGTGCCCACCGCCGCGATACCGCCCTTATCCATCACTACGATGCGGTCGGCGTCCTGCACGGAGGCGACGCGCTGCGCGATGATGATCTTTGTGGTTTCCGGAATATACTCGCGGAACGCCTTGCGGATCTTCGCGTCGGTCTGTGTATCGACGGCGCTCGTGGAATCGTCCAGTATGAGGATTTTCGGCTTCTTCAAAAGCGCGCGCGCGATACACAGGCGCTGCTTCTGCCCGCCGGAAACGTTGGTGCCTCCCTGTGCAATGTGCGTATTGTAGCCGTCGGGGAACCGTGAAATAAAATCGTCCGCCTGCGCAAGAACGCATGCCTCCTTTAATTCCTCGTCGGTCGCCAGCGGGTTGCCCCAGCGCAGGTTTTCGCTTATGGTTCCGGAAAACAGGAGATTGTTTTGCAGCACAACGGAAACCTGGTTGCGCAGCGCCTCAATATCGTAGCTGCGCACATCGAGCCCGCCCACCTTTACCACGCCCTCCGTGGCGTCGTATAGGCGCGGAATCAGCTGGATGAGCGATGATTTCGAGGAGCCTGTCCCGCCCAGAATGCCGATGGTTTGCCCGGACTTGATGTGAAGATCGATGTTCTCCAGTACCATGCGCTCCGCCTTTTCAGAATAGCGGAAGCTCACGCCGGAAAAATCGATGGAGCCGTCTTTAACCTCAAAGATGGGATGTTCTGGGTTGGTCAGCATGCTTTTTTCCTGAAGCACCTCCACGATGCGGCGGCCGGATTCATCCGCGATGGTGATCATCACGAATACCATGGAAAGCATCATCAGGCTCATCAGGGTTTGGAAGCTGTAAACCATCAGCGATGAAAGCTGGCCCACGTTGAAGTGGGCCCCCTGCGTGGTGATGATGGTGTACGCGCCGAAGGTCAAAATGAACACCATGTTCACATACAGGCAAAACTGCATGATGGGGGCGTTGAACGCAAGTATCTTCTCAGCCCTGGTGAATTCCGCGCGCACATCCTCAGCGGCTTTTCCGAACTTCTGCTTTTCATAGTCCTCGCGTACGAAGGATTTCACCACGCGGATGCCCTGAATGTTTTCTTGGATTGAACCGTTGAGCGTGTCGTACATGCGAAATACCCTTTTGAATATCGGAAACGCCTTACGGATGACGAGGTATAGCCCCACGCCGAGAACCGGTATCACGACCACGAAGATAAGTGCAAGCCTGCCACCCATAATAAACGCCATGACGATGGCGAAAATGAGCATCAGCGGGCTTCTGACGGCTACGCGGATGATCATCATGTACGCGTTCTGGACGTTGCTCACATCTGTCGTAAGCCGCGTTACAAGTGACGACGCGGAGAACCTGTCGATGTTTTCAAAAGAAAAGGACTGTATATTGTAAAACATATCCTTTCTGAGGTTGCGCGCGAAGCCGCTCGCCGCCGTGGCGGCTGACGTGCCCGAAAGCCTGCCGAACACGAGCGAAAAAGCTGCCATCACCAAAAGCAGCAGTCCGTATCCTAAAATGACGTCGATTCCGCAGCCAGCCTTGATCTGATTGACGAGCAGAGCGGTAATGAAGGGAATGATGCATTCGATTATAACCTCCATCGACACATAAACCGGCGCCAGAATGGAGGGCTTTTTGTATTCCCTTATGCTTTTTATGAGGATCTTCCACATTCCGTTAACTCTACTCCTATTTAATGGCAGGATACGTGATCCCGCCAAACTTGATCTCTTTCTTTGCGCTCGCTGGGTGCGAACCGTCGGTTTTCCGGTTTACCTCGACACCCCATACGAGTCGTGCGCGGCAACGGGTCGGTTTTAAGAGAATCCAAATGCGCTACAAGCTTTTCTAGAATTCCGCCAAGCCGCGTCTTTTCCTGCCCGCTCAGGCATTCGAACATCCGCTCGAGAGTGCGGGCATACTGCACCTTCATCTGGAGCGCTATACCCTTTCCTGCAGGCGTAAGCGCTAGCGCCACCTGGAGCTTATCGCCGCAGCTTTTTTACACTCCACCAGGGATGCATCCTCCATTTTTTGAAGGATTTCGCTCAAAGCGCCGGAGCTTATTTCTAGCAAATCCTTCAGCTCCTTTTGGGTAAGGCCTTCCTGCTTCAAAAGTGTCATGAGAATGCGCCGTTGCCCCGCTTTCCCGCCCATTTGGTAATAGAGAAAATGCCCGTATGCCCTAAACTGGGATGCCAAAGCATATTTTTGTTGCATTACCAACACATTCCACCTCGCTTTTGCTTTGTACCAAGACTTTAGACACCAAGCGATATTTTACATCCAGCGCCTTTGTTTTTCAACATGGTATTTTTACACTTGGCTGCTTGTCAACACAGCACCATCAATGAACAAACACTTTGAAAGGGGGGTTAAAGCAGCATGACAAGGATGAATCGAGAAAGGCGATGACTGACTCTGTTTACCACACAATTTTCGGAAATCAACAGAAGCCCTGTAAGTACTTTTTTCATATGTCATCCTATGTATTCAAAGTATATCACAATGATGCGTTCGACCTGGCTAACTACCATTTGCAGTGTACCACCAAGCACTGAATTTGTGTGATCACAAAATTCGTTTGAGTGGGATCCCATTATCCTTCAGTTTTGATTTTAACTATTTTCATTGTTATATGTGAATAAGCGTATCAACTTCGTTAAGAAATTGAACTGTATAAATATTGCTTGTAGAAAATGGATTGTGAGACTATAATTAAATCACAAACTCGTTTTTTTTCTATGAATAAAGTTCTGGCGATGGAGTTGATGTTGTTCATGCAACCGAAAAATAACCTTACAGCCTTCGATGTTGAAACTCCAAATAGTAAGAATGATTCCATATGCTCAATCGGTATTCATCACGTAAAAAGTGATGGAACTATTGTTGATCTGAAATTCATTATCAATCCTGATGATTATTTTGAAGATAGAAATATTGGTATCCATCGGATTAATGAGAATATGGTTGAAAATGCACCTCGTTTTATTGATATATGGGAAAACATTTCTGAGTATTTTCAAGATAGTATTATAATTGCGCATAATGCAAGCTTCGATCTGTCTGTTTTTTACAAAACGCTTTATCGATATAATCTTGAAGTCCCAGACATTAATTATGTATGCACCCTACAGATGGCAAGAAGATATTTGAATAGGAACGAGTGTAACGGTTATAGCTTGCCCTCATTATGTTCATACTTAGGAATTCAGCTTGATCATCATAACTCTCTTTCGGATGCGGTGGCCTGCGCTCACATATATGATATGCTCACTGAAAAATATGGTAGTGATGTAAAACAATATGATAAACCTGCAATTCTCTCAAAAGAGGCAGCAAAACTATGCAGAAAAGCTCTAATGACGCTTCGCGGCATCCTCTTAGGGATAAACTTTGATTGCAAGCTCTATCCGGAAGAACTGATATCTTTTCAGTACTGGGTTCAGGATTATGGCCAATACAAAGGCTATCCTGATATACAAATATGTATCAACAAAATTGATGAAGTCCTTGCTGACGGGCTAATTACGTACGATGAGTATAATTCCTTGCTGAAGCTTACTGAGATAGATGAGCAAAATCAGCTTTTCAGCAAGACTACCGAGGCCATCCAGCAGCTTATGGGGATTATCGAGGGTATATCTTGTGATGCAAAGATTAATGATATAGAGGCTCATAGGCTTTCCGATTGGTTACTTAAGCATGATTTCTTAGATGGATCTTATCCGTTTGATAAAATATGTAGTATCCTTTACAAGATGCTTGATGATGGACATATTGACCCCTCTGAGGAGTCCGATCTACTTGATGTGATTGATAGTATACTGCACCCTACAGAGGACTTCAACGAACTAGTTGAAATCGCATATGAAGGCAGCTTGTTCTGCTTAACCGGCGACTTCACCCACGGTTCCAAGAACCAGATTGGAATTATTATAGCAGAGCGAGGCGGGCAAGTAGCGAACAGTGTAAGTAAAAAAATCCAGTATTTAATTGTGGGTGCCCTAGGGAGTCCCAAATGGGCATATGGTAGCTTTGGCGAAAAGGTAACAAAAGCTCAAGAGCTTAACGAAAAAGGCGCAAGAATAAAGATACTAAAAGAATCAGATTTGTTTAATTAGTCCTTGTATCGGAAAGGAGGTAGAAATGAAACGGTTTTTTGAGGAGTTGAAAAGTATAGTAGCAAGTCACCCTGATTACACTGAAGGTGATTTTGAAATCAAATTTAACATGGGGTTTGAAACCTTATGGCTTTGTAACAATGCTGTTATAAGAGCCATCTATCAAAAAAATGAAGACCATCTGGAAGTTGCTAAAAAATATTTTCAGCTTTTTGGTCTGGGAGAACCCGATTCCAATGCCAGTTGGATCAGGATAACCATGAGTGATCAAGTAGCAAACACTATTTTTTATGGCGCAAAGTCTGTTTTTAAACAATGCTATAAAGATTCAGCAGAATATACTTTTGGATGTTGCAGTAGATTTATTGAGTGCAGTGATGCAAAGAAATGTACCTGTAAGAAAGAACATGACTACAAAAACGCTAAGCGGTTTCCGAGCGGTTGCTTATATAAAGATAATTTGGAACAAGGGTTGATTTTTTACGGCAAGAACAAAAACTATCCATCTTAACAATTGAACCATATCCACGTACCGATTTTTACTGCATTTTTACTGCATACGAAACAGTATAACGATAAAAACAGTGTAATTATTGACACGTAATAGACATGATAGAAAGAGCCATAATGGCTTTAAATAGGCGGGTTCGGCTTGCTCATGCGCATGTGGGATTCAGTAAGCTTGAGAAATGGTAAGGAAGGGGTCGTCAGTTCGAATCTGACTAGTGGCTCCACATAAATCGCTCGAAAAGCCCTATTTAAAGGCATTTTCGGGCTTTTTTGTATTAAAGGTAAGTAGAATACGTGTTTTTGCCAATGAAATTCACTTCCTTTGATGATTTTTGGTTGTCAAGCCACTTCATAGCAGAGCTAATGCATACTATGTACCCAAAAATCTATGTTATACGACAGAAAAACTCAACGCAGTTAGTCAACTGCTGCTTATGTTTTCACACTAAGGGAGCGTCGCATGTTGTTAAAATTTTTTATATAACGACTATTTGTCTGAAAACCGATAGCCAACACCTATTTCAGTCAAAATGAATTGCGGTTTTGCCATACTCTTTTCGATTTTTCGGCGCAGATTAGCCATAAAGACCCTAATCGTTTTGGTATCACCTGCTTCTTTATAACCCCATATTTCCTTAACGATATAATTGTGGGTCAGAACCTTCCCCTTGTTGGAAATCATTAGAAGAAGCAACTTGTATTCCATTGGCGTCAGGTGGATTTCGTTTTCATCAACCAGTACCCGGCGTTTTTCATAATCCACCGTTAAATAATCGCACTGAAAAACCGTTTCAGAAGGGGCTGGTAGTTGCTGCAGCTTTCGCTTCACGACACGTATTCTTGCCAACAGCTCGCCCATGAAAAATGGTTTTGTTAAATAATCGTCCGCTCCTAGATCCAGCGCCTCAATTTTCTCCTTTTCCTGCCCTCTTGCCGATACCACAAGTAAAGGCGTTGAGGAAATGCTGCGCACCTCTCTGATAACCTCCAACCCGTCCTTATCGGGCAACCCCAGATCCAACAACAAGACATCGGGATGATTGGATGAGAACAGAAACAGTCCTTCATCAGCACTTTCAGCAAGCATAACTTTATAGCCTTCTTTTTTTAATGAAACTGCAATGAAATTGGAAATGTATTTGTCATCCTCAATGACCAAGACGCAAAAATCATCCGGCATGATTACTGCCCTCCATCGGAATGGTAAAAACGAAACGTGCTCCGCCATGCGGCCGGTTTTCCGCATGCATGCTTCCTCCGTGTGCCTCTATAACTGCTCTGCAAATCGCAAGACCCAGCCCCATGCCACGCCTTCCGTCCACAATACTGCCTTTATGCGTGGTAAATCCCTCAAACATGATATCGAGTATGCTCGGATCGATTCCTTTGCCATCATCGCTGATTTCAAACACCGCTTCATTCTCGTTAATATACACCTTTAGATAGGTAGCACTGTCCGGCGGCGTATGTTTGACTGAATTGTCAAGCAGATTGATTAGTACCTGAACGATCAGCTTGCCGTCTATCGGCAAAACGATAACCTCATCCGGCAGTGATACCTCAAGATGCCTGTTTCGCAAAATCCTCGACATATGAGAAATGGCTTCGTTGACAACGTCGTCCACAACTTCTTCCTCTTTGTGCAAAACGAGCTGTCCCTCGCCGATACGCGTCATATTTAGTATATTCTCAACAAAATTCCCCAGCCATATCATCTCCTCGCTGATATCGGTAGCCAGTTTTCGCTGCTCCTCCGGTGTTAAGCTCTCAAATTCATCCGCGAGAAGAGCGCTGGCTCCGGTCAGTGCTGTCAACGGCGTTCTGAGATCATGTGCCACTGACCGCAGCAGTGTGCTGCGAAGCCGCTCCCGCTCCATCGCAATACGGATCTCCTCACGTTCTCGATAGCTTTCTTCTCTGTCCAGCGCTGTTCCCAGCTGTGTGGCCACCGTCTTAACCACTAACTCCTGCTGAAACGTCAGCTCTTTCTGACCGCAAAAGAGAATTAGCTCTCCCATTTGTTTTACGACGCTCTGTATGGGAAAATGCAGCCCTGCATCAACATTCTCCATTGACGGTTCCGTTAAATTCGTATGGTCTTCGTCATCCAGGAATACACGGCTGGCGTATCCGGTATTGTCATGGACGTATTTGATACCACGCATGATGATATTTCGTTTTCCCGTTACGTGCAGAAAGCCTTCTGCCACCTCATAGAGCAGTCGGGCAGTCAACTCATTGCGATGAGATACGCTCATTTGCTTCTGCAAACGCGAAGTGACAGTACCGGAGACGATCGCAGTAATTAAAAAGAACAGCAAAAGCAGTACATCAATCGAGCTGTATATCACAAAAGTATGGCGAGGTTCGGTAAAAAAGAAATTTAGGAGAATAACACTGATAACAGAACCGATCAGACCATAAGCATACCCTTTTGTCAGTATGGTCACAAACAAAATGCCCAGGAGAAACACCATGATGATGCTTTCCTTGCCCACTCCCAACTCAGCCAGAATAAGCGAGAACAGCAAAGCCCCCGCTAAAGTCATAAATGTTATTACCGCCGACTTCAATATTCCATTTCTTTTGGCTTTTGTCATAACGCGGTTATCCCCTTGATCAGAGTATAGTATCGCGTCTATTTTATGTCCAGTACTCTTGAACAAGCTTTCGTATTCCCTGCAATAATCAGATGTTCATTCTCGGAAAATACGTGCTCAGCGCTGGATATGGGGATAATCTTATCATCCTGTTTTATTGCAATAATATTGATATCGTATTTTGAGCGGACGTTGATCTGTCTGATGCTTTTGCCGCACCAAGATACCGGCACGCCGATTTCACATAACGACAAATCATCGGAAAGTTCAAAATAGTCAAACGAGTTGTTGGCGCTGTATTTTCTGGCCGCTTTGTGCGCAACGTCACGCTCGGGATGAATGACCTGATCGGCACCGTTGCGCAGCAGAAACTTTTCATGAATCTCCCGATTCGCTTTTGATACCACAAATTTTGCTCCCAGTTCCTTGAGTAGCGATGTAATCTCAAGCGATGCCTGGAAATTATCGCCAATGCATACGAAACATATATCAAAATTACCGACTCCCAGCGAACGGAGCAGCTTCTCATCCATACAATCTCCAATGTGGGCGCACGTCACATTGTTCAACAGAGGGCTGATGCGCTCCTCCTCCTTATCCACGATCATGACTTCGTTGCCAAGCTCCGAGAGCTTGTTTGCCAGATGTCTGCCAAATCGTCCTATACCGATGACCAATACCGTTTTCATTTTCTCCTCCCTAACCAATAATTATCTTTTCTTCTGGATTATGCAAATTCGTTTTCTCTTTAACTCTTGCCATAATCGCCATGGCCAGCGTCAGGCTGCCGACACGGCCACAATACATCAGGATTAAGATGAGCATCCGCGACATTGCGCTAAGATCACGTGTTATACCCGTGGAAAGTCCCACAGTGCTGATCGCTGATATCACTTCAAATGCGGCGTTTTTAACATGCAGTCCTTGGGCCGTAATCAGCAGGAACGCGCCTGTGACTGCCAGTACAATATATATGGTTGCGCTGCCGTAAGCACGCTTGAGCGCGCCGGTATCCAGCCTTCTGTGGAAAATATTCATGTCATCCGAATTTCGGATATATGAAACCGTCGCCAGCAAAATGGTCATCACCGCCGTTGTTTTGATACCGCCGCCGGTCGAACCCGGTGACGCGCCAATCATCATCAGCAACATAGTGAGCACCATTCCGCTCTCTGTCAGCGCGCTCGTATCCACCGTATTAAATCCGGCTGTTCGGGGAGTAATTGATTGAAACAACGAAGCCATGATCTGACCCATCGGCGAAAGGCCTGCCAGTGTGTTGTCTTTCTCCATCATGTAAAATAAAACAGCGCCACCCATAATCAATACCAGCGTCATGAGCAGTACGATCTTGGTATGCAGTCGGTAGCGCGCATAGCGCAGCTTGTGTTCCCAAATATCATCCCAAACAACAAAGCCAAGCCCACCTATTACGATCAGTGACATGATCGTCAGATTAACAAGAATATCGCTTTGATAGGGCATCAGTGAGGTATATGGCGCAAAGCGCCCCATCAGATCAAAGCCCGCATTGCAAAATGCGGAAACAGAATGAAATATCGCATTATAGATGCCTGTTGCTAAGCCCATATGCGGGCAGAAGCGGATAGTCAGCAGTACAGCGCCGACACCCTCAAACAGCGCTGCGCATATCATGACTCTTTTGACAAGCCGTACGATGCCGCCTATCTGAAACGCGCTGACAGATTCGGTCAGCATACCACGCTCCTTCAGACCGATTTTTCGCCGCGCCATCATCAAAAACAGCGTTGCAACCGTCATAAAGCCAAGCCCGCCAACTTGTATCAGGCATAGAATAACCAGCTGCCCGAACAAGCTGAACTGTGTATATGTATCGTAAACGACCAGCCCTGTGACACAGGTGGCCGAGGTGGACGTAAACAGCGCATCAACAAAAGGAATAGCCCGTCCCGCGCGGTTCGAAATGGGGAGGGAAAGCAACAGCGCACCTAGCAAGATGATGGCCGCGAAACCAATCGCGATTATTTGTATCGAATTTAATCTGATTTTTCCGAATAGTTTCATATCCTCTGTTTACCCCTTTATATGTGCGATGATCTGCGACACGGTCAGATCACCTCGCAGGATCACCATAATTTCTGTTTGTTTAAATACATTTTGATAGGTTATTTCATTACATTTTGCCATTGTATGAATGCCTAATTGATTTCTCTTCGCAGTCAAGCATGCCAGCAGGTTATCTTCGTCGCTACTCGAAAAAGCGCCTATCCAATGATAATTCACCCCGGTGTTCATTTCCGGTGCTATTGCCCAGTCATTTGTGATTTCTGCTCTATTCAAATCTTCACTGAGTGATTCAACGACCTTCTGATCGCCATAAAGAAAAATCTCCTTGGTAACAACGGCATCTGGTTCCATCGTGAACCCGCCGCGGTCAAAGAAACGATTCAGACGGGATACAGCAACATACCCAATAAGAATAGCTCCGATAACGGCAATGATGAGCAACACATCCATACGAGCACCCCCATAACGAGTATACATTCACAGGTATAAACACTGTGCAAACATAAGTCTGTCAGTGTTAATTTTGTATAAATGTGAAAATGACAATAAAAAAATAAAGATGCACTTCAACAAAAGGCAGCATCCTCATCATGTCGATATGACATTTTTTCTAATGAGCTTTGTTCGTTTTCCATACCCTCATAACAACACCAAGCAAACCACTGCGCTCGGGTGCTATTATGTACCATTCAATCAGTCGGTTTTATTGTCGGTTTTGGCTGACAAAATGCCTGAATTCTAGATGAATACCGGGTCAAGTATACATAGGTATAGGAACTTTTTTTGGAGTGTACAAAAAAGCTGGCCTCGTATGACCGGGGCCAGCCACTGCTGCATCCAAGTTATCCAGCACAAGAACTAAATTCCATTTGAACTCAGAAAATCATTGAGCAGATTGAGGCAAACCTTCTTGCGGTACTCCGCAGAGACACGCCCCCTGATGGGAACGATTGCTTTCTCAAACGCGGACAGATATGCACTCTTGCTTTCTTTTGCCTGCGCGACGGTTTTGCCAATGAGCATCGCGTCAATATCCTCGCGACGAATAATCACATCGCTCACCGCGCCAAAGGCGGTCGCACAGTGCTTAATAACCTCGTTTTCAACACACATCAGCCCCGCAAAGGCAGTGCGTGAAATGGCCAGCGCCTTTCTCGCGCCAATCTTCTGATAATAATAATTCTCAAGCCACTGAGTGGGCAGCAAAATCTGTGTAATGAGCTCGTCATTGCGCATGGCCAGTTTTTTCCTGCCCAGATAAAACTCCTTGATAGGTAAGGTGCGCTCTCCCGAAGTGCTCGCGAGCTTCAGCTTCGCGTCCGCCACAAAAAAGATCAATGCGCTGTCCGCTTTGGCGCTGCCATTTGCGATATTGCCGCCAATCGTCCCTTCGTTGCGTATGGCGGGTGCTGCAATGAGCAGCAGCGCTTCCTTGAGCAGCGCAGGTGTCAGCGAATGATCAATCAGTTCTGTAAAGGTGCAGCCCGCTCCAAGGCTTAATATACCATCCTCCAGCGATATGCGTTTTATCTCAGGTACGCGGTTTAAGAACAGATACGCGCCTGTCCGGTGCTCTTCGATCATCAAATCAGTGCCGCCCGCGTAGGGTATAACGTCGTGCGCGGCGCGTATTTCCAGTGCTTCCTTCAGAGAAGTCGGCGTATATCCGTTTACCATAATCCTGCGCCCTCCTTTGCGGCAATCTGTATCGCCTTGACTATCGCATTATAACCTGTACATCGGCAAAGGTTCCCGGATAAGCCCTCGCGGATATCCTCTTCTGTCGGATCGGGGTTCTTCGCCAGTACGCTTTCGCTGGCGAGAATCATGCCGGGAATACAGAACCCGCACTGCACAGCGGAAACGGATGCATACGCGGCATCCAATACCTTAAAACGCTCCGTCTTGCTGTATCCTTCAATGGTCACCACGCTGCTCCCAGCCACTCTGCCCATGGCCACCATACAGCTGTTGACAAGCATGCCGTCCAGTAAAACGCTGCATGCACCACATTCGCCTTCCTTGCAGCCGCACTTCACGCCGGTCAGCCTGTATTCCTCGCGGAGAACGTCGAGCAGACGATCTGTCGCGCTGCCCTCATAAACGACTTTTTCTCCATTTAGCTGAAATACAATTCCCTGCTTCATATTAACCGACCTCCTTTGTCTTTGAACTGATGCAAAGCAACGCGTCTTCCGCGCTGAACGGTATGTGGTTAATCCTTGCGCCAAGCGCCTGCTCCATAGCGGACATATAAGCGCTGGGGGCACCCACAAGCGGCAGCTCCCCCGCGCCTTTCGCGCCGTAGGGGCCGTCCGGATACTCTTCCACATGCATATGAACCTGCATCACCGGGATATCCACAGATGTCGGGATGATATAATCTGAATAGCTGTTGTTCCGGATGCGGCCCTTTGCGTCCGCCGCCATTTGCTCCATACTGGAATAGCCAAGACCCTGCATCAATCCGCCTTCCATCTGACCCACCACGATATTCATATCGATCGGCGTGCCGACGTCAAAGCTGGCCCATGCACCCACAATCTCGTTGACTCCGGTCAGCGTATCCACCTGCACCTCCACTGCACAGGCCGCCCATGCGTATGTGGGATAGGCGTCGCCCTGAAACTTCTCGATATAGAACGGGATGACAAAATCCGGTTCCTTGAACCGCTCCTCGATAACCTGGTCTTCTCCCTGTTTCCATTCGCTGCGCAGCCGTATCGCGGCACGCCGTAAAAGCTCGCCTACGGTCATCAGGCTTCTTGAGGCGACCGTCGGCCCGGAATCGGGAACGCGATCAGTATCCGGGTTCTCGTAAAAGACCTGCTCAAGCGGGATGTTCAGCTCGTTGGCCACAATTTTGCATAGCGTGGTTTTAATACCCTGTCCGATGTCGCTCTGGCTGGCAAGCACTTCTATACGTCCGTCCGGATATTTGTGCAGGCGTGTCACAGCTTTGATGATATCCCGCTCGCCGCTGCCGGTGAACCCCGCGCCGTGGAACCACGTGCTCATGCCAATGCCCCTGCGGTAACGCCCCTGCTGCTCTGTTGCATACTGCTTGCGCTTGCCTTCAAAGCCGCTCATTTTCTCCACTTCGGCGATCATGGCGGGCAGCGGCACAGGAAAATGATATTTTCCTCCCGTGGAAGTGGCGTCACCTTGCTTCACAATGTGGCGTTTCTTGAAGGTCAATGGCTCCTCGCCCAGATCCTTTGCGATGTGCTCCATCATCATCTCCACCGCAAAAAACGTCTGCGGCGCACCGAAGCCGCGGTATGCGCCGTTGGGCACCGTGTTGGTTTTGACGGCGCTGCCGTGCACACGCAGGTTCTCGATATTGTAAACACCCGGAGAGGCAATGATACCTCGCTGAAGCACCACAGCAGAAAGCGTGGTGAAACCACCCGCGTTAAAAAGCACGTCGATATCCATGGCGCTGACGCGACCGTCTTTGACGGCCACTTTGTAGCGACAGAGCGACGGGTGCCGTTTTGATGTAAATTCCATATCCTCGCGCCTGCCGTAGATGACACGGACGGGCTTGCCGTTTGCTTTATAGGCCGCAACAGCCACCTGGCAGGCGAGTATGGACGGATAGGCCTCCTTGCCGCCAAAACCGCCGCCTGTGACATCCTGCATCACGCGTACACGATCGGGCGTGAACCCCAAGGCTTTGGCGATCGCGCCATGCACATAGTAAGGACACTGAAGGCTGCCGTGAACAGTGGCCTTTCCGTCCTTGTATTCGGCGATCATGCCCTGCGTCTCCAGATAGGCCTGCTCTTGATAGCCTGTTTCAAATTCTTCCTCGTAAACCTTATCCGCCTCAGCGAAGGCCTTGTCAACGTCGCCTTTGCCAAAGTTGTAGTCGAAGAAAACAGTGTCCGCTTCCCGCACGTCCAGCACAGCGGGCAGTTCTTCATAGACAATCTCAATCTCTCCGGCGATGCGCTCAACCTCGTCCTCACTGGGACCAACGACCATCAGCACAGGGTCACCGATGTATTCCACCGTGCTTTCAGCGTACACAGGGGTATCATCCTTGACGATATGAACTTCGTTGATGCCCGGTACGTCCCGATAATCCACAGTGAAATACCCCGGAGGCAAAGATGGCGCTTTAATGTCCAGTATTTTTGCGCGTGCGTACGGGGAACGCACGAGCTTTCCGTGCAGCATATCCTTGTGCGCGAAATCGCCCACATATATGGCACTACCGTCTGTCTTGATTCCGTGGTCCTTTTTGACGACGGATTTGCTGATTTCCTTCATGTTCGGCATCCCTCCTTATTTATCCGATCATATTCATGGCCGGTTCCGGCCCGGTTTGCAGCAGATTCTGTCTGCTTTCCAAATAGCGTGAAAGCTTTAAAAAGTCGTCCCTATTGTCGGCGTCCAGCAGACACCCTCTGTCCTGAACGGCCACTTCGATAATTTGCCGCTCATAGCTGTGCCATATCCCGCGCAGCCCGCCCTCTTTGTCATAGGAGAGAATGTCTCCCGAGCAGGAGGCACGAATCAGCGGCGGATGCTTTCTGTGGCCGTCAATAGTGGGTATGGCGACCGATGCATCCGTATCTGCCAGCGCCGAGGCGAGTGCGGACATCGTACTGGCCGCCACGGCCGGCATATCTCCGGGTAACAGGAAGAAGGCGTCGCAGGGCGCAAGCGCGGCAATGCCGGTTTTTATTGATGCCAGCATATCCGTCGTTTCATAGGCGGAGTTAATCGCAAAGCGCACCCGTTCTGCGGAATAAACCCGACTCAAAAGCCCCTGAACTTCCGAAGCCCGTAAGCCCAGCACGACCGTTACAGCCTCAGCGCCGCCGCGAAAGAGGCTTTCCACGCTGTACTCAATAAGCGTTTTGTCACCGATGCGCATCAGCGGCTTAAAGGCTCCCATTCTGCTGGACAGCCCCGCCGCCAGAACCAGACCATTAAGCTTCATCGTTTTTCCTTCCTATAATACGTATCCTGCAAGGGCAGCGATGTACGGAACCTGCCGTCGTACCGGTAATAGGCATGCGAACAGGCCGGGGAGGTGGGAATCAGGCAAAGCTCGCCCACACCCTTTGCTCCATAAGCATACGGCAGCTTTTCTCCCGGCGACTGCACCAGTCTGACCTCTATCTGCGGCACATCCGTTGCCCGCATCAAACCAAGTGTAGCGAATTTTACCTTGGGATAGCCGTTTTCAATCGGATAGTCCTCTGTCAGCGCAAACCCCAGACCCATCACAACGCCGCCTTCAATCTGCCCTTCGACGCTTTGTATGTTGACGGGCGTCCCCACGTCATACGCGGCGACAACTTTATCGACACGGCCATTGTCATCGAGAACAACCACCTGCGCCGCATAGCTGTAACTGATGTGGCTGACGGGGTTTTTCTTGGGTGTTCCCATCGGATCGGTGATGGGCACATACTCGCCGTAAAACTCGCTGCCTTCAAGGCTCTCCAAAGATTTGCCGTCCTCAAGCGCAGCGCTGAGCTTTTCCGCCGCGCGCCGAGATGCCTCGCCGGTGATGACTGTCTGGCGCGAAGCCGTGCTCGTTCCGCTGTCCGGCGTACGAATTGTATCCGGCCGCTCGTGATCGATTAGCTGGGGATCAAGGCCGGTCACTTCGCAGACCACCTGCGTGCATACCGTCGCAATGCCCTGACCCATGCAGGCCGCGCTCGTGCGAATCTTCACCCTGCCGTTTTCAACAGAAAGGATGCAGCGCCCCGTATCCCGTATACCGATGCCCTTGCCGCTGTTTTTAAAACCGCATGCAAGCCCGGCGTAAGGGTGCGCCTCATAAACCTCTCTGACCGCCTCGAGACATTCCGTCATGGCGCAATTCTCATCCGCGATTTGCCCATTCGGCAGCTCCTGCCCCGGACGGATCGCGTTTTTGTAGCGGATCTCCCAAGGCGATATACCGGCCATCTCCGCCAGCAGATTGAGATTGTTTTCCGTTGCAAAGCAGCTTTGCGTTACACCAAAGCCGCGGTAAGCGCCCGCGACAACGTTGTTGGTATAAACACTCATGCCCAGTATGTCGATGTTCTGGTAATTATACGGACCGGCGGCATGCGTGCAAGCACGCTGGAGCACAGGCCCGCCAAGGCTTGCGTAAGCGCCCGTATCGGCAATCAGCACCGCCTTCATTGCGGTGAGGTTGCCCGCCTCGTCGCACGCGGTGGTAAATTCCATATGCATAGAGTGGCGTTTGGTGTGGTATAAAAGGCTGTCCTGACGGCTGAATTTCACCTTGACCGGCGCTTTCACATACCACGCCATCAGCGCCGCGTGGTGCTGTACGCTCATATCCTCTTTGCCGCCAAAGCCGCCGCCCACCAGCTTGCTCTGACAATGTACCTTTTCCTCGGAAATTTTAAGCATGGCGGCAATTTCGTGCTTTTCGTCGTACACGCTTTGCGCCCCGCTGTACAGCAATAATCCATCCTCGCCCTCGGGCATGGCGATGGCGCATTCCGGTTCCATAAACGCATGGTCGTTAAAGGGCGTATAATATTTTTTCGTGACAACATATTTGGATGCCCGAATCGCCGCGTCCGCATCTCCCCTCTTCAGGGTTTCCCGGCGCAGAATATTGCCTCCTTCGTGGATCAGCGGCGCGTCGGCCCGCAGCGCATCCGTCGGCGAGGTAACAGGACGAAGCTCGGTGTAGTCCACATCAATAAGGGAGAGCACCTCGTCCAGCGTCTCTTCGGTCTTTGTACACACCAGCGCGATAGCGTCTCCGATGTAACGCGTGATATCGCCCTCGGCGATCATCACATCCCAATCCGGTATGATATGGCCGGTTTTATTGTATGGCACGTCCTTCGCCGTCAGTATTTTCACACAGTCGGGGTGCTGCTGCGCGCGTCCAAGGTCAATTTTGTTCACGCGGGCGCGGGGATATTTTGAGCGAAGCGCCTTTGCATACAGCATGCCCGGCATCACCACATCGTCGACATACTCGCCTGTTCCCAGCACCTTTTCCTGTACATCCGGACGAATAAAACGGCGGTTCACGCCGGTCTGATCCTCTGCTGCCGGAACAGGCAGATCATTCCGGAAAAACTCCGCCGCCATAAGGATAGCGTCTTCAATTTTTATGTAGCCGGTGCAGCGGCAAATGTGTCCGCGCATAGCCGCTTTGACCTCCGCGCGTGTGGGCGAAGGATTTTGATCAAGCAGTGCCTTGGCGCATATCACCATACCGGGAATGCAAAAGCCGCACTGCACGGCTCCCGCTTCGCCGAAACAATAGACATAAACTTCCTTTTCCCTGCTTGACAGGCCTTCCACGGTCAGGACAGACTTTCCCTGAAACTTTGAAAGCATCTGATTGCAGGCTTTGACCTTTTTGCCGTCCACCAGTATGGTGCACGCGCCGCAGGCCCCCTCGCCGCAGCCGTCCTTTGCCGCAGTCAAACGAAGATCCTCCCTCAGGAAAACCAGAAGCTTCTTATCCTTTTCTGCCTGTACCAATCTGCCGTTCACTGTCAGTTCAATCAAGAACAGCCCCTCCTTTAAAACGCAAACGTCATTCTGGCGTAAACTAACGCTAATTTTATTATAAATATTCCTAAAAGATAGTGCCAAATACTTTGTCAGAAGAACACGCTGAAAGTCGTTAAAAAAAGCCGGTTCGACGATTCCGGGCTGGATGGATCTGAGTTTAATGGTCGTTTTATTGTATCTTCGGCCTGAACACGTCATTCTCGTGCAGCAACACATCAAAGCGTTCACCGCAAAATTGCTGCACTTCTTCTTCGTAGCGCTGAAAAGCCTTTAAAAATTTGTGCCCTACGAATGTTAAATCGCTGCCGCTTCCTGTGCGGCCTCCTTTGCGTCGGGTGATCAGCGCACAACCCAGCGCGGCCTCCAGCTTGTTGAGGATATTCCAGGCTTTGCTCACAGACATCGCCATCATATCGCTGGCAGTACGCACCGAATGCGTTTCTCCAATCAGCAAAAGGAGAAGCTTGGCACGCGCGTTGATCAACTCTTCTTCCGCCTCCAGGCTGAGACGCAGATAAGGATGAATATATTTCTCTTTATTTCTTTTCAGATGTTCTTTGAGCGCATCAGTCTGATGCACATTCAATAGAATTCCTTCATCGGACACATCTACCCTAACTCTTCTGTTCTCCATTTCTGCCAACGCACCTCGCAATCCCTCGCTGCCCTGATAGGATAAAATATCAGGGATTGTGCTGTTTGCCAGTACGATGGGATGACCGCCTTTTTGGTTGAATGACGGGGTGACGATATCACCCGGCGTCGCAAGCAGAGTCCGGAGAGTTTCGGGTGAAAAAAGTGGCACGTTAACCGGGGCGAACACTGTGCGTTCACTGATGTTTTTCAAAAAATCCAACCCCATGCACACCGAGTCAAACAGCTCCGGATCCTGATATTCTTCATTATACAAAAATACGACGCCGCGTCCGGAAAGGCTGTATTTCACCTCGTCCGCTTCGACACCCGTTACAACCACAATCGGAAAAATGCCGGCCTGTTGAAATGTCAGCACAATCTGCTGGACAACGGTGATGCTGCCCAGTTTAAGGGTGGGGCGTGTCGCTTTTTGACTCGCAGCCGCAATCAGGCCGCTTGTTTTACTGATTGGCATTATGCTCTCCGGCTTGGTATTCCTTCAATATATACGAGATAAGCTCGCTGATTTATTTCACTTTTTTGTATAACTATAGAATAGCACATGCTTTCCAGTTACTCAAATACAATAGATCAGGTCAGAAAAAATGTTTTGTGTCTATTATGAGAACATGTTGAGACAGTGCAAAAATGGTCTCATAAGCCCATATATAACTCGTCTTGACAAACATTAACGAAAATACTACAATAAGCTTATTGTTAACACAAGTCATGGAATATGTCAACGCCGAGAAGTGCCAAATACTGCGATAAGCTAGCAATTTTTAAATAAGATAAATCTAAAGTTTATTGTGAGCCCGATTATTAAATCACAAACACATTTATGGAGATTGTATTATGATTAAGAATTTATCCAAAAAAATCGGCACGGAAAAATCGTTAACGGAAAAGAAGGTCAATGAAAGGAAGACGGCAAACAATCGCTTAGCCTTTGGCAACATCAGAATTGCACCTAAGCTTTTGGCTTCTTTTCTCATTATTGCAATACTGAGCACACTAATGGGAGGATATGCGGTCCTCAGCTTGCAGGAAACCAGCAAGGCGACCGAGGGCATGTATACCGGAATTCTTCAGCCCGCAAAAGACTCCTTCAGCTCTCTCAGTTCTTTTCAAGAGCTTCGCATGCAAGCCCGCCAACTGGTTTTAGAAGAGAATCCCGCTATGATGTCAGCTCTGCATGCACAGTTAAACGGTAATAAAACCAGCATTTCCTCTTCTCTTTCGTTGCTTGAATCATCAATTCCAAAAGAACATTCAGATACACTTGCCGATATTAAATCAAAATACAATGAATATCTGGCATTATTAGACGATCTCATTGAAAAGGCGAAGGCAGGCAATCCTCAAGAACTTCTGTCTGAGGTCTCAAAATCCAGTTCACTGCGATCTTTAGAATCGGAAATTGAAAAGGGCCTCAATGATCTTATATACGTGATTACGAGCAATGCGTCAACGATATATGCCTCCAACAAGGCAACGGCCTCACAGGTTCTTAGTGTCACGCTTATCGCCACATGTGGTCTTTTCCTCATTGCCATCCTCATAGGCCTTTTGATATCTCGCAGCATAAGCAAGCCTGTCAAAAGCCTCACGAAAGAAGTCAAACAATTGGCTGCAGGCAATCTGGATTTTGAAGTGTCCGGAAAAATACAAAAGAACGAGATTGGTCAGATGCGTGAAGCTGTCATGTCCATATTAAAGACGATACGGTCTTTGTCGGATGATACCGGTATGCTAATAAGTGCCGCCACCGAAGGAAAGCTGTCAGTGCGCGCAGGGGCTGAAAAGCATCAAGGCGCTTACCGAGCAATCGTAGAAGGCATTAATTCGACTCTTGATGCCATGATCTCTCCGATTACCGAATCTTCGGCTGTGCTGGAAAAGCTGGCACAAGGACATCTCAATGTCAGCGTAGACGGAGATTTTGCCGGCGATTTTTCAATAATTAAAAACACGCTCAATGATACAATCCAAACCATTAAAGAATATATCGATGAAATTACTCGCGTTTTTGCCGATCTCGCAGATGGCATCCTCACCGTAAGAATTGATTCAGAGTTCAAGGGTGATTTTGTGGCAATCAAAGAATCCGTTAACAGAAGCATTCTTTCGTTTAATCAAGTGCTTAAAGAGATTAATTCTGCCGCGGAAGAAGTTGCAAGCGGAGCGGCACAGTTGTCATCAAGCAGTCAGGAAATTTCGCAAGGGGCCACAGAACAAGCCAGCGCACTTGAACAGATCAGCGCATCCTTCTCGGAAATTTCAGAAAAAACCATACGAAATTCACAAAGCGCCAACGAATCGAGTTCGCTTTCATCTTCGGCTATGGATGTGGCAGCTGGCGGCACCGCAAAAATGGCTCTGCTGCAAACGGCGATGGAGGATATTAACGCATCCTCTTCAAGCATCTCAAAGATTATCAAGGTTATCGACGATATCGCCTTTCAGACCAACATACTGGCTTTGAACGCGGCAGTCGAGGCGGCAAGAGCAGGCTTTCATGGCAAAGGGTTCGCTGTTGTTGCAGAAGAAGTTCGTAACCTTGCCGCAAAAAGCGCAAATGCAGCGAAACAAACCACCGATCTCATTGAAAGTTCAATATCAAAAACTGTGGCCGGGACACAAATCGCAGACGACACGGCTATTGCTTTGCAGACCTTTGTTGACAGCATACGTAAAACCGTTGAACTATCCAGTAAGATCGCCGAAGCCTCAAGCGAGCAGGCAACCAGTATTGCTCAAATCGACAGAGGCTTGGATCAGCTGTCTGATGTGGTGCAAAACAGCTCAGCAGCAGCGCAGGAGGCCGCCGCGTCATCAGAAGAGCTTGCCGCGCAGGCAGAACGCCTCAAAGACATGGTGCGTCGGTTTTCTTTAAATCAAGATGATCAAATATCCGAATATTTCGCTGAGAATAAACCTGAGCTTTTGGACGATAACCAACGCATAATCGGCAACAGACGCGACAGTATCGTCCGAGATGATTTCGGTAAGTACTAAACCTATCTGATTCATGGGGTGTGTTTGGACTATCGATAAGTATTCTTACTCTGCTACTCATAGGAATGAATAAGTAATAGCGCTGTTTTGAGGCTTTTTCAAGACGATCGAATCATTGAGCAGACCTTCTGTTGTGAGAGATAAGTGAGCAACGGAGGTCTGTCTTTATAAACATGTATTTAATATGCAATGATGGGTTGACGATTTTGTGATCTGCATAGCATAAACGAAGGAAAGCAACGCTATTTGGATCAAAAAACCGACAGCAAGACTTCTTCCTGTCGGATACTGTTCCTGAAAATTAATAAAAAACAGCTCCGCCGGGCGCAATATTTGTGCCTTGGCGGAGGTTTTTGAAAGTATTTAATATGGATCAAAACAACTTGAATCTGTAAAATGAAATCGCTATTATATCAACGCTTATCTATTTCTCTCCTAAAACGATCTGTACCGACGCACTGCAGCCAAAGCGCTGGGCGCCTGCCGCCATAAGCTCTCTGACTTTAGCGGCATCTTTAATCCCGCCATCAATCTTGATACCGATTTTTTCGCCGATGCAAGACCGTACGTATTTAATATCCTCAACACATGCTTTTTTACCGGTAAGTGCATTGGAGATTTTTATATAGTCCACACCGCACTGCACAGCAATGCAAAGCACCTTCTCTTTCTCTTCCTCGGTGAGTATGCCCTGCTCGTATATGGCCTTTATTTTCGCTCTGCCGCCCGCTACGGATACCATTTCACCAAGGTCTTTTTTAACGCCTTCAAAGTCTCCCGACTTGGCGGCGACGATCATCATGGAAACGTCGAGCTCCGTAGCGCCATTCATGATAGCCTCGCGTATCTCGGTGCACTTGGCTCTGGTTGAAGCCGCACCGTGCGGGAATCCGATCGCCGTGCAAACCGCAACGCCGCTTCCGGACAGCAACTCAGCCGCCATGCCCACAAAATATGGCGATACGCATACATTGGCAAAGCCATGCATTCTTGCATCCTCGCAGCCTTTACGAATCATATCAGCCGAGGCGTCGGGATTAAGCAACGAATGCTCTATTGTACACGCAAGGTCTGAGGCGCTTTGGGGACTCGCATCCACCTGCTCCAGCTGCGCATATACCTTGTCGGTGATACGCGCAATGATATTCTCTATATCCAAAACTTCCACCTGCCTAATCAGTTAAGTATTGTTTTTAATTTCTCCGTCCACTGCGAAATGATCAACGACTCCGCAAATCGTCCAGTCAGCAATGAGATCATTATCGTTAAAAAACATCTTCGCAGCGCCGCCGTCAACGTTAACGAGCACAACATCTCCGGGTCCGGAATCAGCGCAGTCAAACGCAATTTGTCTGGTGTCAATGGGCGCGCCATCAAGACCGATAAATTCGATAATCATCAGCTTATGACCGTTAAAGTTATAATCTTTTACTGTGGACACCACATTGCCCACAACCCTTGCTAATTTCAAGCTAATCCCTGCTTACTTAGGTAAAATGTCTTCGACTTCTTCGTGCGGTCTCGGGATCACATGAACGCTGATCAACTCACCCAGTCTTTTGGCTGCCGCTGCACCGGCATCTACCGATGCCTTCACTGCGCCCACATCGCCCCTCACCATGACGGTCACCAGACCCGATCCTATCATTTCCTTGCCTATGAGCGTGACGTTGGCAGCTTTGACCATTGCGTCTGCCGCTTCGATCGCGCCAACAAGACCTTTTGTCTCAACCATACCCAATGCTTGTTTATCCATATCAAGAGTCTCCTTTCAAGTTAACACTCTTCATTGTAATCGTCGATAAACCCGACGATTGCCGCATCGGCAGGTACCAATCCGCTGCGGAATATAAGGCTGGCTTCTTTGGAACCGATGAGATACACAAAATCATCTTGACCTGCCTGCCTTGTCTGATCACCCGCCACAATCGTTTTACCTGGCTTTCCGTTTTCAATCAATTGAACAAGGAGCAGCTTAATACCGCTAAGCCCTTCATCCTTGACTGTCGAAACGACCGATCCGACCACTTTGCCGGTATACATAATCTTCTTTCCCTCCGGCGATGAGCCCTGCTATTTCGTTTTGGCTGCAGCCGGTTCTTTGGGAAGAATGCCTTCAACGTCATCATGCGGGTGCGGTATGACGTGTACACTAAACAATTCACCGACTCTCTTCGCAGCTGCTGCGCCGGCATCTACCGCCGCCTTGACCGCACCAACGTCACCTCTGACCATCACAGTAACGAGCCCGCTGCCGATCTTCTCTTTGCCCATAAGCGTCACATTCGCAGCCTTAACCATAGCGTCTGCCGCCTCTATGGCGCCGATAAGGCCTTTTGTTTCAACCATTCCAAGTGCTTCTTTTGCCATTTTTGTTTCTCCTTTTTTATACAATTCGTTTTTAATACACAGCTTGCAATATATCAGGATGCGGCGACGGTATAACTACCGTGCTCGCTACCATCCCCTGCACGTCTTCAAGCGTCTGCGCGGCTTGTGTTGCGGCTGTGACCGCCGCGACATCGCCTGTCATAATGACAAAGCTTTTGCCGCCAAGCCCTCTGCCCAAACGGACTTCGATAAGGCTGACATTCGCCGCTTTTACGGCCGCGTCCGCACAAATAACCGCAGATGCCAGCGAATACGTCTCCATAATCCCAAGGGCGCCGGGCGTGCCAATCTGCGAGCTCGCGCTCATCGCTTCAATGACCTGCCCGTTCAAGTTTGGTATCACAATGCTGTCCACAAGAGTGTAATCCGCGGTTTCTTTACCGGCAGACACCGAAGCATTCACTGCAGCGACATCGCCCGTTATGATAACGATGTACTTCCCAGCGCACACTGTCTGAGCATTCACAAGCACAACGTCCGCGGCTTTAAGCATTGAATCTCCTGCCTCTATTCCAACAGGTATTGAATTTGTTTCTATCATTCCAAGCGCGTTCACAGTTTTCTCCTCTAAGCCTTAATCTCGATATACCCATCCGTCACGGCGCTGACTGTTCCGCTAATGCTTGCATGCACCCGCGCCCCAAGACTTGCTTCGGGTATCTTTGCAATCAGCTGGGCTTTTTTCACACGATCCCCCACCTTCACGACGGGAACAGACGGTTTACCGATATGCATCTTCAGCGGAATCTTCACATAGCTCACAGTAAGGCCCTCGTAGAGCGGGATATCCTTGTCATACTGTGCTATCCCCATTCTGGCCATCAGCCGGTACGTTGGTACCTTTGCATAGCTTGACATAACGTGTTCTTTGACGGTTTTTTGCGGCTTGACGCCTCCCGCTATGAGACCTTCCTTCATGCGAACCATCATGCGGCTGGGACTAAGCCCAAAATTGCAGGCGTAGTAACTGCACAGGCCGCAGTCGCAGCAGGAGAAAATACCATTTGGGTCGCCCAGCAGGCTCCCTTTACCCATCGATGCCGCCCGCATGATCTTATGCGGCTCGACACCCAGCCCCAGCGCATTTCTTGGACACAATTGCGTACACAGGTTACATTGGCAGCAAGCCGCCTTCGCCAGTTTAAAATCCAATCCCTTATTGTCCGTCTTTTTTCTTATCAGCGGATGATCCGTCTTTAAAATGATGATGCCGCCGGTTGTTTTCTGAACCGTTTCTTTCAGGCTGTCACACAGCTTGCCTGTCGCAGGACCGCCGATGATAACCGTATAGCCGGCTAAGCTATCCGGCCCTTGCGCTTCTTTGACCAGCACTTCAAACGGTGTGCCTATAGGAACCTTCAGCGTAACCGGTCTGTTGACCTCTCCGGCAACCGTCACATATTTATCTGTGACCGGTATGCCATCGAGTGCATCAGCGATATTCGCCAACGTGGTCACATTGCTCACAACGGCTCCCACATCAAGCGGAATGCCTCCTGTCGGCACAACTTTACCAGTGACCTCATACACAATCTGCTGCTCGTCACCCGCCGGATAAAAATTCTCCAGCAAGTACAGCCGCAGAGCACTTTCATTTTTCAGCAAGCGCTGAAGGCAGCTCACCACGTCTTTGTTTTTCTTCTTAACGCAGATGACGCCTTCTTTCGCGTCCACAGCCTCCATCATCGCTTTGAGCCCGCGAATGATTTTTTCAGGGTAAAACTGCATCATGAGCTTATCGACGTTCAGCAACGGCTCACATTCCGCTCCGTTGGCCAATACGATTTCAGCTTTGCCGCCTGCCTTTATATGTACCGGAAATCCGGCTCCGCCTGCGCCAACGACGCCCGCTTCGCGGATCGCTTCTGCCACATTCATCATTCGTCCCCTATACGATCCTGAAGTTTCCATACAACACGCAACGCCTTATACGCGTAAAGGTTCTTGCACTTGTGACACCTTCGCCGGTTGGTGTGGCTATCGTCAAAGACGCAAACCCTTCGCCGTTAAACCCAAGCCCGGCATATGATGGCGCATTTTTAACGAATATCGTTGTATTTAAAGCCTTTGCCGCCATAGACAGATGCGTCACGTTTTGCGAGTGTATCATTGCCGTGTGTTTGCACCCGTTTTCAGCCTTTATCGCTTTTTCAATGGCTTCCTCTATCGAATTGACTGTCGCTATTCCGAGCACCGGCATAAGCATTTCTACAGTGATAAACGGATGATTTTCATCGACAGCCGCGATCACAAGCCGCGGATTGCCAACAAAATTAACACCGCTGGCCTTAAGAATCACTGTCGCATCCCGTCCCACAAAATTTCTGTTAACAGTATATTTGCCGTTTTTATGCTCAAAAACGGTATTGACGACCTTTTCGATATCGCCGCCCGAAATTCTGTAAGCACCGTTTTTCCCCATCTCGCGCATAAGCTGTTCCACAATACCGGAAAACGCGAAGACTTCCTTCTCAGCTATGCACAAAACGTTATTGTCAAAGCAAGCCCCATCTACAATATCCTTCGCAGCCTGCGGTATAATTGCCGTATCATCGACGATAACAGGAGGGTTGCCCGGTCCAGCCGCTATCACCTTCTTACCGGTCTTCATGGCGACTTTAACGACCGCCTCACCACCCGTTATAGACAGCAACGGTATGTCGGGATGCTCCATAATGTACTTTCCCGTTTCAATGGTCGGCTCCTTGACCGTGCAGATCAACGTTTTTGGTCCGCCCGTAGCGGCAATCGCTTCGTTGAGTATACGCATCGTTTCAACCGAGACTTTTTTAGCCGCCGGGTGAGGATTGAACACAACCGCATTGCCGGCAGCTATCATACTTATCGAATTGTTGATAACACTCGACGGCGGGTTTGTGGATGGTGTGATTGAGCCTATCACGCCGAAAGGCGCAAGCTCGAACAACGTTAATCCAAAATCACCCGATATGGCTGTCGCATGAAGGTCTTCGATGCCAGGCGTCTTCTCGACTGCGAGAAGATTCTTTTTCACCTTGTCTTCGACTCTCCCGTACCCTGTCTCGCTGTTCGCCAGCTCAGCCAGATATCTCGCGTTCTTCCTTCCCGCCTCACGCATGGCATCAATAAGCCTTCCTCTTTTCTCAAGAGACATTTGGGCAAGCTCTTTCTGCGCTGCCTTGGCGGACTGAATGGCTTCCTCAGGCGTGTCGCACAACCAATGACCTGAGGCCTTTGTGACGGTGCCCATTCCATTCAGATGCTTGACGGTATCATCCACAATGCTTCTAATTTGCTCGTCCGTTAAACTCATATCAAAACCTCGTTACTTCTTTTTCTCAGGAGTCGTCGGCACACTCATCTTCTTAGCTGCTTCATCCTTTAATTCGAACTTTCTGAACACGGGCTTCCCCCGCAGCTCCACCGAGTCGATGATCGCGATGATGGCAAGATCCGACGGCTTTCCGTCTGTCAGCGCTGTCTGCCTTGACGAGCTTCCGCCGACGCACATCACAACCTCGCCTTCTCCCGCGCCCACCGTGTCTATCGCAACAAGCGGCGCTCCTTTTTCTTCAAAGCTTTCTATATCAATAGGCACAATAATGAGCAGCTTTAAGCCTTGCAGCTTTTCCGCCTTATTTGTGCTGACGACATTTCCTCTGACCCGTGCGAGTATCATAAAAACCCTCCAAGACTACTCATCTATTAAGACGCTGAGTTCTTTTGCCGTGTCCCTTGCCAGCGGTGTCACTATCGCTCCCGGGGAACACCTTATTCGCTCCTTACGCTGCTTATGGGCGTCTACAACCTCCACCTCAGTCACCAACGAATATTGTCCTTCCGGCTTCCCGACAGAGAGCTTGAGCGACACCACTTCCGCGCCCATATTCTCTATCGCATGAAGCGCGTCGTTCAACCCCTCGAAGTAGGTGCCTCGCTTAAAGCCCGGCTTTTCAAAATCCAGTATCACCGTGACGCTCTTGTTCCAGAGCAGCGCCCGCATGAATGCCTGTTCAAAAAAGCCGCGGTCGTCGCCATTGGCTATATTTTTAAGCATCCACAATGGCGGAGAGACAAGCAACACCTTATGGCAGCTTTTCATCGACTCCATCAGCTTCTGCTTTTCCTGCTGAGTTTCAGTGCCCGCATCCACAAATCCAGCCCCCAGCAGCGCTGCGCCTTCTCCGGCGCATATGAGCCCGTCCTGACAGCTGATTTTCAGATAATCGTTCAGCGGCGCCATGTCCGGCACGAATGACGGAAGCAGCGCAAGCGTGCCCGTTTCTACCTTTTCCGGCTCCAGCATCCGCCTGATAACCTGCTCGGCCACCCGGCGGATCAGCATTTTTAATTCTCTGCCTTCATCTATATTCATCTCAACAGTTCCAATAGCTCTCCGTTATGGATGTCTGCAGCATTCGCTTCGTCCGTATCTATGTGCAGCTCGAGTGAATGCGCCTTACCCGCACGAACAAGTATATTGCCGAATACTGTTTCCCTTATGCCGTCTTTTTTTACCTTGATAATGTCGCCGTTCTTGAGACCGTACAGTGCAGCATCCTCATCCGATATATGTAAATGCCGAGCCGCCACGATCACACCTTTGTTCAATGACAATACCCCTGCGGGGCCTATCAGCTGACAGCCCGGTGTTCCTTCTATGTCTCCAGACATGCGCACAACCGGCTGAATACCCAATTTATATGAATCTGTCAGCGAAATTTCAACCTGTGTTTCGGGGCGTTCAGGTCCCAAAACTCTTACATTGTCGATACGGCCCTTTGGCCCCGATATCGTCATCCTTTCCTGACAGGCATACTGTTCCGGCTGTGAAAGATCTCTCATCGGGCGCAGCTTGTATCCAGCTCCGAAAAGTGTTTCCAGATCGCCCGCCGAAATATGAATATGCCTTTGGGACGCTGCCACGGGTATAAGATATTCTTTATTTTGCGCCATGGCCCTGACCAGAGTCAGTGTCACAAGCCGCTTTAAACAACTTTTTTCCATGGTTTATTTGTGCTGCTGCCCATAGGTTTTATGAATATTAACGGCGTCTTGCGTCTGCTCCTGCGTCATGATAGCCGGCTCACCAGCCGCTTTTGCCGCAAGATATGTCTTCGCGGCATCCTCCATGTACACGGCGGCGTACAGCGCCTCTTTTAAATCTTTTCCAATCGTAATCACACCATGATGCTTTAAAATAACCGCGCGTCGTTCTCCAATATAATTGACGGTTTGTACACCCATGTCGAGACTGGCCGCCGAACAATACGGTGCAACGTTGACTTCCCCAAGTGTGACGTTAGCAAGTGTTGTCACAGCTGCCGGAAAAACGTCACCCAGAAGCCCCACGGCTGTGGCGTATGGCTGATGGGTATGTATGATGGCATTGACCTTGGGCATATGCTCGTAGATGTAAAGCAACGCCACAGTATCCACCGACTCGCGCAATTTGCCCTCAATACGGTTTCCTTTACCATCAACAACCACGACGTCCCGCTCTTTCATGGTTTCATAGGATGTGCCCGACGGTGTGATAAGGATATGCCCGTTTGGCATACGCATGCTGACATTGCCGCCCGACAAGCTGATAAGCCCGCTTTGCTTGATTTCCAGAGCCGTATGAATGACCATCCTTTTTTGTTTTGAATACATAATCAATTCTCCAGTCGTATATAGTAGCAAATTGTGTTATCCTACGCCATGATCTGCGCTTCTTAAACCTTCACCCAAGTCCCTGCACTGTCTGATTCATATGCTTTGTGCATCACATGCTGTATGTAGGCACCATCCGCAAGATCAGGCGTGCAAGGTTTGTCTTCGTATACACAGTTAAGAAAACTGTAAAGGCTGTGAATATGCGCTCTGAGCCATCCTCCCGGAAGCTTTGGCGAAGGAAAATCGCCTCCCGGCGGCTCAAACCTCTGCACGGATTCTATCCTTGTGAACCCTTTATACCCTCCAAGTGCTTGATCGGGCACCGTGTTATCGTAAAACAGCACCCAATTCGGATCCATCAGATTGAATTTCACAGCGCCGGTCTCGCCATAGATCTCAACAACGAATTCATCGTTGCTGCCGGTTGCAATTTTTGACACGTTGATAGTCCCGTGTGCGCCGTTTTTCATTTCCGCGATGATATAAGCAGCATCATCAACCTCAACGCTTCGTAACTGCCCGTTTCCGTCGAGCCTTGTTGCGTGCGCGATCTGTGTTTTTGCGCACACCCCCTCGTATTCGCCGATGAGATAGTACAGCATATCGAGCACATGCGAACCCATATCAAAGAGCGTTCCTCCGCAGGCCTGCTCTTTATCGTACTTCCAGTTGTACCTCTTTGCCGGGTCTGCATTACTAGGATGCATATAAGACGCATTGAAGCCAAGTATTCTGCCCAGCCGTCCTTCGTCAATAATCTGCTTGGCACGCATAACTGCCGGGAAAAAACGGTTGTGGAAAACTGTCTGGTGTCGGATGTCTTTTCCCTCTATGGCCTGAAGAATATCTTGTGCTTGTTTTTCGTTCGCGGCCAGCGGTTTCTCACAGTAAATATGCAACCCGCGCTGTGCCGCTTTGATGACACATTCGGCGTGCTGATAATTGGGGAGACAAATGCTGACAACATCGATGTCTGCATTCAGCACTTCGTCAATATCGTTCGTCGCGAACTCAAATTTGAAGCTTTCCTTTGCCTCTTTAGCTGTCGCAAGCGTTCGGTTATAAACACCAACAAGCTTCACTTTATAAGGCAGATCGTTATAGAAAAACGGAAGTGAGGTATAGGCGTAGGTATGGACTCTGCCAATAAAGCCCATACCCAATACCGCCACTTTTATTTCTTTCATCTCTATATCAGCATGCCGCCGGTTATATCCACGCAGGTGCCGTTAATAAAATCCGCTTTATTGGAAGCAAGAAACGCGACGGCGCACCCAACCTCCTGAGCGGTGGAAATCCTCCCCGATGGTATGCGTTCAACATATGAAGCGAGTATTTCCGGTTTGGAAAGTTTGTCTTCGTTGAGAGGGGTTCTCACCATGCCGGGTATCGCGCCGTTTACTATGATGCCGTACTGCGAAAATTCCCTGGCAAGAGCCTTTGTTAACAGGACGAGCCCGCCTTTTGCCGACACATAATGGGCGTGGGCCTCAGTATTGACTGCATATGCGGATTTTGAAGTGATGTTAACGATTCTTCCCCTGATTCCCGCATTCTTATAATAAACGCATGCTCTCTTGCTGATCATGAACGGGCCGGTGAGGTTCACATCAATAACCTTTCTCCACTCCGCGTCCGACATGTCTTCTATCAGCGTCGTCGGCCAGATACCCGCATTGTTGACAACAACGTCGAGATGTCCGTATTTAGAGACTGCCTGCTCGATCATTTTGTCGATGTCTTCATCCTTGGTCACGTCGCCATACATGGCAGTGTGTGTGCCGCCATATCGTTCGCCCAGCGACTCAACGAATTTGAACACACCTGCTTCATCGATGATATAATTGACGATTATGTTTGCGCCCTCCTGGGCGAACACCTCACATATTCCTGCTCCAAGTCCAGCGCCGCCGCCGGTGACAAGCACAGTCTTCCCCTTTAATCCAAGATCCATTGGTAACCTCCTTTTGTGTACTGATGCTGCGTTATTTTTGAGGAAGAATCTTCTCCACGTCCTGATGCGGCCGCGGTATCACGTGGACCGAGACGAGCTCGCCAACACGCTTGGCTGCCGATGCACCCGCATCTACACTTGCCTTGACCGCGCCGACATCCCCTCTGACCAATACCGTCACGAGCCCGGACCCGATCATTTCTTTACCCATAAGTGTCACATTGGCCGCTTTGACCATCGCATCCGCTGCTTCAATAGCTCCGATGAGCCCCTTTGTTTCCACCATTCCTAAAGCCTGTTTATCCATTATATTTCACTCCTTAATATTCATTTTTGCTTATGGTTACATTTCCGTTTGGACAGGTCGCCGTGCATTTACCGCAGTTCGTGCACTCATGCTCACCCTCGCCTGTGACAATCTTGATGCCTTTGCTCGTTCCCATTCTCACCGCTCCGGCATTAAGCATCGCGTCGCACGTTTTGCGGTCGTTTATACCTGTAGAAGCTTTGACCATCATGCTGTCGCCGACGGTACGCTTCATAAGACGGATGTCCTCAACAGTGGCGCCGCCTGATCCAAAGCCTGTTGATGTCTTGACAAAATCAGCCTTCGCTCTTTTTGCAAGCTCGCACACACGCACCTTCTCTTCATCGGTCAACAGGCAGGTCTCAATGATGACCTTGACCAGCGCCTTGGGATGAGCGGCATCCACAACACCTTTGATATCGTCAAAAACCAGATCATAGTCCTTGTCTTTAAGAGCGCCGACGTTGATAACCATATCTACCTCTTCGGCTCCGTTCTTGACAGCTTCCATTGCCTCTACAGATTTTATGAACGGCGTATTCGCACCGAGAGGAAAACCGATAACACAACACGTCTTAACGCCGGAACCGGCCAGCTCGGCTGCTACATATTTCACATGCGTCGGGTTGACGCAAACGCTCGCAAATTGCCATTCCTTTGCCTCGTCACAAAACCGTTTGACAGTGCTTTTCGGGGTATCCGGTTTCAGCACGGTATGATCCATGTATTTGGCGTAGGATGGGTCATAATTTGAGCCCGTTTTATCAATTTTCTTGTCCTGGACTTCTTTTAGAACTTCATTCGTGATCTCTCTTACGATTTTTTCTATGTCCATATTCGGCTCCTTCCCTTTAATGCATTTCACGGCCGCCAGTTATATTGAACGCCTGACCAGTGCAGTAGTCTCCCGATACCGTCAGGAAGAATACAAAATCGACGACATCTTCTTTTCTTGTCAGTCTTCCAAGCGGCACTTTTGCTGTAAATTTCTTGACAACCTCGTCTTTGGGCAGCTTCAGATTGTCTATGTATCCTGCGCTGACGTTAGACCATACGCCTGTCGCGTCGGTGATGCCCGGGCAAATAGCATTGATCTTGATATTGTAAGACGCGTATTCAAAAGCAAGCGCCTGCGTCAGCACGATAACTGCGCCCTTCGCCGCACTGTAAGGACCCATCAATGCAGAGCCGGTTTTACCAGACTTTGAAGCAAAGTTGATGATTCTTCCTTCTTTTTGCTTCTTCATGCTTTCAAGTGCGCCTTGTATACAGTAAGCGGTGCCATAGACATTAACCTTGAACATTCTGTCGAATACAGCCTCATCATTTTCTTCAAAAGGCCTCTGATCCACCACACCCGCGTTGTTCACAAGCACGTAGATATCACCCAGCTCGTTTGTGATCTTTTTAAAGCAATCGAGAACTGCCTGTCTGTCGGTAATGTTGAGTATAATACCCTTGGCCGAGTAGCCTTTCCCGCTAAGCTCCGCTGCCGATTTCTCTACCAACGGATCGATATCGATCAATACCACCTTCGCGCCCTGTTCGGCATACTTTTCAGCTATGCTGAAGCCTATACTCTTAGCAGCCCCCGTCACAACGCAGACCTTGCCCTTCAGGTTATCCGAATACAAACTCATTTTTGACCCTCCTCCATTTGTTTTAACTATTTTTCAAAACGCAGCGGCTCTTATTAGCTCCGTCGTTTTTTTCATGTTTTGCGCGCCGAACAGCAAGGAGCCCGCCACCAAAACCTCTGCTCCGCTTGTCAATGCGACTTTAAAGGTGTTAACATTGATACCGCCATCAACCTGTATCTCATACTTATAGCCATATCGCGATTTGTATTCTTTCAGTAAGGTTAGCTTTTCGTACACATGCTCGATAATGCTCTGTCCGCCAAAGCCCACACAGACCGATACCTGAAGGACAATATCCGCCTCCTCAAGTGCGCAGCGTATCGCTTCTATCGGCGTCTCAGGTGTGATGGCTATGCCAGCCAGCTTCCCCGCTTTTTTTATATCTCTTAACAGCCTGACATGATGAGGATTGCTTTCCGCATGTATGGTTATAGAATCAGCACCCGCGTCTATAAAGGGCTGTATCATGGCCTCAGGGTTGCTGATCATCAGGTGGGCGTCTTTGCGCATACGCTTTTCGTTTTTCAGTGCTTCGACTGTGCACAATCCCACCGCGATATTGGGTACAAAGTGTCCGTCCATAATATCAAGATGCAATAGTTCGCATCCAGCTTCATATGCCCTGTCTATATCCCGGCCAAGATTTAAGTAATCTGCAGATAATATTGATGCGGATATTTTCACGCCTTGCTCCTGTCAACATATTTCATGACGTTTGTCATTGTTGTTTTTATGATAATATAAGCGTACACTCATGTCAATATACATCGATTATATTGCACATTTGTTCACACAGTTTTTATCAATCATTATCAAGCGTAAATAAAAAATGCCGGAATCCGGCGAAATTTAAACAAGAAAAGCCAATTATGCAAAATTTAAAACTAGCAATATTTGAGTACGCTTATTGCGGCTTTTTCGTCGGTAATGAGAACATCGATATATCGGCCGCGCAATGCACCCAATATGACATCGGCTTTCTTTTCTCCCGCCGCAACGCCGATGACTGTCGGTATCCTTTTTAACTCCTCTAAAGAAATGGCAATCATTTTATCGTTCAATGTTGAGTGGCAAAGATGCCCGTTAATGTCGATATAGCTGCCGCATATATCACCGACGGCGCCCTCACTTATCAACTTCTCGGAGTCTACGATATTGATGTGTCCGGATCTGAACTGCGCACTCAATTCCGGCTTTGTTGAGCCAAGTCCGATAACAGCCAGATCAATGCTCTTCATCTTTTGAAAATGGTTTTTAATGTGCGGCTCTTCCATGAGCAGGTCGCGCAGTATTTTGCTCTGCACCATAAAAGGGGCCTGCAATATATAGCTGTCTCCATTCAGCGCTTTGGCCAGATTGTGTGCCATCATGTTGGCATCGGTGTCGTTGGTCTTGTTTCCAGTACCTCCGACAAGTTGAATAACATCATCCTTTATAAAACTGTTCGGTTTAATATTTTTTACAATACTGTGTATCGTCGTTCCCCACGAAAGACCGATCAGCATACCGGATGACAGCATAGACTCGATATGCAAGGCCGCAGTCTGCCCCACCTTTTCTTTGTCGGCCTCTGCGCTGTAGCTCTGCGGTACGACGATGGCCTCATTGATCCCGAAAGTCTCCACTATTTTTTTCCCAAGCTCCTTGCCAAAAGAAGACACATCATCAATCTTAATCTGAACAATACCCTCTTTAATGCAAGATTGCAGCAAACGAGACACACTTGGGCGGGATACATGTATCTTTTTAGATATTTCCTCTTGCGATAAGCCTTCAATATAATACATCTTTGCGACATTTATCTTTAAATCCCGCCGATCCATTCTCATCACCGCCTTTTGTATTATGATAATATACAATACCACTTCACGCAAGTATAAAATTTCACGTTATCGTAATTTATGCACTTTTGTTCACATTCAATCAGTCATTGTCTTATCTGTATACCATCACAACTTCCTCTTTTCCGGATTATTCTTAATGCTTGAAATGACGACAAAAAAATAGCTGCCCGCCGTTCCCACTTTATAAGGGAAAAACAGATAGCCATTATAGCTTAACCAGTCCATGTTTCTTTTTTACCCAGTCTATTTATCGAGTATCTCCAGCGCGCTTCTCGCTGTGTTTTCGTCTGTAACAAAATAGTCTATCACATTGGTTCGCAACGCGCCGATTATTGATAACAACTTATGTTTCCCCGCCGCGATACAGATCACATTCTTAATGCGTCTAAGCTTTTCATCATCAATACCCATTATTCTTGCGCTGTATTCGTTATTAATGAATTCGCCTTTAAGATTAAATCTTCTCGCGCAGATATCGCCGATAACCCTTGATTCATTTCGTTCATATTGCTGTTTTTGCGCTATATCAAAAACCATACGATTGTCATAAAATTCAGGCGGTGCACCTGCAGATACGATGGCGACATCCATATTGTCCCATTTCTCAATGATTGATTTCATGGATATGCTCTGCATATAGAGTTCTTTATCTTCAATAGATTCTGCGATGGCCGGCGCATAAATAAACGAGGGTGTCCCGTGCAGCTTTTCAGAAAACATACGGACCATCTCGTTAAGCTGATATTCGGACGATATTCTGGATGTCCCCCCGATTAACGGAACAACGTTAATGTCGTTTAGCTTATTTCGATTCGTGAATGACATCATGAAGTCATAGCATGTCGTTCCCCACGCAATACCAATCGTGGTATGGCTTCTCAACAAATCTTCAGCATAATCTGCCCCTTGAGACGCGACAATCCTCGTAATCATATGAATATCATCAATTGCCGTTGGAATGACGAGGCATCCTTTTAGTGAAAATCGCTTGATAAATTCGTCCGCAACATCCTGTACATTATTTTTGGGATCTTTTATGCTTATTTCAACAATGCCGAAATCTTTTGCTTCAGAAAGCATCATTGAAACGGATGATCTGGAAATCCCCAGTTGTTTTGCAATCTGCTCTTGCGTCATACCTCCGATATAATACATTTTAGAGGCTTGTACCATGAGTTGAATATCGTACCGAGCCTTCATTTGTCCATTCTCCATTTCCAAATATTTTAATTATCTTGTCAAAATAATAATGTATATTTTAGCATTACACCATACCGTTTGGCAAGTCCGCGCCGAGTTTCATAAATATATCGACTGTACCATAATTTCCCTTAAAGCTTCAGCGATTAAACATCTCAATTCTATGATTATACAGATAACGCCCCAAAAAATATGGGACGTTATCTTTCGTCTTAGTTATGCAATCCTAAAATGTCACGCCACTATCATCCAATTATCTCTTTGTATTTCTTATCAATGTAGGCCAGTTCATCAGCGGTGAGCTCCCAGTCGGCAGCACTGGCGTTTTCATAGGCCATTTCCGGCGTTGTTGCGCCCATCAGTGAACAGGTAACACCCGGCTGCGACAGCACCCAGTTGATGGATACCTGCGCAACGGTGGTGCCTTTATCACCTGCAATACCGCGAAGAACATCAAGAAGCTTCTGACACTTAGACCACATCGGCTCCTCATAGAACGAATAAAAACCAGAGCGAAGCTCTTTGCCGCCTGTGACCGGCTTTTGCATCTTGCCCGTGAGTATGCCGCCGCCCAAGGAGCCGTATGTGATGACACCAACCCCGTTCTCCTTGCAGACAGGAATAATTCCATTCTCAACCGAGACGCGGTTAAGCATGCTCATCGGAGGCTGAACCACGGATATGTCCGCTATGTCGATCGCTTTTTGAACAAGCGCGGCATCAAAGTTTGACACACCTATCGCGCGAATCTTTCCTTCTTCCTTAAACTTAACCATCAGTTCAAGCGCATCGTCAATACTGTTATTGAAATCAGGCCAGTGTATGAAATAAAGATCGATGTAGTCCGTCTCGAGCCGGCGAAGTGAGTCTTCAAGCTCTCGCCTCATGATATTCGTATTTAGGCAACGGACATATTCCCCATCAATACGCAGCACACCTAGCTTCGTCGCCAAAACGACTTTGTCGCGCAGTCCCTTAATGGCCTTTGCCACGACTCTCTCGGAAGCGCCGTCCATTCCGTAGGCAGCCGCCGTATCCACCATGTTCACGCCCGCATCGACAGACGCCCTTATCGCATCGATGGCGATCTTTTCATCCACCTCACCGAAAAAGTCGTTGCCCATTTCCCATGTGCCCTGACCGATAACTGAAATATCGATGCCGCTGTTGCCCATTTTTCTATATTTCATTTTTACCCTCCTCCGATAAATATATATTTTTGATCTTACTTATGACCTTAACGTGTTTTCATTCAAACGCGTCGAGCACTTCAATTTGCTGCTCTTTCGGGATATTGATAACCAGACAATCTGTTGCGTATGTCCTCTCCGGCAGCGCGCATAGGATATGAACCTTTTTGCACTTATATGGGAAACCGGCATTATGCCATACCCCTGCCTTCACGTTGATGATCGTGCCCTTGGGCAACAGAAACACCTCAATCTCATCATACGGTACTTCTCCCGCTTGGGTTGCCGGGGCCACATGCATCAGATAATCACCGTCCAGGCAAATTATCGATTCATGGCAGGTGTTGTGCATTTCGATGCAGTTAATAATGTGCGGACGGTCTTCGACCACACAGGCGGAATATGAAACGTTCGTTGCGCAGCCAAGGCTTTGCTGCACCATGTCGCGATAGAATTCGACAGGCGGAGCACCCAGCTTGTCACCCTTGGGGTCGAGTATACTCGCGTAGCTTCCGTATTTTGCAAATGCTTCCTGTGTCAGCCTTTTAATCTTAATCTGTCTCATTAACAACCTCCTCGCTTTATCGTTCTCAAGCGTCTTGCTTTATGAAAGAAAACCGTTCTTCCTGTTTACCCATTGTCAAACGCTTATTCACACCGTACCTATTGGGCAATCGTCTCTCTTGTCAGCACATGATTCAGTGCGACTGCCAGCACCAGCACAACGCCTTTCGCAAGAGACTCCCAATAGTTCGGAATAACCGATTTTAATCCGAGTGTTAAGCAAGCAATAATCAGCGCGCCAATGACCGATTTGACCACTGACCCTTCACCGCCCGTAAATACTGTACCGCCCAGCAAAACCGCAATAATCGCTTCGGTCTCCACGCCGATGCCTGTGTATGGCTCACCGATCATCAAGTAGCTCCCGCGCGCGACACCCGCAAGCGCCGAAAGCACGCCAAGCATAATGTAAACGCCCCAGACGACTTTCACAGAATTGATGCCTGAAAGCTCGGCCGCTGTCCGGTTGCCCCCTATAGCCGCGATATATTTTCCCAATATTGTTTTGCGCTGCACGATGACGAGCAAGACGATCACCAAAACCGTTGCAATAACCGCCCACGACACCCCGGTGTTCTTTATAACTTCCGTACGGGCAAAGTCTCCTACCCATGCCGGCATCTGCATCCCGTCTCCGCTTTTTATTGAAGATACGCCCTCAGGAACCAAATACCTTGCTATTCCCTGGTACACGCTCATGGTGATTAAAGTCGCTATAACAGGCGTTATTCGCATTTTCATTACCAGCCAGCCATTGATCCAGCCAAGTACGAAGCCAACTGCCAGTGTAATCAGCAATGCGGGCAGGAAAGCGAATCCGTTGAGCACCATGATGGCGTAAAACACCGTCGTCAGGCTTAATGTGCTTCCAACCGAAAGATCGATGTTGCCCGAGATCATTATATAAGTAAACCCGCTTGAAATCATGATAATGGGCACGGACATTCTTATTATGTTGGTTAAGTTGTCAAAATAGAGGAAATTACCCCTTTGGAACAGCTCACCCTTGGTAAGACTCAAAGCAATGACGACCAACAACAGAATCAGGTATACGTAAACACTTTTGATAATGTTCTTTCCGCTATATTTTGCACTAGGTTGCATCCTATTCACCCCTTTCATCACGAATTGCGCTTATCAAGCGCATATCTCTGCGCAAGAATCGCTAAAAACGTGACCACACCTTTTAAGATAAACTGCCATTCTGGCCGCAGCAGCAGGCTTGTCGCAGCGGATGCCACAACCCCGATGATAAGGGCGCCGACCACAGTACCTGCAACCGAACCAAACCCACCGTCAATGCTTGTTCCGCCTAGCAAAGTGACAACCAGCGCGCTAAACTCTAAGCCTTCGCCGCGGCTTGAAATGGCTGCTTTGGTTTCAGATGCGAGAAGTATTCCGGTGATTCCCGCAAGGAGTGAGCTAAGAAGATACAAAATTGTAATATGCCTTTCAACCTTGATGCCTGATAGACGCGCCGCTTCTCTATTGGCACCAATTAAATACGTTCTTCTGCCGAAAGTTGTTTTCTTCTCAACAAAGAGGGCAATAATCACGAGCAGAGCAGCAATCACCACCGCGATTTTGATGGGACCCACCAGTGTGACATTCCCGACGACTCCGTAAACATCCGGTAAGCCGGCGCTGCGTTGTGCACCCATCGTGATCACCTGCGCCACACCCCTCGCGATCGACATCGTTCCCAGAGTCACGATGATGGACGCCACCTTCAGGTGTGCGATGAAGTATGAATTGAGCAAACCGATTATCAGCGCGGCCAGCAAGGCCAAGACGACACTCAAGCCGTACCCCATGCCAAGGCCTGTTGCCAGCTCGGAAAAACCCTCCGACTGTGTCTGGCAGAAGTAAGCAGAAAGCACCCCCGTCATGGCGATGGTCCCGCCGACCGACATATCGAAGTGGCCAGTAATCAGCAGAAACGTGACGCCAATGCCAAGAATCACAACATACCAATTGTTGGCCAGTAAATTTAGCACGATCGGTACAGAGAAATATTTCGGTATCAGCAGACTCGCAAGTGAGAAAGCCAAGATCAGAACAATGATCATTGAGAGCGTTATGAAGGATTCATTGCTCATCTTTCCGTTTTTAAAGAAACTGCCTTTTTTGTTAAACATATCAGCATGCACCCCCAGTACAGACATGAATGACCCGCTGGGCATCAATATCAACGCCGTTTTGCAGCTCTAAACGGATCTCACCCTCATAAAGCAGAAAAATACGGTCACATGAATTCAATATTTCCGGCAGTTCAGAAGAGAAAAACATAATCGATTTTCCTTCCTTGGCCAGCTCGCGAATGATATGATAGATTTCCGATTTTGCACCGACATCAATACCTCTCGTCGGTTCGTCCAGCAATAGCAGGTTGGCATCCGCAAACAGGCATTTTGAAAAAACGACTTTCTGCTGATTACCGCCTGATAGCTTGGCCGTTTCCTTTTCCATTGAGTCCGTTTTGATATTCAGCTTTTGTATATATTCTTTCGCGACAGCACGCTCTTTGCCGGCATCAATGATTCCGCCATGCGAAATCTTGCCCATGTTCATCACCGGAATATTGCGTTTGATTGTCAACAACGTAAACAATCCTTGCGTTCTTCTTTCCTCCGGCACAAACGCAATACCGGCTTCAATTGTTTTGCTTGGCATGGAACCGAGCTTCTTGCCGTTAAATTCGATATCACCTGTATACTTATCCGCACCGAAAATAGCCCGTGCAAGCTCTGTTTTCCCGGCACCGATCAGCCCGTAGAAGCCTACGATCTCACCTTTTTTAATCTTAAAGGATATATCTTTGAGCTTATGATTGCTGAGATTTTTAACATCTAGCAGCGTTTCTTGAGACGGGATGTCTCTCGGTTCATATTGCTCCATCACCGATTTGCCGATCATCATCCGAATCAGTTCCATACGGTCTTTGACTTCACTCATCGGTTTTGTTTCAATATGTTTGCCGTCACGCATCACCGTAACGTCATCTCCAAGTTCAAATATCTCATCAAGTCGATGTGAAATATAAATCACTGTGACATTTTGCTCGCGTAACCGCTTCACTATTTTAAAAAGCCTTTCAATTTCGCTTTCCGATAACGCTGCGGTCGGTTCGTCCATGATGATAATTTCCGCATCAGAAGCGACAGCTTTTGCAATCTCGATGATTTGTTTTTTTGCAACGCTTAACCTTGATACCCGTTCTTTGGGATTAATGCCGGGCTCTATATCCTTTAATACGTCAGTAATTTTTTTAATCTTATCTGTTTTGCGTAAAAACCCGAATTTTGTATCTTCTACGCCGAGTGTGAGATTTTCTTCAACTGTCAACTGATCAACAACATTGAGTTCCTGAAACAAAGTGCTTATTCCTTTATTGTTTGCATCCTTTGTGCTGCTCGCGCTGTATTCTTGCCCGTTAAGATAAATCGTTCCGGACGTTCTTGCAAACGCGCCTGTCAGAATTTTTATGAGCGTCGATTTGCCGGCACCGTTTTCTCCCACCAGACAATGAACCGTGTTTTTACGGACGTTGAAGCTGACATCGTTCACCGCCCTTACGCCCGGAAAATCTTTGATCAGGTTTTTGATTTCCAACGCATAATCACTCATTGATATCTCCCCATTCTATAATTTTGGGGAGGGGCTCTTGCCGAGCCACCCCCCAAACAATGCTATAGGCCTAAGTGTTGGTTATTTTACATCGTCTTCAGTCAGGCTTGTGCCAAACTGATCGTTGTACCACTTGAGCGCGTCGGCAAGCGTCATGTTCCATGCATCAACCACCTGAACCGGCCCGAAGATTTCTTCGGAAGGATCAGAAACCTGATTGATCTCGCCTAAGTAAACCTTAACAATCATATCGATGATCGCTTCAGATGTACCGATCGGGGGCAGTCCGAGCGAGGCCTTAAGAGAGCTTTCAGGGTTGAAAATGTCTTTAAGCTCCGAAACAGGGCAGTCAACGCTGCAGACGATTTCAGTTGTCGGCACGCCGTCCTTCATTTTGCCGCGTCCTGCATCGATAAGTGCCGCCATCGCACCGGGTGTTAAGTCACCGGCTTCGGAATAGATGATGTTGACTTCGGGGTTCGTTACAAGCAGATTGCTCAGAGCTGTCTTCGTTGCATCTGCGCCGCCGCTGCAGTCTTGACAACCAAGGTCAGTGTAATTGCCGGCACCGACAACGCTCTCAATACCCTGCACAAACGGGTCTGTACGTCCGGTTTTCACTTCTCTGTTATCCGGCCAGCCAAGCTGCACAGTTACGATCGGCTTGTCGGGGTTAGCTTCAATCCAAGCTTTTGCCGCGTCCGCGCCCATCTGGAAAGAGCCGCCGGCTTCATCGCTTCTGTATGTCGGAATTCCGGTGTCGCCCAAGGGGCTGAAGAACGACGTCATTGCGATACCTGCTTCAATAGCCGCTTCCACGCCGGGTTTTGCCGCATCTGCTTCCCAAATCTGAAGGGTTGCGCCGTTGAAATCGGATGTCGCAAGCATGTCAACATTCTGTGTCATCACGTTTGCATCCGATTGGCCGTCAATGATGACGACTTCCGCACCATACTTTTCTTTCGCGTAGTCAACAGCAGCCTGTGCACGCGCCTGATGGAACTCGTTTGCAAGTGTCGAAACGAAATATGCAATCTTCATTCCTTCAGCTGTCTTTTCATCGGACGCAACAGAGGGTTCCTCAGCAGGTTCATTCTGAGCCGGAGCTTCCGTTACTTCCGGAGACTCTGATACCGTCGGTGTGCTCGCCTGACAGCCTGCCAGTATTCCTAAGGTAAGCAGTACGCTCAAAAAAATCACGATAACCTTTCTCATTTTTTCCTCCTGTATGTTATTGTTTAATCAACTTTCTGTTGATTAACTTTGTTTGACAAATCCCAAAATGCGCTTTGAAATGGTTGGCATAAATTATGTTCTAACAATTGTTAATGTTAGCATATGCTTTGGAATATGTCAATACAAAATTTATAAATAATTTCAGTGACAAAACATATTGGTTGATTATCTGTATACTTGCAGAAATATTAAAAAAAGCCGCTATAATACGGCTGAACTCTGAACAATGGCGTAACCCGGATTTCCACCGCTGAAAAGACCATTGGCTTCAGGTGAAGACGGCTTAATCAGTGAGATGATATCTCTGGCGGTATTTTCATCAGTCACCAAATATTTAATGACGCCAGTCCGCAGCGCCCCTATCATTGAAAGAACCTTTTGTTTACCCCCGGCAATACAGATCACATGATCAATTCGCCGAAGATTGTCTTCATCGATACCCATAATCAATTTGCTGTGCTCATTATTTAAAAATTTACCTTTTAGATTAAACCTTCTGGCACAAATATCGCCTATGGCTTTTGACTCATCAGCTTCATAGATACCCATATGTTTCGAATCAAGAAAGAATCCGTTATCAGGTGCATAACCTGCCGAAACGATCGCGGCATCCATATGGTTCCACTTCTCAACAATGCCTTTCATAGATATGCTCTGCATATACAGCTCCTTATCATCGCTGGATTCGGCAATTGCCGGAGCATAAATGAACGATGGTTTTCCCTGAACCTTTTCTGCAAACATACGGACCATTTCATTGAGCTGATACTCGGATGCGATACGAGATGTCCCGCCAATCAAAGGCACAACATTGATGTCATATAGTTTATTACGGTTGGTAAACGAGTTCATGAATTCATAGCAAGTCATTCCCCAAGCGATTCCAACTGTCGTGTGGCTCCTCAATATCTCCTGTGCGTAATCGGCGCCTTGAGATGCAACCACCTTGGTTATCAAACGTTGCTCTTCAATGGCTGTCTTGATAACCAGGCAGCCTTTTAATCCGTATATGTTTATAAGCTCATCAGCCAATTCAACAACGTTGCCCTTGGGGTCTTTAACGTTGATTTGAATAATCCCCATTTCTTTAGCCTCAAACAATATCATCGAAATTGATGAACGAGAAATCTTAAGCTCTTTGGCGATTTGTTCTTGTGTGAGACCATCTAGGTGATACTTTTTTGCAACTTTGACCATTAATTGAATATCATATCGTGCTTTCATCTCTTCTCCGTATAGATATTAATTTAGCGACTGTCGTCTCATACTGAATTCTTTAATAATAAGATTAAGCAGTTTATGAAAATGTTTACTTGATTCGTGTATTTTGTCATAACAAACTTCACGACAACATTTTATCATCATACAATGCTGTTTACAATCCCATATTTAATAATATTTTACGTTGTTATTGACTTTTATTTAGAGCTCTCTCCACTTTTCCCATACCGGATCAATACCTTTAATCAGGGCTTTGTAGATTTCATATTTTTTGCGGTATATGTCTTTATTCTCTTTGTTTGGCTGACAGGTGTACGATACACGCGACATATGATCGGCAGCAGCTTTTAAGCTTTCATAATCGCCTACTGCAACCGCCACACACATCGCTGCGCCAAGTGTTCCGAGTTCTTTAGCGGCCGACACTTCAATCGGAAGCTGCAGAACGTCCGCAAAAATCTGCACCCATATATTTGACTCGGTTGCTCCTCCCGAAATACGAACAGTTTTGGGTGGCTCCATGAATTTTAATAATCGTTCAATATGCATCAGATGCGAGAAAACAACGCCTTCAAAAAGCGCACGAATCATATGTGCTCTGTCCTGAGATCCATCAATACCGATGAATGCCGCTCGCGCGTCAGCGTTCACGTTTGTGCCATATAAAAAAGGAAGAAAGATAATGCTGCTGTCAGAGGGCTCAAGGTTTTCTACTGTCCTGTCACAATACGCATAAGCTTTATCCATGCGTTTGCCTTCTTCGTTTTTTAGCAAGCTGTTAATAAACCACTCAAGATTACCCGCCGACGTCATGCTGCCTTCAATGCTGATATAGCAATCGTCAATGCAGAACAAAGATGTCATGAACAGGTCTTCTGAGTATACAGCCTTTTTCGATATCATACTGTTGATGCTCCATGTGCCCGCAATAACCGACAGCTTATCGAACGAAGTCACACCTGTTGAAAGGCAGCACGAAGCCACATCAAACAGCCCCCCCGCAACAGGCGTCCCCTCTGCAAGACCCGTCTCCTGCGCGCATTTCTTTGTCACATATCCGCATATATCCTTGGATGATTTCAGAGGCGGAAGCACATGCATATATTCAGCTATACCGAGCTCGCAAAGGATGCTCTGGTCGTACTCTCCGGTTTCTAAGTTCATCGCATTAATCGCAGACATATCCGTGATTTCACCGAATGCCTCTCCGGTCAGGCAGTAGCGCACATAATCCTTGCAGCCAAGTGCCCATCGTACATTTTTTAAAACCTCGGGCTGGTGTTTTTTAAACCATGCTAAAAGAGAAACAAGCTGGCCTGCCCAAAGCGTCTGTTTGGTTAACGGTATAATTCTTGCCTGTACGCCTCTGGAAATCCAGTCGCGAACGATATCTGCCGCACGTGTGTCTGTTGAAATAATGCCCGGAGCTGCCGGCGTGCCGTCCTCCCGGATCATGTAGACTCCGTTGCCATGCCCGGTGGCGGCAACCCCGGCAATGTCCTTTGGATCAATGCCCGATTTTTTTATCACGTCGCGTATGACCTGGGCGTTGGCTTCCCAAAGCTGGTTCATATCACGCTCTACAAACCCGCCCCTGCGGATCTCGGGATTTGCCAGTGCTCCGGCGACTGCAATCTCACTGCCGTTCGTATCATAGAGTGCTGCTTTTGTTTTGCTTCCGCCGTTATCCAGCCCCAAATAATACCTTGCCATGTGCTCCTCCTCTATACTCCGGTTAATATCGATACTTTTCTCGGTATTGACATAATTCATATAACACAATCAGCCTTGGAATCACCGCATACAGTTCAGTCTTGTATGTCTTCGACCTTTTCAAGCTTGGTTCCTGTATAGATTGTCATATTCTCATTTTCCGATTAGTAACCATACCTATTTGAAGTGCATTGTCCATGCCTGCGGTGAGTGCTCCGGTCAATCGCCTTACTCAAACGCATAGCAAGCACCTATATACGTCTCTCCCTCACTGACATAACAGACGCGTGTTCCATGCATATAGAAAAAAAGGACGCGGCATTCTCCTCGAAATAACGCGTTAAGAGCATGTTTACATACACTTCTTTTTTAATCTGTATACTTTCTTCATAGCCTTCTTCCCGTAATTTGAATCTATATCGCTCTGTTGATCATGCTTTCCTCAGCCTCGTTATATCTGTCCAGCAAAAATTCTCTGGCCGTTTTAATATAGTCAATCGAAGCCTGCCTGTCGTCTGTCGCCCACATTTCCGCAACCAGTAAACCTTTGAAATTAATCTTGCACAAGTATCTGAAAAAAGCGACAAAATCAACATTACCCGCTCCGTAAGGGATGTCACGGATTTTGCCTGGTATTGTGTCTTTCAAATGTATCGCCGTAATATGCCCGGAGCCTGTCATAAAATCCCGCTGAACATTCACACCCATCGATGTTAAATTACCCACATCAGGATACACCTGAAGATACGGAGATTTGATGTTGCTGACGAACCTCATGATCTTTCTGATTGAGTCCATCATGCTCGTCTCCATGGTCTCAAATGCCAGACAAACCCCGCGGCTTGCAGCGTAACAGACAACCTCTTCAAGCGCCTTTGCGAAAAGCAAACGTGTTTTGCCGTTGGGGGTATTGTAATATTCATCGTACCCGGCGAGCTGCACAATGCGCACACCGATTTTTAAAGAGAAATCCACCGCATTCTTTATAAGCGTGATCCCCCTCGTCCTTGTTTCATTGTTTTCAGAACCAATAGGAAACCGACGGTTACCCGACAGACACATTGTCAGTATGGGCATTGTTTGCCGATGCATTGCGCTCACGATCTCTGCAGTTTTCGTTTCGCTTTCAACGCGAGCCATTCGCTCGTCGGTTTCATCAATGCTGATTTCGATAAAATCGTAGCCCGCTTCTTTTGCTGCTCTCATGCGTTCATCCCATGACATATCCATAGGCAAAGCCTTTTCATATATCCCCAAAAGGCAATCATTTATACGTTCTGGTATCTGTCTACTATCATCATGCATATATATATAAACTCCATTCTATTTGGTGGTAAGAATTGCAGCCGTACAGTTTATTGGCAGTGTCGGATTACTTATTCTGGCCAACGCTCTTAAAGATTTCAGCAGCGTTATCCGACTGCTCTTGGGTCAATACCGCAGGCTCACCTGCCGACTTGGCTGCCAGATACGCTTTTGCCGTATCTTCCATATATATTGCTGCATAAAGCGCTTCTTTCAGATTTGAACCAACGGTCACAACGCCATGGTGTTTCAAAATAACCGCACGTTTTCCGTTGATATGCGCAACAGTCTCAATGCCCATATTAAGGCTGGCCGGAGAACTATAGGGCGCCACATTGACTTCGCCCAGCGTCACGTTTGAGAGCGTGGTCGTTACTGCCGGCAGCTTATCTGAGACTAGCCCGACTGCCGTTGCATATGTCTGATGAGTATGGATAATGGCATTGACTCCCGGCATGTTGCGATATATATATAACAGCGCCACTGTATCCACGGATGGCTTCAATGTTCCTTCTTTGATATTACCTTCAATATCCATTAGCAGCACGTCATCATCCTGCATTGTCTCATAATATGTGCCGGACGGAGTCACAAGAATATCACCGCAATCAAGGCGCATGCTGACATTGCCACCCGCAAGTGCAATCAAACCATATTCTTTGATTTTTAACGCAGTATCGATTATGTCTCGTTTTTCTTTTTCAAACATATAACTTACCCCCTGATAAGAGCAAAATATCACATTAATAACTTAACATATGTTATTACACTTGTCAAACATATTCTTTGGAATAATTGATGGCGCGCCTTGTAATTTCTGGCGGTCGCTTTTTATATAATAATTTATGGTTTATTTTGCAATAGCATTTGAAAGCAAGTCTATCAAGGCATCAAAATGCCGATGGATTCGCAGGAAGCCAATTTGGCTTCCATAAGCTTATTGTTGTTAAAAAAGTCTTTATGTAAGCATCTTCGCAAATAATATATTCCCAAATTAGAAGGATTTCTGACATTTTTCGTGTATTATACAAATAGGTGTGTTGTTATATCACGCCAATACTTATACGGAGATTTTTCATGGACGCTGCTGACAAAGAAAAAATAGAAAAGATCATACATGATAGAAAAACGGCGCACAGTGAGCTTAACCAAAAGTCCTCTGTTTACCGTGCTTTTCTTGGACTGGAGGAAAAAGCGTTTGCGGAAGGCCCGCTTACAAAGCGTGATAAGGAGCTGATTGCTGTGGGTATATCCGTCGTGATCAACTGCGAATCCTGCATGGAGTGGCACATTCATCAGGCGCTGCAAAGCGGCGCGACCGAACAGCAGGTCATCGAAGCAATCGAGGTCGGCATCGAGATGGGCGGCGGCCCCGCGACGGTATCGGCGCGGTTTGCGCTCAAAGCGCTGGAGTATCATAAATAAGCACAACAAAAGCGGCCAAGGCTGGCCGCTATGTATTGCTTGATTAACAGTGGCAGCGGCTGAAAAAGGATACTGCTTCGATTTGATCAAAGCGGATGACCGTGATGCGTCCGCGGCACACGATCTTAATGGCGTCGTCCGACACGCCTGTGAGCAAGCCGCAAAAGCAGCCCCCGCATGTGGTCACACACACGAAATCGTCAATATTATTCTCCAGCTCGCAAAGGATGCTGTCCCGTTTGCAATCAAATGACATGGCATTTCGCTCCCTTTCCTCAATGTTTGCTAATACCATATTATTAGACTGGTGCCGTTTTGGTGACAGCATCGTCTTATGATGTTTGTTTCGTGTCACTATTTGTGGGATATTGCCTGATATTCATATCAAAACCGCGCTTGGAAAAGCGCGGCATGCAGCACTGCAAAACGCACCGCATATACGAAGAGCCGGTGCCGTTTGGAACCCTGATATATAAAAGCAGCCCGTTCGAGCTGCTTTTCTGCTCTTTTTGCATGTGATGTTACAGACGCGCGACGCCGCTTTTCCTTGCGGCCTGAGCCACCGCTTGGGCCACCGTGCTGCCCACACCCTCATCAAACGGCGCGGGAATCACGTGCTCTGCACTAAGCTCGTCGTCCGACACAAGATTCGCGAGCGCGTATGCCGCCGCGATCTTCATATCGTCATTGATATCGCTTGCGCGCACATCCAGCGCACCGCGGAAAATACCCGGAAACGCCAGCACGTTATTGATCTGGTTGGGAAAATCGCTGCGGCCAGTGCCCACCACGCTGGCACCCGCCTTTTTGGCAAGGTCAGGCATAATCTCCGGCACAGGGTTGCTCATTGCGAAGATAATGGGTTCGGAGTTCATGGACTTGACCATTTCCTCCGACACGATGCCCGGCGCCGATACGCCGATGAACACATCCGCGCCTTTGATGACATCTTCCAGAGAACCCTTTTTCATCTCACGGTTGGAGAGCGCCGCCATCTGCTGCTTGAAGGGATTCAGCCCCTCGCGGCCTTCATATATCGCGCCCTTTGAGTCGCAGAGAATCACGTTCCTCAGCCCCATGCTCATGAGAAGCCTTGTTACCGCGACGCCCGCCGCACCTGCGCCCGACACCACAACCTCTTGGTCCTCCAGCCTTCTGCCTGTGAGCTTCATCGCGTTGATCATTGCCGCTGCCGTCACCACAGCGGTACCATGCTGATCGTCATGGAAAATGGGGATGTCGCAGCGCGCCTTCAACTTTTCCTCAATCTCAAAGCAGCGCGGCGCCGCAATGTCTTCTAGGTTCACGCCGCCGAAGCTTCCCGATATCTGATACACCGTTTCCACGATACTGTCCACATCTTTGCTTTTCACGCAGAGCGGAAACGCGTCCACGTCACCGAACGCCTTGAACAGCACGCATTTGCCCTCCATCACGGGCATGCCGGCCTCCGGCCCGATATCACCAAGACCCAGCACCGCAGTGCCGTCCGTCACCACCGCGACGAGGTTCCAGCGCCGTGTGAGCTCGTAGCTTTTGTCGACGTCCTTTTGTATCTCAAGGCACGGCTGCGCCACGCCCGGCGTGTACGCAAGCGACAAGTCCTGCTTGGTTTTCACAGGCACCGTCGTGTTCACCTCAATTTTGCCTTTCCAATCATAATGAAGCTTTAAGCTTTCCTTCGCATAATCCAAGTCTTTCGTCCCCTTAAAATTAATTTCATCGTATTCTATCATATAGTATGGTTGTTTCAAAGCTTAATAATCAACGAGTCCGTAAGCTTCCAGACGTTTGTCGAAGGCGTGCCTGTCCGGGCAATAGCTTTCCAGCGCTTTGTAAAAAGCGCGCGAGTGGCTCGCTGTTTGCAGGTGGCACAGCTCATGATATATCACATAGTCGATGAGGTCTTGCTCACAGCGAAGCAGATGCACCGAAAGGCTCATCGTCATTCGCCTCGGATTAATGCTGCCCCACCGCGTCAGCATGCCGCGTACCGAAAGCTTGATCTCACCTTCTGGCCGCGGGCTTACCTTGGGCGCCAGCTCGGCGAGGCGTCGGCTGAAAGCCTGCTTGGCCATGCGCATCATAAATCGCGCAAACAGCGCCTTGGCGCTGCCGCCGGGCGGCACGCAAAGCACCAGCTCGGAGCCAACAAGCCCCGCATAAGCCTTTTCCTCGCGCATCACACGAAGAGAAAACCGCTGCCCCAGCATGCAGAAGCTGTCGCCGCTTATGTATGCTTTGGGATAGCAGCGGCTGCGCTGCCGCTCCACCGCGTCAAGCCGCTCTCTGATATAGCCCTCGTGCTGCGCCACAAACGCGTTGATACGGTTTTCAGGCAAGCGGTGCGGCGCAGACACACTTACGCGTTTATCTCCCGTGACGCGTATGCGCATGTTTTTCATTTTCTTTCGCTGAATGTGAAATTCAAGGCCGCTCAGCGTCTTTGCATCTTTTATCATGATGCCATTATCATACACAAAAACGCGCGTGATGTCTTGTATAATGTGATGAGTTGAACACAAAAAGAGCAGGATAACCCGCTCTTGATATTGCGTCTCTTAGCTTGCCAGTCTCTTTGCGTGCACGCCGTGGAAATAGACGCTCAGCGGCCACCATAGCACACCGAACACCACAAATATGCTCCACAAGAAGCTGGGTGAGGTCATGAGGTTGATCGCCACCGTCAACGCCGTTGCCAGCAAGCTGCCCGCGACAGATAGCCCGAACGCGCTCTTTTTTTGCCCGAAATATACACCGGCAGGCCACCAAAGCACGCATAGCGACGGAAACAAGCTCCAAAGAAATCCCGTTGATGTGATCAGGTTGATCGTCAGCAGCGTCGTGATGACAAGCAAAGAGCCTGCCAAAGCAAACGGGAGAGCTTTGCCTCTCATGAGCATAGCCAGCGGCCACCAGAGCAGACAAAGCGAAGGAAACACGCTCCACGGGAACGACGGCGATGTGATCAGGTTCACTGCTGCGAGAAACGCAATGGTCATAAAGCTCGCGGTAATTGCGTAACTCAGCCACTTTTTGCTGCGGGCAAATATCAGTGTCACAGGCCACCACAGCAGACCAAACACTGGGTAAAATGCCCATATCGCGTCGGGCGAATAGATAAGGTTCACTGCGTTGAGGAAAGCAATGCTTATCGCGCTCATCACAATCGCATACTGATGCGGACAATGCCTGCCGTAAAAATATATGGACAGCGGCCACCATAGCACCGCAAATGCCACAAATAGCACCCATGGGCTGGATGGCTCAAGAAAGATGTTTAGTGCGCCATACCATAGGATGACAGAGAGAGAAGCGAATATCGAAAACTTAAATGCCTCCCTCTGCTTGCCCATATACATCGCGGCCGGCCACAGCGTGACAGGAAAGCACGCGTACAAGGCCCAAGGGTACGAGGTTTCGAGCATATTGGACGCGATAAAAAACATAATCGTTAATAGTGCTCCGGCAACGGAAAATTTCTTATAATCGTTTCTGAAAAACAGATGCAGCGGCCACCATAACGTCGCGAAGATCGGATATATCGCCCAAAATCGTCCCGGCGTGAAAACGAGATTGATGACCGGAAAGTAAGCGATGAGAATCAGGCTGAATAACACAGCAATACATATTGACATCTTATTTCTTAAGTATACGCCCGCGGGAAAGCACAAAAGCGGGGGCAGTGCGTAAAAGAACCAAAGGCTCTGCGGTGTTGTGATGATATTGACCGCCGCAAGAAATGCCAATGTGGTTAAGCTCCCGGCCATTGCAAAGGCAAGGTAATGCTTTCTGAGACACAGAAAAACGCCTATCGGCCACCAGACAACAGCAAATATCGGATAGATACACCAAAGTGTATCCGGCGTTGTGATATAGTTCAGCACCCCAAGCATCACGGCTGTCAGCAGTGCCCCCGAGACAGCAAATTGGACAGAATATTTTTTCATGGTTTCACCTCTTTTCTGAAATTCCATTGACTATCTGAACCTTATCCAGCGGAAAAACATCGTCAGCGGCCACCACAGCACGCCGAATATCGGGAATATGCACCAAAGAAAGCCCGGTGTTATATACAGGTTAATGAACAGCATGAGCGCAATGATGAGCAGGCTGCCCACAATTGAATACCCAAGCTGAAGGCCTGCGCCGCTTCTCTTGATCGGCAGCTCCTGCTGGGTGCGCAGCTCGTCTCTTATATCGCTGATGTCTCCAAACTCCACGATAGCGCGGTTAATCGCGTCTTCCTCGGCCTTTCCTTGAGCAATAAGGTCGTTCACCTTCTCCTGCAGATTCTCGACGATCTCTCTTTTGAGAGATTCCTTGCGCTCGCTGTCGGGTACCTCCCTGAACAGCGCGTCCACATGCTCCTGAACTTTTTTCATTTCCGCTCCTCCATTTCCATGAAAATATCAATAATCTCTTTGGTTTTTCGCCATTCCTCAACTTCTTCTCTGAACAGAGCGCGCCCCAAAGGCGTGATGGTGTAATAGCGCCGCCTGCCGCCTAAGGACACATCTCCCTCGTATGAGGAGATCAGTTCCTTTTTTTCAAGCCGCGCAAACACGGCGTATAGTGTGGCCTCCTTAATCTGGAACCGATCCGATGTACGTCTGCTTATCTCTTTGCTTATTTCGTAGCCATAACGGTCCTTTTCGAGTATCAGTCGCAGGATAATTGAATCCAGGTGACCTCTGATAATGTCGCTGCTGATCATACTTTCACCTTTCCTTAATTACTCTCGCAGACAGTGTTCTAACATATAGTGCACCATGTGATAGAGTTCTGTCTGATAGAGCAATCTTACTCCGTTAATTTTTATTTGTCAACGCATTTTTTGTATAATTTGAAATTAAAAGTTTTGCTGCTGTTTATGCTTAATTTGCAATTTATTTCAGGCTATGTTTTTACATTGCGCGGACAAAATAGATACAGAAATTGAAAAAGGAATTTATATGACGAATTTGACACAACCGATAAAGCCGGGCAAGCGGCTCAAAATCACGGGCGGCGGTCCGCTTTGCGGCGAATGCGACATCAGCACATCCAAAAACGCTGTGCTGCCTATATTAGCGGCCTCACTCTTAACTGCCGAGCCGGTCACCATACACAAGGTGCCCGACATTAGCGACGTCAAAAATATGTTTACATTATTAAGGGCATTCGGCGCGCGGGTCAGCGTCTCTGACGATTCCGTAACCATCACGACCAAATCTATAAGAACCACCTCGCCCGCCGCCAACGTGATGGAGCGTCTGCGCGCATCCATTCTTTTTATGGGGCCGCTGCTCGCGCGCGAGGGCAGTGTCACCCTGCCGCTGCCGGGCGGCTGCCGCATAGGCTCTCGCCCGATCGACCTTCACATACAGGGGTTTCGCGCATTGGGTGCCAAATCTGTCACAGTCAATGGACAGGTGCATGCCTGGGGCCAGCCGCTTCAAGGAGGTCATATCCACCTTGGGTTTCCTTCAGTCGGGGCGACGGAGAATATCATCATGGCGGCAACGCTTGCCAAAGGCACCACAGTCATAGAAGGCGCAGCCACCGAGCCCGAAATCGATGACCTTGTCAATTTTCTAAATTCCATGGGAGCAAAAGTAACAAATGGGAAAAGCCGCATTGTGATTGACGGCGTGCAAGAGCTTTCTGGCACGGACTATACGCCGATCTCCGACAGAATTGAGGCAGGCACATTGATGCTGGCAGCGGCGGTAAGCGGCGGAGATGTCCATCTTCACCGTGCAAACGCGGCACATTTGGCACCCATTTGCGACAAGCTGATGGAAGCGGGTGCGGAAATATTCCCGTTTGAAGGCGGCCTTAAGGTGCGCGGCCGCGGTGCGCGCCCGATGGAAATCGTCTCTTCCCCGTACCCCGGCTTTCCGACCGACATGCAGGCCCCTTTTACGGCGGCATGCTGCCTGGCAAACGGCAAAAGCAAAGTCAATGAAACAATCTTTGAGAATCGTTTTTTGCACGTAGACGAGCTAAAGAAAATGGGCGCCGATATCACGGTTGATGGCCGTACGGCATATATCAACGGCACAGGGTGTCTGTATGGCGCTGAGGTTACCGCCACAGATCTGCGCGCGGGCGCAGCGCTTTGCATTGCGGGGCTGCTCGCTCAAGGAGAAACAATTATCGGCAATATATATCATATGGACCGCGGATATGAAAACTTTGAGGACAAACTGTTGAAACTCGGGGCAAACATCATGCGCTTGTCATAATCGCGGGGCTTAAGCATACACTGCTAAAGATAAGGGGGTGTATTTGTTTGTGGAGAAGAGGCCAAGGACTAACTCGCGAGAGCGCCTTGATCATCGCAATCATCATTTTTGTGCTGCTCGCCGTTGTGTTTCCCGCACTCACCGTTAAAAAAAACATCAGCAAGACACCTCAAGATTCAGCGCCAGACATCGAGTTCAACATATCCAAGCTGCCTGAGTCCGAGGAAATTATGGTCTGGATAGACGGCGATCTCACCAGAATGCCCATGGAAGAATATCTTGTCGGTGTTGTGGCGGCGGAGATGCCTGCTTCGTATGAGATGGAAGCGCTTAAAGCGCAGGCCGTGGCGGCGCGTACATATACCCAGTACAAGAAGAACCACGGCGGATGCGCGGCGCACACAGGCGCGGATATCTGCTGCGACAGCTCCCACTGTCAAGCCTTTATAACGACAGAGGAAATGGCGGAAAACTGGGGAAGCGATTCCAGCGATTATATTCAAAAAATCGTGTCTGCCGTTAACGATACAAGCGGCGAGATGATTTATTACGACGGTGAGGAAATCCAAGTGTTCTTCCACGCCTCAGCGGGAGGCCGCACCGAGAACAGCGAGAATGTGTATTCAGAAGCGCTCCCGTATCTCGTCAGTGTCGACAGCCAAGGCGAAGAATCATCTTCCAAATACTATGGAGAAGTTGAAATCAGCCGTGATAAATTCATCAAAAAGATGAAGGCATTTTCTCCAAGCATCAGCTTTGACGCCAAGGCGCTCATCGGCCATACCACGCGCTTTGACAGCGGCCGCGTCCAGAGCATTGAAATAGGAAGCGAATCATTTACAGGACGTGAGATTCGTCAGATTTTCTCGCTCAACTCTGCCAATTTTACTGTTGAAGAGGATAGTGATCAGATCAAGTTTGCCACCATTGGCTTTGGACACGGTGTGGGCATGAGCCAGACGGGAGCCAACGCCATGGCTAAGAAAAAAGCCGATTATATCCAGATACTGACGCATTACTTTACGGGGGTCACCGTCCAATAAAAATACTTTCATTTTCCCCTATTCAACACCGCTTATGACATTTTTTCCGTTCTTGTATTTTTTTGTGCAAAGATGGGAAAGATGTAAACGTGGAGGTGTGAAACAATGAATTTTAATAGCATCAAAGACAAAATAAACAAGCAGTCGGTAAAAACATTTTTTCAAAAACAGGGATTATATGTTCTCATTTTTTTATGTGTGGTGGCTGCGGGCATCACAGCCCTCGTGGCTTGGCCGCGTGCAGATGACGTTCCCGATGACAATGGTACAGATGTCTCATTGATCGACGCTCCCTCGCTTGAGGAAGAGATGGCAGCTGCCAGCCAGACGCCGTCACCGGTGCCATCGCCTTCGCCTTCGCCGAGCATGATGCCGTCACAAACGGCAAAGCCGTCACAAGCTGGCTCTAACGGCAGCGGGTCGATATCGCTTAAAAAACCTGTAGACGGTAAGATCGTCAATTCATTTTCCGGCGATGAACTCGTGTTCTTTGCCTCAATGAATCTTTGGGCCACGCACAACGGCGTTGACATTGAGGCCGAGAAGGATGCGCCTGTGAGTGCCGCGCTTTCCGGCACAGTTCAGGATGTTTACGCCAACGAAGCAGAGGGTGGTGTGATTAAGATTGAGCACTCCGACAAAGCTGTTACCATTTACCAGGGTCTCGGTGAAATGAGCGTCAACAAAGGCGACAAAGTCAACGCAGGCCAGCAGATCGGCAAGATCGGCGAAATGCCCAAGGAGCTCGACCTTTCATACCATCTGCATTTTGAGTACATCGTGAACGAGAAATACAAAGATCCCGCAAAGTACTTCAATTAAGCAAAAAGCTCTGAATACCCCATTTGCGAAAATCGAGTGGGGTATTATTATATTCTCCCATCACACTAAAAGACGTTAATTTTCTCCTTGTCACCATTCTTTATCTATATTTGCAATAACCTTGCCCTTTTGTGTTATAATATATGAACAATTTCAGCTGTACTGGAGGAAACTCGTGAGAAAGCTATCCCTTATTATACTGGCCTTGATGCTGCTGCTGACCGGTTGTGCCACGCAATCGGTCACGGTGATTACGCCCGCACCGACAGCCACTACACAGCCCACACCCGAACCGACACCGTCGCCAACGCCTGAGCCGACACCGTCACCCACTCCCGAACCGACACCCGATCCATACTTTCCTGACGAGGAGGAAGTCACTATCGAGCCGGATAACGGCTATTGGCTCTACCGCTCCCCTTCGCTTTTTGTGGAGGTGAATCGTCACTTTGACAAGGATAACGTTATCACCTATTTTGTCGCCGAGATACGAATGAAGGAAGGCGAAAGGGAACGTTCAGGCTTTGGCAGACCCGATAAGCCCGGAAAGCGCAGAATGCTTTTTGAGATCGCGCGCAGTTATCAGGCTGTGATTGCCGTGAACGGCGATTATCTGGACTATGTTGAAGCTGATCCTAAAGGCATTATCATACGAAACGGAGAGACTTACGTTAAACAGGATGCCATAGACACGCTGGCTTTTTATCCCGACGGCACCATGAGGATCATCCATCCGGGCGAAACCGACGCTGATGCGCTGCTCGAAGACGGCGTCCAGAATTCATTTTCTTTTGGCCCGACGCTGATTAATAACGGCGTGATAGAACCCGACATCGATGATCATCGTCTTGCCAGCAAAAAGCCGCGTACGGCTGTGGGTATGATTGAGCCGTATCATTATCTGCTCGTCGTGGTGGACGGGCGGCAGAGCAAATACAGCAAAGGCATGACGATGGTTGAACTGGCCGATCTTTTTGCGTCGTACGACTGCGAGGTGGCTTACAACCTAGATGGAGGTGCTTCGGCCACGATGTGCTTTATGGGTGAGCATATCAGCCAATACGAAGGATCTCTGACCGGCCAGCGCTCGGTTCCCGATTCGCTTATGTTTGGGTTCACGCCGCTTTTGGCCGAGGAGGAATAACCACACCCTAAAAGCTATGCTTTTCAGGGGCTCCGTAATAAAAAAAGCTGCCAATCATGACAGCTCGAAGAGCCGGTTTTCGGCTCTTTTTTTATTGGTTCTGTGATTTCTGAAGAATCTCGTTATCCGGCGCATCAAATATGGAGCTGAAGTCGTCGCTTTCCTCGGGAGCCGTTGTCGCAACCGGCGTCGGCGAGGGCGTTGGCGAAGGCGTTGGCACCGGAGTTTCTGAGGGCTCCGCTGTTTGAGATACTGTCGGCGCGGGGCCCACGGATACGGTGGCATTCGGTTGTGTAAGAAGCAGCACCGCCACTGTGACCACACCGGCAATGAGCACCAGACCCATGGCAACCATTACCGCAAGCAACCCTTTTGGGATCACCCTGCGTTCATACACCTCTTCAAACTCCCTGCGTGACGGTACATTAACCGTGATGCTGGATGCCACCTTTTTTTCGCTATATAGACGAGCTGATGGAACGTCCGGTTTCTCCGTCCCACGATCTTTTTTATCTTCCATTAAATTCCTCCTGTAACAGAGCACAAAAACACCACTATCATAGTGAGCTCTTTTAGATAATTACGTCTGTCTTCATGGCCTCTTTAAGTGCCTCTGGTATATCCACTGTGCCGTCGGCACGCTGATAATTCTCGAGAATGGCGGCGACTGTGCGGCCGATGGCCACGCCGCTGCCGTTGAGCGTATGCACAAACTCATTCTTTTTGGCTTCCGTACGATACCGGATGCCCGCACGGCGTGCCTGAAAATCGAGGAAATTCGAGCATGACGATATCTCCACATAACGGTTATAGCTTGGCATCCAAACCTCAAGGTCGTATGTTTTGGCTGACGAGAACCCTAAGTCTCCTGTGCAAAGCTGAACCACACGGTACGGAAGACCTAATTTCTGCAGCACCTTTTCAGCGTCGTTCACCAGGCTTTGCAACTCGTTTTCGGATTCTTCAGGCTTCACGAACTTGACCAGCTCCACCTTGTTGAACTGATGCAAACGAATCAGTCCGCGCGTATCCCGGCCGGCGCTGCCCGCTTCGGCTCTGAAGCACGCGCTGTAGGCGGTGTGATAAACCGGCAGTGTTTCCATGATGCTTTCACGGTACATGTTGGTCACCGGCACTTCTGCCGTGGGAATCAGGAAATAGTCCATATTGGTCACACTGAACGCATCTTCCTCGAACTTGGGAAGCTGACCTGTGCCCTGCATGGCGCTGCGATTCACCATGAACGGCGGGAACACCTCGGTGTAAGGCCCTTCCAGCGTATGTGTATCGATCATGAAGCTGATGAGACTGCGCTCTAAGCGGCTTCCCAGCCCCTTGTAGAACACAAAGCGCGCACCTGTTACCTTGGCCGCTGTTTCGAAGTCCAGTATGCCAAGGCTTGTGCCGATGTCCCAGTGCGCCTTGGGTTCAAAATCAAACTGGCGCGGCTCACCCCAGCGCCTTATCTCCACATTATCCGCATCGCTAGAGCCAACCGGCACATCGCTCATCGGTTCATTGGGTGTCGACATCAATATATCGTTTATTTGAGCATCAATCGCGCTTAGATCTGCGTCGATGGATTTGATCTCATCCGCAACCTGCTTCATCTCGGTAAAAAGCGTTTCCACATCTTCCCCGGCCTTTTTCTTTAGCGGCACTTGTTTGGAAACTTCATTGCGGCGGGCCTTTAAGCCTTCCGTCTTGACGATCAGCGCTCTGCGCTCTTCATCCAGCTCGGTCACCTGTTCCACAACACCGGTCACACCGCGTTTGGCAAGGCCTGCAATAACTTCTTCGGGCACTGTCCGTATCCTTTTGATGTCCAGCATAACTACCTCTTTTTTTCAAAATCAAAATCTATTTCGTATTATCTCATAAAACAAGAAACGGGGCAACACGAGGAACAATATTCTTACAAAAAATAGGGCAGGAATTGTATCCCGCCCTTAGCTTGTCGAAAAACCTACGGTTTTCCGCAAGGTGTGGGCTGCGCGTGCACAGCCCGTCTTGCCCACGAATTATATTTTAAAACTTTTTTGTCAGTCTGAAGGCAGTATTTGTATCCCGTGCTAAGATTGCTCGAGTTGTGACTATCTGTTAGCTCGGCAGCAGCATATCTCCCGGCTTGATCCAGCCTTTCTTGCGCATGATTTCCGAGAACAGCAGCGTCAGCGCGGCAGGCAATATGAAATGCAGTCCCGCCACGATCAGCAGGAGCGTCCCAAAATCATAAGTACCAGCCATCGCGGTGAACGTGCCCACCTGACCGACGAGCCCCGATGTGCCCATGCCCGCACCCAGCGGAATATTCGTCATACCAAACACGAGTGTGGATACAGGTCCTAAAATCGCGCTCGCGAGCGTCGGCGGAATCCATATCTGCGGATGGCGCACAATGTTTGGCACCTGAAGCATCGATGTGCCCAGCCCCTGAGCGATCAGCCCGCCCCAGCGGTTCTCACGGAAGCTCGCGACAGCAAAGCCGACCATCTGTGCGGCACATCCCACCGTCGCCGCACCCGCAGCAAGGCCCGAAAGCCCCAGCATGATACACAGCGCTGCGCTGGATATCGGGGCGGTAAGCACCAGCCCCACGATCACAGAAACCGCGATGCCCATGAAGAACGGCTGCAGCTCTGTCGCCAGCATGATGAGCTGACCCAGCGAAGTCATAAAAACGCTGACTGCCGGGCCCACAAGCCAGCCCACAATGCACCCCGTCACAATGGTGACAATGGGTGTGAGTATGATATCGATCTTTGTTTTTCCCGCCACCAGACGGCCAAACTCCGCGCCAACCAGCGCCGCGATATAGCAGCCCACCGGGCCGCCCAGCATATAGCCAAAAGCGCCCGTCACGGCGGATGAGAACTGGGCAAGGGGTTTCACCTTAAGCCCCCACGCCACAGCCACGCCAATGGCCGCGCCCACCACAGGCGACGACGCGCCGATCAGGTATATGAACACCTCAATCGCTTCAAGACCCTGCGACTGCCCGCTCGTAATCAGCCCCACCGCTTCACCGAAGCGCGCCAGCGTGACGCTTCCACCAACCTGCGGCCAAATCAGGTTGATGATCTGAGTCAAAATCAGGCCGATGATCAGCGAGGCAAACAGCCCCAGCGCCATCGCGCCCAGCGCATCAATAAAGTACCTTTTGCTGTGCTTTTTAATGAAACTCCATGCTCCTTTTTCGTTTTCCATAAACCCTCCGTTTTTTTGAACACAAAAAACTTATGGAGGCACTGATTAAATGAGGGATGCTAGATCTGAGAGCTGGTTTTGCGGTCTGCAAAGAGCGAAATTGAAGAAATAGCAGCGCTATTTCGAGATTTCAACGACATAGCAGAGCACTAAATCCAGTCGAATAGATAGCGTTCCGAATTAATCAGAGTCTCCTTTGACCTATAAAAAGCCAAATGTTCCCTATGCTTATTTTGCACGGAATGTTGCCGTCCATGCTCCGGTCTCATGATTTATGAAAAACGCTCGTAAGCGTAGATAGGCTAATTGCCTTTATATATTACATTCTGTCGGGTGCTTGCACGCCGATCAGCCAAAGTCCTGTTTTGATGACCTGCTTGACACATGCGGTAAGCTCAAGGCGCGCCGCCGTCTGTGCTTTGTTATCATCAATGATTCTATGTTCATAATAGAACCGATTCATCGCTTTTGCAAGCTCTATCGTGTGCCGTGTGACAAGATACGGCTCATTTTTTTCACACGCCTTTTGCACCGTCTCGGGGAAAGCGTAGAGCAGCTTGGCCACCGCGAATGCTTCCGTGTTGTCAAGCGCCGTATAGTCTTTCTCTGCCGCCGTCCAATCGAAGTCGGCGCGCCGCAGCAGGCTCGCACAGCGTGCGTGCGTATACTGCACATAAGGACCTGTCTCACCGTCAAAATTCAGCACGCGGTTGAATGAAAACGTGATGTCTTTGATGCGTGCCGATGAGAGCGTATCAAACACCACCGCGCCCACGCCCACAGCCTTCGCCACATCTTCCTTGTTCTCAAGATTGGGTGATTTTTCTTTGATGATAGACAGCGTTTTCTCGATGGCTTTATTCAGCACATCCTGTAAGAACACAACCTTGCCCTTGCGTGTGGAGAGCGTCCCATCCTCGAGCGACACCATACCAAAGGCGACGTGCTCCAAATCCTTTGCCCAGTCGTAGCCCATCATCTCCACCACCTTAAACCATTGTTTAAAGTGAAGATTCTGCTGATACGCCACCACATACAGGCATTTATCAAAATCGTACGTTTTCTTGCGATAAAACGCGGCAGCAAGATCGCGCGTGGAATAAAGCGTCGCGCCGTCCGATTTGAGCACAATGCATGGCGGCAGGTCTTCTCCCAACCGCACCACATAAGCACCCTCCGAAAGCTCCAGCATGTTCTTGGCTTTCAGCTCGTCGATCACAGGCTGCATCTTATCGTTATAGAAGCTTTCACCCGCGTAGCTATCGAATTGTACGCCAAGCATATCGTATATCACGCTGACCTCTTTGAGCGTCAGCTCCTTGAACCAATTGAAAATCTCTAGCGCCTCAGCGTCGCCATCCTCAATTTTCTTGAACCATGCCCGGCCTTCCTCGTTGAGGCTCTCATCCTTCTCGGCTTCGTCGTGAAAACGCACATAGAGTTCCAACATGGCAGTGATGGAATTGCCTTCAATGTCTGCTTTGCTGCCCCATTTTTTGTACGCGGCGATGAGCTTGCCAAACTGCGTGCCCCAGTCGCCAAGATGGTTGATGCCCACCGGCTTGTAGCCAAGAAAGCCGTATATGCGATATAGCGCGTTGCCGATCACAGTGGTGGACAGATGTCCGATATGAAAAGGCTTCGCGATATTGATGGACGAATAGTCAATACAAACTGTTTTACCCTGTCCCAAATTGCTGCTTCCGAAAGAGCCGTCCTGCTTTTCGACATCGCTCAATGCTTCTTCGATATAACGCTGCTTATTCAAATAAAAATTGATGTACGCACCCACGACCTGCACATCGGCGATAAAATCCGGCTGTTCGAGCTTCGCACTTATATCCGCCGCAATCATCTGCGGCGCTTTGCGCAACTGTTTGGCTAAGCGAAAGCACGGAAACGCATAATCCCCCATGGCCGTGTCGGCGGGTATCTCTATGAGCGAAAGTATTTCCTCCGCAGGTATTTGCGCGGCTTTGGCCACCGCATTTATTAACGCTTGCTTGTAATCCATTCAATTGCCTTCTTTGTCTGCTGATTTATTACAAAAATATATCACATGAAAGTGTGTTTATCAACGCGAAATTCTTCAAGCCGCGCTTACTCCGCATTCCAGCTCGGGAACAAAACCGTCTTCACAATCGCCATGCATTCACGTGCCTGACTCGAAAGCCATACCGGCAACGGCGTGGGGGAGGGAATACCGTAAACGTCGAGTCCAAGCCGTTTAGCCAAAATTGACGCGCGAAAAATATGATAATCGCTTGTCACAATCGCAATACGCCTGCTCAGATTGTGCGTCTCTATGATATCCAGAGAAAACGCAAGGTTCTCCGCGGTGCTCGTCGATTTTGCTTCGGCATACACTCTGGTCTCGTCTATACCGCGGGAAGTGAGATAGCTATACATGGCGGCAGCCTCAGGTATGGGTTCGATATCGCCTTGCCCCCCCGACACGATGCATGCCGCATCAGGATGTTCGATTAAATAATCGTATGCGGCATCCAGCCTGTTCTTGAGCGACAGCGTCAACCTTCCGTCCGGATAAATGCCGCACCCCAGCACGATCACGAGCTCCGCATCTTCCTCGGGCTTTGCATAGGCCGCCGTCATCATCAGCGTTTCCAGCACAAGGATGAGAACGATGCCAAGGCATACACAGGCAGTAAACACGTTGCGAAACCATTTGGGCTTCAAAACCGGCCTGTCATATTTCAGATGATACATAGCCCATGGGATAAGCACGATACCTGCCGCTGCGGGTGCCGTCATACCGGGATGAATATTCGTGGATGAAGCTGCGGCGATGATGCTCCATGCGATGACCACAACGCTGAACACAATGACCGCCATAAACGCCCATTTCTTCAGTTTCTTCCTTTTCAAAAGGCATCCCCCTCATCGCTATGTGGCTCATAACAGACCGCCATCATCATCAGCCCCTTGGCGGGCGCGGTCACGCCAGCCTGCTCTCTGTCCCTGCTTGCGATAATGTTTTTCATACTGAGCGGCGGCCTTTTTTTCTGGCCGATCTCAATCAGCGTGCCCGCAATGATGCGCACCATATGATACAGAAACCCTGAGCCTTTGATATCCATGATGATGAATGGCCCATCCTGATTGATATCAAGGCTATAAACCGTGCGCACTGTGCTCGTCACCTCGCTGCCGCTTGCGCAGAAACACGCAAAATCATGCGTGCCGACAACGTGTTTTGCCGCTTCACGCATCGCCTGGACGTTAAGCGCCCCGCGAATATGCGCGGCCGTGTGCCGGTGTACCGCAGGCGCGTGTGCCGCATTGTAAATGGTATATCGATAGTGCTTGCCCTTGGCGCAAAAACGCGCGTGGAAATCATCGTTCACCCGCTCCGACTGCTTGACGCGGATATCGGGCGGAAGATGCATGTTAATGGCAAAGCAGATTTTTTCTGCGGGTATTGAGCACTCTGTATTAAGATGCGCGACCTGCGCCATGGCATGAACACCCGTGTCCGTGCGGCCTGCGCCATGAATCGTCACGTGCTCGCCTGACGCGGCTTCAAATGCGCGTTCCAGCGCTTCCTGTACTGAAAGCCCGTTCGTCTGCCGCTGCCAGCCTGCGTAATTCGTTCCGTCGTACTCCACCGTCAGCTTCACGCGCATAAGCTAATATCCAAATACCGCGAATACGATGAGCCCTGCGACCACCGCCATTGCGATATAATCACGCACCTGCATATGCATAATCTTCATGCGTGTACGCCCCTCGCCGCCATGATAACAGCGCGATTCCATTGCAAACGCCAGCTCATCGGCACGACGGAACGCACTTACAAAAAGCGGAACCAGCAGCGGCACCATACCCGCCGCTCTTTTAAATATGCTTCCCGAGTCAAATTCGGCGCCTCTGGCAGTCTGCGCTTTCATGATCTTATCTGTTTCCTCGATCAGCGTGGGTATAAAGCGCATGGCGATCGTCATCATCATCGCAAGCTCATGCACCGGGAACTTCACTTTTTTTAATGGCTTTAGCAAGCTTTCAATACCGTCAGTGAGCGCAATGGGAGACGTGGTCAGCGTCAGCAGCGTAGTCGCTGTAATAAGGAATATCAGCCTGACGGCGAGCCGGATAGCGTTCATCAAGCCTTCCTGCGATACGCGGAATATCCACCACGAGAACAGCTCCGTGCCGCCCGAATAGAAGAACGTGTTCAGTACAAACGTGAGTATAATGATAAACAAGAGCGGCTTTAACCCGCGAAGCACAAACTTAAAGTTAACGCGCGACAGAATGATCGTCAGCGCGAGAAACCCAAAAACCACGAGATTGCCGGCCAGCGTATCCATCATGAATATGAGCACAATAATCGCCACCACGAGCACCAGCTTGATACGCGGGTCCATTCGGTGAATGATTGAATTGCCGGGGAAATACTGGCCGAGCGAGACATTTTTTATCATGCTTCTCCACCGTCCCCACCCGAAACAGCGCCGCTTTTCGAGGCTACCAGACGCTTTACCGCTTCTTCAAGCTCGTCAAGGCGAATGACATCATTATCCACATTCAGTCCCTTTGTGCGCAAAGCAGACGCAATGCGCGCCACATAGGGAATATCAAGGCCGATTCCCTTAAGCTCGTCCTCTCTTAAGAACACCTTCTGGGGTGTATCGTCCATCACGAGCCGCGCGCCGCTTAATACCGCGACACGGTGCGCATATTCAGCAAGGTCGTCCATGGAATGTGTGATCATGATGATCGTCACACCTTCGCTGTTTAAGCGCGTGATGAGATTCATCAAATGCGTGCGCCCCTTGGGATCAAGACCCGCCACAGGCTCATCGAGAATCAGAACCTTGGGCCGAACGGCCAGCACGCCAGCAATCGCCACGCGCCGTTTTTGTCCGCCTGAGAGTTCGAAAGGCGATAAGTCCTTCACGCCGTCGAAATCCAGCTCCATAAGCTCCAAGGCGTGCCGTACGCGCTGCTCAATCTCTTCTTCGGGCACACCCGTCTTTTTGGGGCCAAACGCGACATCCTTATATACCGTCTCTTCAAACAGCTGATGCTCGGGATATTGAAATACGACACCAATATAACGTCGCAGCGCTTTTCTGTCGAAGCTCTTTTCCGCGATATTCATGCCATCGATAAGCACACGACCGGACGTGGGCTTTAACAGCCCCGCCATAAGACCAATCAGCGTGGTCTTACCCGAGCCCGTATGCCCGATCACACCTAAGAATTCACCGTCCTCAATTTTTAGACTGATGTTGTCCACCGCCTTGGCTTCAAAAGGCGTGCCCGGCATGTATGTGTATGTTAAGTTCTCTAGTTCAATTGGCATAGCTTATCCACCAGTTCCTCAATCGTGAGCGGGCACTGCCCCATGTCAAGCCCTTGGGCCCTCAAGCGGTGATAAAGCGCGATATGCGGCGGCGCGGACAGTCCTGCGTCAATCAGCGCTTGCTCGTCCGCGAACACCTCGCGGGGTGTACCCGTCTTTGTGATGCGTCCGCCCGTCATCACGACCACAGTATCCGCCTGAAGCGCTTCCTCCATGTAATGCGTGATGAGAAGTATCGTCTTTCCTTCACTGTTGAGCTTGCGAATGGTATCCAGCACCTCCGCGCGCCCCTCAGGGTCCAGCATTGCCGTGGGTTCGTCAAAAACGATGATATCGGGATGCATCGCCAGAACGCCCGCAATTGCCACACGCTGCTTCTGTCCCCCGGAGAGCATATGCGGCGCACGCTCTTTAAAATCGCTCATATTAACCTGCTCCAAAGCAGCATCCACGCGCTCGCGGATTTCCTTGGGCGGCACGCCGATATTCTCCGGGCCAAAGGCCACATCTTCTTCAACGATGGTTGCCACGAGCTGGTTATCGGGGTTCTGAAAAACCATACCCGCGCATTTCCTGATATCCCATACGCGTGCTTCATCCTTGGTGTTCATGCCGTTTATCAGCACGTCGCCCGAGGCAGGCAAAAAGAGCGCGTTAATATGGCGCGCAAACGTCGATTTTCCCGAACCGTTATGACCGATGATGGCGATAAATGAGCCTTTGCTGGCCGATAAGGACACGCCGGAAAGCGCCGGCGTGATGTTATCTTCACTCGTATAGGAATATGTGATGTCTTTGACTTCTACGATGGTCATTCCTTAAAGCCTTTCCCCAATGTCATTTTTTGCATCTTGTTTGTTAATAATCTCAATTATACACCAAAAGGCTCTGAAATCAAAATTCAAAGCCTTTTCGTTACGGAGCCCCAAAAATGTCGCTTTTCGGGACATACATTATCGATGTATTCTTAGACCAGCTCGAGTATGACAATCTCTGCCGCATCGCCGCGGCGCGGTCCCTTTTTGATGATGCGTGTGTAACCGCCGCCTGTGCCAAGATCCTGTGCACGCTTGGCGTACTTCGGGCCGTATTCACGGAACATTTTCTCGACAAGCGGATTGGTCACTTCTCCGGCACGCTTTTTATAGTCGTACTTGCTTTCGCCGTCTTTCTTCGGCTCCGGTACGTTGTACAGGTAGCCCATGAGCTTGCGTCTTGCGGCAAGCTTCGACGGTGCATCGTTGATGACCTCGCGCTTCACTTTCTCATCACCCTCGGTCACTTCTTTGACGACCGTAACGGTTTTATCGTGCTCGTTAACCGCAAGCGTAATCAGCTTTTCCGCAATGCTCCTGGCTTCTTTCGCCCGAGCCAGCGTCGTCTCGATGCGGCCATACCATAACAGCCCTGTGACCAGGTTCCGAAGCGTCGAACGTCTTTGGTCCTGCTGTTGATTTAGATGTCTGTATCCAGCCATAATTAGCCTCCTCGTTGCCGCAAGCCGGACATATCACAATGCCATGCGGCGAAAAAAATTGTAATCTATTTAGTCTTCAAGACGCAGCGAGAGACCCAGCGCGGCGAGCTTTTGCTCCACCTCTTCGAGTGACTTGCGCCCCAAGTTCCTGACCTTCATCATTTCTTCTTCGTTGCGTTTGATAAGCTCTTCAACTGTGTTGATTCCGGCGCGCTTCAAGCAGTTGTAGGAGCGCACGGAAAGATCAAGCTCTTCAATGGTGATCTCGAGAACCTTTTCCTTCTTGTCTTCCTCGGGCTCCACCATGATCTCCACGTTTTGCACATGGTCAGTCAGCGCAACAAATTGTGCCAGGTGTTCGTTCAAAATCTTTGCCGAAAGCGATACTGCCTCATCCGGAGCAATCGTTCCGTTCGTCCAAAGCTCCACCGACAGCTTGTCATAATCCGTGATCTGCCCGACACGCGTATTCTCCACCGTGAAGTTTACCTTTCTCACGGGTGTAAACAGCGCATCCACAGGAATCACGCCGATAGGCATTTCGTTGTCCTTGTTCTTATCGGCAAGCACGTATCCTCGGCCTTTTTCAACAGTGATCTCCATGTAGAGGCTGCCGTCTTTGTCAAGCGTTGCGATGTGCATGTCAGGGTTTAGTATCTCCACATCGGCATCCGTGATGATTTCCGCCGCAGTGACATCCTTTGGCCCTTTAACATCCAGCGTCAGCGTCTTTGGCTCATCCACGTACATCTTAACCGCAAGGCCTTTTAAGTTCATCACGATATTGACAACATCCTCGGTCACGCCTTTAATCGTGGAGAACTCATGCAGCACATTATCCAGCTTGAGACGCGTCACAGCCGCACCGGGAAGGCACGATAGTAGCACACGTCTTAAGGAATTGCCAAGCGTCGAGCCAAATCCGCGCTCGAGCGGCTCCATCACATATTTGGCATACGAATTATCACTTGCCTTTTCAACGCACTGTATGTTGGGCTTTTCAATTTCTAACATTTATAACCCTCCTGTTATAGACGAATAGTTTTTGAGGGCAACCGCTTATATCCGTTACTTAGAGTAATACTCAACGATTAGATGCTCTTCAATAGTTAGGTCAATATCCTCTCTTGCCGGCACAGCGACCACTCTACCTGTCAGATTCGCGTTATCCATCGTAAGCCAGCTCGGCATCGGCCGCGCTTCGCTTTCGCGAATCTCTTTGAACTTCTCGGTATCAGCGAGTTGCTTCTTCACTGTGATTTCATCGCCAACTTGCACCAAGTAGGATGAAATATCTACTTTCTTTCCGTTTACGAGAATGTGACCATGAAGCACAATCTGACGCGCCTGCGCTCTGGAATCACCAAGGCCCAAACGGTAAACCACATTGTCAAGACGCGATTCAAGAAGCTGCAACAGATTTTCACCTGTTTTGCCTTTCATGCGCTCAGCAATACCATAATATTTCTCAAACTGCGACTCAAGCATGCCGTAAGCACGTTTTACCTTTTGCTTTTCACGAAGCTGGAGTCCGTATTCAGACACTTTCTTTCTGCTCTTGCTTTGTACGCCAGGCGCAACAGGGCGCTTCACGTACGAGCATTTTCCCGAATAGCACCGATCGCCTTTTAGGAAGAGCTTGCAGCCTTCCCTGCGGCAAAGACGGCACACGGAACCTGTATATCTTGCCATTATCTATCTCCTCCTTATACTCTCCTGCGTTTGGGCGGGCGGCATCCGTTATGCGGAATCGGTGTCACGTCTTTAATAAGGGACACTTCAAGACCCGCTGTCTGTAAAGCGCGAATTGCCGCTTCTCTGCCAGAGCCGGGGCCTTTCACAAATACATCCACATACCGTAGACCATGTTCCATCGCAGCCGTCGCCGCCTTTTCAGCCGCAACCTGAGCAGCAAAAGGAGTGCTCTTTCTTGAGCCCCTAAAGCCCATACCGCCGGCACTTGCCCACGAGAGCGTGTTGCCGCCGACATCGGTCATTGTGACGAGCGTATTGTTGAAGGAAGCACGGATATGTGCCTGACCGCGCTCGATGTTCTTCTTTTCTCTGCGCTTTCTCGCAACTTTCTTTGGCTTAGCCATTGACTATCCTCACTTTCTCTTTGCGCTCGCGGTCCGTTTCGGACCTTTTCTTGTGCGCGCATTCTGTTTGGAGCTCTGTCCTCTTACCGGCAGACCCCTGCGGTGGCGAATGCCCCTGTAGCAGCCGATTTCCATCAGACGCTTGATGCTCATTGTCACATCACGTCTCAAATCGCCTTCTACTTTCAGGTTCTTGTCGATATATTCTCTTAACTTGCTGACATCCGATTCGGACAAGTCTTTGATCCGAATATTGGGGTCAACGCCTGTCGCCGCTAAAATATCATGGGATGTCTTAAGCCCGATACCATATATATAGGTCAGGCCGATTTCCACCCTTTTGTCCTTTGGCAGGTCAACACCTGATATACGTGCCACTAAATTACACCTCCGAAATTTGTTATATAGAAGCCATACGGATCGAGGTTATGCCCTCGCAGCCGCTCCGTACAAACATTCATCCTTGCGTTTGCTTGTGCTTTGGGTTCACACAGATCACCATGACTTTACCCTTGCGCTTGATGACCTTACACTTTTCACATATCGGTTTCACCGACGGTCTGACTTTCATTACTTTTTCCTCCTTTGATGTTAGCCCTTACCGCGCCATGTTATACGTCCACGCGTCAAGTCGTAAGGCGATATTTCTACAGTCACTTTATCACCGGGCAGTATACGGATATAATGCATCCTCAGCTTTCCCGATATATGCGCCAAGACCTTGTGGCCGTTTTCCAGCTCGACTTCGAACACTGCGTTCGGGAAGGCCTCCGTCACCCTGCCTTCCATCTCTATGACGTCGCTCTTAGACAAATCGTATCCCCCTTCTAAGCATCGCTCTCGCTCTTGCACGATCGTATCGCGCTGCGTATTTCTGCATCAAATACTCTTGCGCCCCCTTTCAGCTTGGCCGCAATCCCGTCAAGCACATGAGGACAGAGCTTTAAATGCCGAAGCTTTTTCTTCTTGGGACGATCTTTCGTTCTTAAGTCGCCATCGACAATATATACATAATTGTCGTCTATGATGTCCGCAATGACGAAATACCTGTCTTTATCGCGGCCGGCGATTGATACGGCAACCCTTCCAATTTCTACGGAATACTCAACCATATCATATCCTCCTACGCCTGAGTGAGGATCAAAGGTCCGTTGTCCATCAGCGCCACCGTATGTTCATAATGCGCCGACAGGCTGCCATCCTTTGTACGCACCGTCCAGCCATCCGGCATGGTCACGGTCTCCTTGCCGCCGTAGTTGATCATAGGCTCTATCGCGAGCACCATGCCCACCCGAAGCTTCGGGCCGCGGCTGCCGCTCACGAAATTCGGCACATTGGGTTCTTCATGCATGTCTCGCCCAATGCCATGCCCCACCAGCTCTCTCACCACCGAAAATCCGGCGGCTTCGGCTGTATTTTGTACAGCGGCCGATATGCTTTGCAGCCGGTCACCGTTTACAAATGCGTTCATTCCGGCGTAAAACGCCTTCTTGGTTATCTCGATAAGCCGCAGCGCTTCGCTGCTTACCTTTCCGACTGCGTATGTCTTCGCACTGTCTCCGTGGTAGCCTTTGTATTTGGCACCCAGATCAATGCTGACGATGTCGCCGCTTTGGATCACTCTCTCCGATGGTATGCCATGCACGATCTCATCATTGATCGATGCGCATATCGACCCCGGATAACCGTGAAACCCAAGGAAAGATGGCTCTGCGCCCTGCTTTTGGATATATCGTTTTGCTATGGCGTCCAGCTCCAGCGTTGTTATTCCGGGCTTTATCGCCTCTCCCACCAGCTTTAGCGCCTCCGCCGTTATTCTGCCTGCGTCACGCATGAATTCAATTTCTCTGGGAGATTTCAATGTGATCATTTCTGCTCCAGCACATCCAATATCGCTTCGGTGATATCATCGATTCCACCGCTGCCCACCACATCGTGCAGTATACCAAGATCCGTATAATACTCGATCAGCGGCTGAGTCTTCTGCTTGTAAACGCTTAGCCTTTGTTTGACGATTTCTTCTTTGTCATCGTCACGCACAAACAGCTTGCCGCCGCATTTGGGGCAGCGTTTGGGGTCTTCCAGCATCGATTCATGATATGTGGCACCGCAGGCGTCGCATATACGTCTTCCGCATATGCGGTGTATCAGCTTGTCATCCGGCACGTTGATGTTGATCACGGCGTCGAGCTTGGCAAATGTGCCGAGCGCTTCTGCCTGCTCACGTGTCCGCGGGAACCCGTCTAGCAGAAACCCGTCTGCCGCATCCGGCTTGCCGGTGCGTTCTTTGACCATGTCAATGATCACCTGATCCGGCACAAGCTCACCCGCATCAATATATGATTTTGCTTGTTTCCCAAGCTCTGTACCGCCCTTAATCTCTTCGCGCAGCATATCGCCTGTGGAAATATGAGGAATACTATATTTTACTGCTATCCGAACCGCTTGCGTGCCTTTGCCTGCACCCGGCGGTCCCACAAACATCAGTCTCATTATCTACCTCTTACTTTAAGAACCCTTTATAATGACGCATCATCATATGTGATTCTAGCTGTCTTGTCGTTTCGAGAGACACGCTGACCATAATGAGAAGGCCTGTCGCGCCGAACGGTGAGTTGAAGCCTGAGAATGCTGCAATCATTGTGGGCACAGTGGCCACCAACGCGAGGAATATCGCTCCGAACAGCGTCACGCGAACAAGTATCTTCTGCAGATAGTCCGATGTCGGCTTTCCGGCACGTATACCGGGGATAAACCCGCCGTTTTGCTGAAGGTTCTTCGATACATCCATAGGATTGAATGTCGCCTGTGCATAGAAGAATGTAAAGAAGAATATAAGCAGTGCAAACAGCACAAGGTAAAGCGGCTTGTCTGCGTCCATCACGGCTTTATAGGATGCCTGAGCCTCAGCCGATGAAAAAAATCCCATGATAATAGTGGGGAACTGCACAAGTGTCATCGCAAAGATCAGCGGCAGTACGCCCGACGAATTGATCTTCATCGGTATATGGGTGGACTGTCCGCCGTAGATTTTGCGGCCAACCACACGCTTGGCATACTGCACCGGTATACGCCTTTCACCCATATCGATGAACGTGATACCCGTCACGATGGCCAACGATGCCACTATCACGATAATCAGTGTGACCACCGACGCCGCACCAATCACAACGTTTCCTACATATGTAACCGCTGCACTGGGCAAAGCGGATACGATACCGACGAAGATCAGCAGCGAAATACCGTTACCCACGCCGTTTTCCGTGATATGCTCACCAATCCACATAATCAGCGCCGTACCTGCCGTGAGACAAAGCACGATGGTGATATAATTGAGGATAACCGGCGTTCCTGTGTTCAGTATTGCACCTTTGCCAAATAACGTCAGCATACCGATCGCCTGAATAAGGCCAAGCCCTACACCCGCATAACGTGTGATCGATGCAATTTTTTTACGGCCCTCGGGGCCTTCCTTAGACATCCGCTCCAAAGGCGGTAACGCCATCGTCAGCAGGTTCATAATGATAGAAGCCGTGACGTAAGGTATGATACCCAATGCAAACAGTGAGAAATTGGATAACCCGCCACCCGCAAAGAGGTTAACGAAACCACCAAATGCACTTCCTTGCACCTGACTTGCTACATATGTCGCATCGACGCCCGGAACCGGCACGTGAGAACCGATTCTGTAGACGATCAGCATCATGATCGTATAGAGCATCTTTTTCCTGATATCAGGAACCTTCCATGCGTTTCGGAGCGTACTAAACATTACTTAATCACCTCTGCCGTTCCTCCGGCAGCGGCAATTTTCTCCGCAGCCGTCTGAGTGAACTTAGCCGCTTTGACGGTAAGTTTTTTGGTTATTTCTCCATTGCCAAGCACTTTTAAGCCGTCATATGTTTTTCTGATGATTCTTTTTTCTTTTAAAAGCTCTACAGTCACTTCCGCGCCGTCTTCGAAGCTGTTAAGCTCGCTGACATTCACGGTTGCATATTCTTTGGCGAATATGTTTGTAAAGCCTCTTTTGGGCAGCCGTCTGCTAAGCGGCATCTGGCCGCCTTCAAACCCGGGGCGAACACCGCCGCCGCTTCTGCTCTTCTGGCCGTCCTGGCCGCGCGCAGACGTCTTGCCGAGGCCGGAACCGATACCTCTGCCCACACGCTTCTTTTTCTTTTTGGAGCCCGGAGCCGGCTTTAATTCGTAGATATTCACTCGTCCTGCCTCCTTATGCGTCTAGCACCTTAACCAGGTGCGTCACTTTATTAATCATTCCGCGGATACATGCGTTATCGTCATGCTCCACGATTGCGTTCATCTTTTTCAGACCAAGAGCTTCCAGCGTCGCTTTCTGATCTTTTGAATAGCCGATCGCGCTTTTCACGAGCTGAACCTTAATCTTTGCCGCTTTCTTTGCCATGATTTCTGGCCTCCTTATTTAAGCTGATCGACACTGATACCGCGAAGCCTTGCATACTCCTCCGCCGTCTTAAGCGCCTTTAAGCCTTCGAGCGTGGCCTTCACACAGTTGACCGGCGTGTTGGAGCCTTGTGACTTGGTCTTGATGTCTTTCACGCCTGCCAGCTCGAGCACCGCTCTGGCCGGTCCGCCCGCGATAACACCGGTACCTTCTGATGCCGGGAATAACAGCACACGGCCTCTTCCGAATATACCGACCACCTCGTGGGGAATCGTCGTTCCCACCAGGGGAACCTGTATCAGGCTGCGTTTGGCTTTCTGCACCGCCTTGGAAATCGCGTCGGGAATTTCCGCCGCTTTGCCAAGACCCGCACCTACACGGCCTTTTTCATCACCGACAACGACCAACGCCGTAAATCTGAAGTTACGGCCGCCCTTGACAACCTTTGCAACACGGTTGACATAAACGAGCTTTTCCTTGAACTCCTGATCTTCTTCTCTCTTGAAGTTCTTGCGGCCGCCGCGCGGTGAGCCTTTATCGTTCTTTCTGTCGCCTTTTGGGAATGAATCGTTCCTTTGCACCAGATAAACCTCCTTTTAAAACTTGAGTCCGGCTTCTCTGGCGCCTTCTGCCAGCTGCTCAACTCTGCCCATATAGATATAACCGCCACGGTCGAATACAACCTGTTCAATGCCGCCCGCGAGCGCTTTTCTGCCAATGGCCATACCAACGATCTTGGCCGCTTCCTTCTTGGTCTTGCCTTCAATATCCTTTTTTATATCGCTGCTCAGTGTAGAGGCACTTGCCAGCGTCACACCCTTCACATCATCAATGATCTGAGCATAGATGTGGGTTGTGCTGCGAAACACGTTGAGCCTCGGCCTTTGCGCCGTACCGGAAATCTTGTTGCGTACCCTTAAGTGGCGCGCCTGCCTGACAGCATTTTTATCAACCTTGTTTATCACTTTTAAGCCACCTCTCTACATTCCGGTCTTGCCGACTTTGCGCAGTACTTCTTCGCCCTGATACCGTATGCCCTTGCCCTTATACGGTTCGGGAGGACGGATATCGCGAATATCTGCTGCAAACTGGCCGACAATCTGTTTGGATATGCCGGAAACTTTGATGATGTTGGTTCCTTCCACATCCAGTGTGATACCCTTTGCCTCAGGCACTTCAACCGGGTGGGAATAACCCACGTTCAACACAATCTTGTTGCCGCTCTTTTGCACTCTGTAACCCACGCCCACAACCTCAAGTGTTTTAGTAAACCCATCCGTGAGACCTGTGACCATGTTGGCGATGATTGCGCGGGAGAGGCCGTGCATCGCCCTGGCTGTTTTATCATCCGAGCTGCGCTTCACATTCATCACGCCGTCTTCCACGCTGACTTCGATTTCAGACGGTATCTTTTCAGTAAGCTCGCCCTTTTTGCTTGTGACCTTAACGACATTACCCTCTTCGACTGTCACCGTGACACCCGTGGGAATCGTTATAGGCATTCTACCGATTCTCGACATTTTTATCTCCTCCGCAAAAGCGTAATTTTCAATGCTGCGATCAGCCGACGCTTTAAACGTGTGTTACCACACGTAAGCGAGAACCTCTCCGCCCACGCCGTTTTCTCTCGCATCACGGTCAGTCATGACGCCTTTAGACGTGGATATGATGGCTATGCCAAGGCCGCCGAGCACTTTGGGAAGTTCGTCCTTGTTGGCATAAACCCTCAGGCCCGGTTTGCTGATCCTCTTGAGCCCATTAACAATGGACATATCTTTATCGCCGTATTTTAACGTGATGCGGATAACGCCCTGCGGGCCCTCATCTTTATACTCATACCCCTTTATGAAGCCTTCCTTCAGCAGAATACCGGCAATTGCCTTCTTCATCTTGGAAGCGGGCATATCGATCACTTCGTGTTTTGCTCCAATCGCATTACGGATACGTGTAAGCATATCCGCCACAGGATCTGTTACTGGCATGTCAAATTCCTCCTTGTTTTATCGAACACAAAAGCCTACCAGCTCGCTTTTCTTACGCCGGGTATCTCGCCTTTGTAGGCAAGCTCCCTAAAACAGATACGACAAATGCCATATTTGCGAAGCACCGCATGCGGACGTCCGCAAATGCTGCAACGGGTATAGTTTCTCGTAGAAAATTTCGAGCCTCTCTGCTGTTTGTTTATCATCGACTTTTTAGCCACTTGGTTTTCCTCCCACTTATCTCGTTAGCGCTTAAAAGGCATGCCGAGCAGCGTTAACAGCTCTCTGGCTTCCTCATCCGTTTTCGCTGTTGTGACCATCACAATATCCATACCGCGAATCTTGTCCACGTTGTCGTAGACGATCTCGGGGAAAACAAGCTGTTCCTTAAGACCCAGCGCAAAATTGCCACGTCCGTCAAACGACGATGATGGGATACCCCGGAAGTCTCTGACACGCGGTAGCGCAACGCTCATAAGCCTGTCTGCAAATTCATACATACGTGCGCCGCGCAGTGTCACCTTCGCGCCAATTTTCATACCTTCACGCAGTTTGAAGTTCGCCACGCTCTTTTTGGCTTTTGTGACCACCGGTTTTTGGCCCGCAATGATCATAAGCTCGTTCACCGCTGCATCCATACCTTTGGGATTGTCTTTTGTATCACCAAGTCCCATGTTGATGACGATCTTCTCAAGCTTGGGAACCTGCATCACGTTCTTATAGCCGAACTTTTTCATCATGGCGGGCATGGCCTCGCTTAAGTACGTATCCTTTAACCTAGGCATTTCCTATTCCTCCCTTACTTGTCGAACGTCTCGCCGCATTTTTTGCACACGCGAACCTTGCTTCCGTCTTCTAAAAGCTTAAAAGCAATACGCGTGGCTTTGCCGCATTTTCCGCAGACAAGCATGACCTTGCTGGCATAAATCGGCGCTTCCTGATGTATGATGCCGCCGGGCTTTCCCTGTCCTTTTGGCTTCTCGTGCTTCGTCGCCATATTGACTTTTTCGATGACAACTTTGCTGGTCTTAGGCTCGGCAACAAGCACCTTGCCCTTCTTGCCTTTGTCCTTCCCGGAGATCACAACAACCTTGTCATCTTTCTTTATATGCATTCTTGCCATGTCAATCCTGCCTTCCTATAATACCTCGGGCGCTAGAGAAACGATCTTCATGTATTCCTTCTCTCTCAGTTCCCGCGCAACAGGTCCGAATATGCGCGTGCCCTTGGGCTGCTTCTGATTATCAATAATCACTGCCGCATTATCATCGAACCGAATATAAGATCCGTCTTTACGGCGAACGCCATAGACGCTGCGCACAACGACGGCCTTAACGACGTCTTTCTTCTTGACAACTCCGCCAGGAGTCGCAGTTTTTACAGATGCTACGATCACATCGCCAATATTGGCTGTGACCCTTTTTGAGCCGCCGAGAACCTTGATGCACATAATCTCTTTGGCACCTGAATTATCCGCCACTTTCAGGCGTGTTTGGGCTTGAATCATTTTCTAACGCCTCCCTTTATACTCGCTGGCTATTTGGCGGCTTCTACAACCTCAACCAGTCTCCATCTCTTGTCTTTGCTAATTGGCCGTGTTTCGGCGATCTCTACTTTGTCTCCGACCTTTGCCACATTTTCTTCGTCATGCGCCTTATACTTATTGGTGATCTTCACGGTCTTACCATAAAGCGGATGCTTGGCCTTTCGGACAATCTGCACCACAATCGTCTTATCCATTTTGTCGCTGACGACGATGCCAACTTTCGACTTGCGAATTCCTCTATCAGACATGAGCATCCTCCTTAGCGCTGAGCAGCGCTTTTTACTTCGCGCTCTCTTATTATCGTTTTGACTCTTGCGATGTCTTTCTTTGTCTGTTTAATCACCATGACGTTTCCTAGCTGCCCTGTGGCATTCTGAAAACGCAGGTTGAATAGCTCTTGTTTCAGATCCTTTAGCTGAGTTATCAGCTCATCATTCGACATTTCATGCAGCTTGCTAGCTTTCATCCTGCTCACCACCTACTTCTTCGGCTTCTGCGGCGCCGGCCTTATCATTTTCCTTAAAACTCATCTTCGAGAATGCTGCCTCATCAAAGTTCTGTGCCTTGACGACCTTGCACTTGATCGGCAGCTTGTGCGCAGCCAGACGGAGCGCCTCACGCGCAATTTCTTCGCTCACGCCGGCGATTTCGAACATCACACGGCCTGGCTTCACCACGGCCACCCAGTATTCGGGAGAACCCTTACCGGATCCCATCCGTGTTTCGGCCGGCTTCTCGGTAACCGGCTTGTGCGGGAATATCTTAATCCAGACGTGTCCGCCTCTTTTGATATAACGTGTCATCGCAATACGCGCGGCTTCGATCTGATTGCTCGTGATCCATGCCGGCTGCAAAGCGACGAGACCGAATTCGCCGTAAGTGATGGCATTGCCCTTGTTGGCTTTTCCCTTCATGCGGCCGCGGTGCACTCTTCTTCTCTTAACCCTTTTTGGCATTAACATCTTTGCTGCCTCCTTCCGCCGTCTTGAACTTATCCCTTAAGGGATTGCCAAGAATCTCGCCCTTGTATATCCAGACCTTGCAGCCTATCTTTCCATATGTGGTATTGGCCTCGGCGAAGCCGTAGTCAATGTCAGCACGAATTGTCTGCAACGGGATCGAACCATCATGATACTTCTCACTGCGTGCGATTTCAGCGCCGCCCAAACGACCGGCACACATGGCCTTGATGCCGAGCGCGCCGCCCTTCATCGCTCTGCCGATGCACTGTTTCATTGCACGGCGGAAGCTGATGCGGCGTTCGAGCTGAGAGGCGATATTTTCAGCCACCAGCTGTGCATCGATATCCGGACGCTTAACCTCGATGATATTGAGAATAACCGACTTGCCCGTCTGACGGGAAAGCTGATTTTTCAGTATCTCGACACCCTGGCCGCCCTTACCGATCACGATACCCGGCTTCGCGGTGTATATGTTCACGGTCAGCTTGCTGGCCGCTCTTTCCGTTTCGATCTTGGAAATGCCTGCCGCGTAAAGCTGCTTTTTCAGCTGCTTTCTGATATCATTATCTTCTTTAATGTTCGCAGCAAAATCGCCCTTTTTTGCAAACCAACGCGCGTTCCAGTCTTTAATGACGCCCACGCGCATTCCGTGAGGATTAACTTTCTGACCCATGCTTAAGATTCCTCCTTGACTGCACTGTCGAGTATGATTGTGATATGGCTCGTTCTCTTACGAATACGCGACGCGCGGCCTTGGGCACGCGGACGGAAACGCTTGAGCGTCGGGCCTTGATCCGCAAAGCACTCCGCAACGATAAGATCGTCACGCAGCATGCCTTTGTTGTTCTCAGCATTCGCTATCGCGGAATTCAGAAGCTTCTCGACAATGGGGCTTGCTGCCGCCGGTGTGTTTTTCAGCACCGCCACAGCTTCGTCCACTTTCTTGCCGCGGATCAGGTCGATCACAATCCTGATCTTTGAAGAGGAAATACGCACGTATTTCACCTTTGCCGTCGGCCTTTTATCTTTGAGCTCATGTCTCTTTTCAGCTTTTTCTCTCTGACGAGTTGCCATTTATAGTCTCCTCCCTGATTAGGCTACTTGGAGCCGGACTTTTTGTCGCCCGCGTGTCCGCGGAATGTCCTTGTCGGCGCAAACTCACCCAGCTTGTGTCCCACCATATCTTCCGTCATATAAACAGGCACAAACTTCTTACCGTCATGAACGGCCAATGTATGCCCAACCATATCCGGAAATATCGTCGATGCTCTGGACCATGTTTTCAGCACTTTCTTTTCGTTCTTCTCATTCATCTGCTGAATTCTTGCCAGCAGCTTAGGATGCACGAAAGGCCCCTTTTTTACCGATCTGCTCATATTCCACTACTCCTTACATAACTGTCGATAATCCCGTTGCGGGGTCCCCGAAAAACTATGTTTTTTGGGGTGTGGTTACTTGTTTCTGCGTCTGACTATATACTTGTCGGAAGCGTTCTTCTTCTTTCTCGTCTTATAGCCAAGCGCCGGCTTGCCCCAAGGCGTGACCGGTCCCGGACGTCCGATCGGCGATTTACCTTCGCCGCCGCCGTGCGGATGGTCATTCGGGTTCATGACAGATCCTCTCACCGTCGGGCGGAAGCCCATGTGGCGTTTCCTTCCCGCTTTACCGATGTTGATGTTTTCCTGATCGATGTTGCCCACCTGGCCGATTGTGGCCTTGGCATTAAGCAGCACCATGCGCACCTCACCGGAGGGCAGTCTCACCTGAGCGTAGCTGCCTTCTTTGGCCATCAGCTGTGCGGAGTTGCCCGCGCTTCTGACAAGCTGGCCGCCACGGCCGGGCATCAGCTCGATGTTATGAATCAGTGTGCCCATCGGGATGTCTTTCAAGCAAAGCGCATTGCCCGGCTTGATATCCGCACCCTGACCGGACATAACCGTGTCTCCCACGGAAAGGCCGTAAGGCGCCAAGATGTATCTCTTCTCGCCATCTGCATAATGCAGCAGCGCGATGTTGGCCGTTCTGTTCGGATCGTATTCGATCGTCGCAACCTTGGCGGGAACGCCGTCTTTGTTGCGCTTAAAATCGATAATTCTGTACTGTCTTTTCACGCCGCCGCCTCTGTGACGCACGGTGATGCGACCCTGGGCGTTTCTTCCGGCCGTCTTCTTGATCGGCTCCAGAAGTGATCTCTCGGGCGTGGTGCATGTGATTTCCTCGAATGTGGAAACCGTCATGCCGCGGCGGCCCGGTGATGTCGGTTTGTATTTCTTAATCGCCATGAGCTTTTAACCTCCCTAAATCCTACTGTGCGAGCGAATCGAAGAATTCGATTGTCTTGGAATCTTTTGTCAGCGTTACAAACGCCTTCTTGACCTCAGGCCGTCTGCCGATGTGGTAACCCTGGCGTTTCAGCTTGCCAATCTGGCGCAGCGTATTCACCTTTGCCACCTTCACGCCGAAAACATCTTCCACAGCGCGGCGGATGTCGCTCTTCGTGGCTCTTAAATTCACTTCAAATGTGTATTTCTTCGCAGCGATATCGTCGTAGCTCTTCTCTGTCAATACGGGCTTTAAAATGATGTCTCTCGAATCCATTACGCAAAAACCTCCTCAACCATCTTGACGGCGTCTTTGGTAATCACAAGCTTGTCATACACAAGCAAATCATACACATTCATGCTGTCTGCCGTCAGCGTCTTTACGCCCTGTATGTTGCCCGATGCACGAACGACTGTCTCGTCCTTGCCCGCCGTCACAACCAGCGCCTTTTTAATATCGAAGTTTTTGAGGATTCCCGCCATCAGTTTTGTCTTAGCAGCCTCAAGCGCGAGGTTCTCAAGCACAATGATGTCTTTATCCGCCACCTTCATGGAAAGCGCGCTCTGAATGGCCAGTTTTCTGACCTTCTTGTTAACTTTCTGGCTGTAATCACGCGGCTTCACAGCAAATGTCATACCGCCCTTTCTCCAGATCGGGGAACGCGAGGAACCCGCACGCGCGCGTCCTGTTCCCTTCTGACGCCACGGCTTGATGCCGCCGCCGCGCACTTCGGCGCGTGTCAGCGCACTCTGCGTGCCCTGGCGCTTGTTGGCGAGCTGCGCCACAACCACTTGATGCATCACCGCTTCGTTGACCTCTATGCCAAACACTTCGTTTTTCAGATCCATATTGCCGGACTCTGTGCCGTCCGTTTTATATACCGATACTATGGGCATTCGTTTCACTCCCTTTTCTAAAGCTTGTCTTAGCTGAGTTTAACCGCCTTCGATATCGAAAGCAGGCCGCCCCTTGCTCCGGGCACAGCGCCTTTGACAAGCAGCACATTTTTATCCATGTCGATACCGACAACCTCGATGTTCTGCACGGTCACCGCTTGCGCACCGCCATGACCCGGCATCTTCTTGCCTTTGATGACCCTTGAAGGATCAGCACAGGCGCCGATGCTGCCCGGCTGCCGCTTGCTGCGCGAACCGTGTGTCATGGGGCCTCTCGCTTTGTTATGGCGAGCGATCATGCCCTGGAAGCCTTTGCCCTTGCTTGTACCCTGCACATCAACGACGTCGCCTTTTTCAAACACATCGACCTTGATCTCCTGACCAAGCGCATAATCATCCGTATTGTCCACATGGTATTCACGCAGACTCCGCTTCGGGGCAACGCCCGCTTTTTTGAAATGACCCTCAAGCGGCTTTGTCACGAGCTTTTCTCTTATCTCGCCAAAGCCAATCTGTATTGCATTGTAACCGTCCGTCTCGACCGTCTTCTTCTGAGTGACGACGCACGGGCCCGCCTGCACAACCGTCACCGGAACGACAGTACCGTCATCAAGGAACAGCTGCGTCATACCTAATTTTTTGCCCAAAATCGCTTTCATTCGTCACACCCCCCTAGAGCTTAATTTCTATATCCACGCCGGAAGGCAGATCCAGCCGCATCAAAGCATCTGTTGTCTTTGAAGTGGCTTCCAATATATCGATCAGCCTTTTGTGTGTCTTGATTTCAAATTGTTCACGCGAATCCTTATACTTGTGCGGCGCACGAAGTATTGTGATGATTTCCTTCTGAGTGGGCAGCGGAATCGGCCCGGAAACCTTCGCGCCTGTCCTCTTGGCCGTATCGACGATTTTCATTGCCGACTGGTCAATCAGGTTGTAGTCATACGCTTTCAGTTTGATTCTAATCTTCTGACTTGCCATTTTTCTCCTCCTTACGCTTACGCTCCGTATACACACAGCCGTGTGTATCATACTCTTTTTTTCGCGGCATTTTCATGCCGCCCGGAGCGCTGTCCTTATGTTTTGGACAACAGTCTGCGGAAACTACCCGGAAAGCGATTTCTCCGGCAACCTCCCGCTTCTACCTGCCAAACAAATACGCATCTTTTAGTGCGCAACGATGGAATTATATAATAAACAAATAGCAAAAGCAAGAGTTTTTTTCTCAGAGTAAGAATTTTCTTAAAAACTTTCTTGCAGCAACGATCAGCCTCTCTTTACTATCGATTATACCTTTAAACTCATGCGTTATACACTCCTCTTTGTTTCCTTTCTTACCTTATATATGGGCAGCTAACCAACAGGCGAACTGTATTCACACGGTACGCTGATATTGCATTTGCCGCAGCCGTAGCGCGGCGCGAACCGCGGCTCAATCTCGTTGTCGATATAGTCGCTGCACGCTTTGTTATCCTTGCCTTGCTTCGTGATGGCAGCAGGCGGACAGCGTTTGATGCACGCCCCGCATTTTCCGCTTGTGAAGAACAAACAATATTCGTTATGGCTTGTATATGGCCTCGACACCGGTTCAAGACACATCGTGGTCACAACGCTGCCAAACCGCCCCGCGGTGCCTTTGGATGTGATAAGCCCTCTGTGCAATCCGAAGGTACCCAGCCCCGCCGCAAACGCTACATGACGCTCCGACCAGTTGGATATATTGTTGTTAATACGAAACCGTGGATCTGCCGCAGGCGAAACAGCTTTCGCGTCCAAATTCTCAATGAGTCCGACAAGAAATGCTCTTACAGCATTGTTAAATATCTCTCCGTCTATGCGTGCCGATACCCATTCCTCGGATGGCAACCCGGCTAAGCGGTTAGAATCTCTGATTTCCCGGGTAAACGGCAAAAAATACGAAATTACCGTTGCTGCGCCGGGCAACCAACTATCCGGCGGCTGAAAGCATGCGCCAACAACCGTATCATTTCTGAACGTCTTAAAAAGAGCATCGTCCGCTGCCGCATAACCAATCAAGGGCGTGTCAAAAACCTCCATATAATTATGCGCTGGCATCGCGTTGCCTTTATCGCTGTCTATAAAGCGTGCCAGCGCATCGCTGATTTTCCGCTTAATCTGTTCGCCCGTCATCGTATCTCCGCAACTCAATATGAGTATACAATATAATAATGTGTACTTGTTATAGCACAAGCCCTGACGAAAGTAAATATCTGCGTTTTGAAGCTTATGGACACATGGCAATCGTTTGTTATATTCTTCGCGCATATTGATATGGAATGTGTTATAATATATTAATAGTAGAAATGTTATCTTGAGCGGGAAAGGGGGAGCTGTATGGGTCTGTTTGAAACGATTGAAATCGTCTCTATTGTGTTGTTCGTCGTTGGTATGCTTTTCTTGCTTATCGAACTGTTCGTGCCCGGCTTTGGGATATTCGGCGGCCTTGGGCTTGTCGCGCTGGTGCTATGCATCGTGTTTCAGGCAAAATCGGTGGCGGAAGGTCTGCTTTTGTTTCTTATCATCGGCGGCATCGTGGTGATACTCGCACTGATTGCCGCACGAAGTTTTAAACGCGGCTGGCTGTACCGATCTTCGCTCGTGCTCAAGGATGCCGAAGGCAAAGATGTCGGTTACGTCGCGCAGGATGATTATTCACGCTTTTCCGGCAAAAACGGGGTTAGCATAACACCGCTTCGCCCCGCAGGCATAGCAGAAATCGAAGGTGAAAAAGCCGATGTCGTCACAGAAGGCGATTTTATTCCAAAAGGCGCACGCGTTCAGGTCTTAAAGACCGTAGGCGGTCGCATCATTGTCAAGCAAGTGGAGGGTTAATGTGAAATACTGTCCGGTATGTAAAATCGAATACGCTGATACCGCCGAATTCTGCAAAAAATGCGAAGCGTATCTGCAAGAAAAAGTGGAAGCACCGAAAAAAGTGAAGACAGATCCGAAGCGGCTATTGCTCATGTGTCTTTACACAGGCGGCTTCATTTTGTTTGTCATGCTGCTTTACTTCATTGTGTTTTCGGTTCTCAGATAAATGAATAGTTTTAAGCTTTTAGTTAAAATATAACAAACACAAAGGAGTTGATATCAATGGAAGAATTATGGGTTTATATTATTATCATCGTCGCCGCTTTCATTTTTCTCGTATTTTTCTTCAGCTTTGTTCCCGTTCGCTTGTGGATTGCCGCCCGCGCATCAGGTGTCAAGCTAAGAATCATATCGCTGATCGGCATGCGTCTTCGTAAGATCACGCCGTCAGGCATCGCCAATCCGCTGATCAAGGCCATCAAGGCGGGCATTTCCGTCACCACGGATATGCTCGAGCAGCATTATCTTGCGGGTGGTAATGTGGATCGTGTGGTCGATGCGCTTATCGCGGCACAGAAAGCGGATATTCCTCTGGATTTCAAACGCGCCACCGCGATAGACCTTGCGGGCCGCGACGTGTTAACCGCCGTCAAGATGAGCGTTAACCCCAAGGTGATTGAAACGCCTGTTGTCGCGGCGATTGCCAAGGACGGTATCGAGCTTAAAGCCAAAGCCCGCGTGACTGTACGCGCCAATATCGACCGTCTCGTAGGCGGCGCAGGCGAGGAGACCGTCATCGCACGTGTGGGCGAAGGTATTGTGACCACCGTTGGCAGCGCGCTCACGCACAAAGAAGTGCTGGAAAATCCCGACCTCATATCCAAAACGGTGCTGGCAAAGGGTCTTGACGCGGGTACCGCGTTTGAGATTCTGTCCATCGATATCGCGGACGTGGACGTCGGTCGCAATATCGGCGCACAGCTGCAAATCGACCAGGCGCAGGCCGACAAGAAGATCGCCCAAGCAAAAGCGGAGGAACGCCGCGCCATGGCCGTGGCCAAGGAGCAGGAAATGATGGCCGCTGTTCAGGAAATGCGCGCCAAGGTCGTCGAAGCCGAAGCCGAGATTCCGCGCGCCATGGCTGTCGCTTTCAAGGAAGGCAATCTTGGCATCATGGATTATTACAACATGAAAAACGTGGTGGCCGACACCAACATGCGTGAATCCATCTCCAGCGCAGCGGGTCCCAAAGTCGAAAAAGAAACTGAGTAAGGGTAATCCGATATGGAAATCTTACTGATTATCGTCGTCGGCGTGATTATAAGCATCGTCTCCGCTGCGGGAAAAAAGAAACCGAACCGGTCTTCTGAGGATGCCGCCCCCGTGCGCCCCACCATAAGCGATATACAAAGAGCGTTTATGATGTCCGGCGAAATGGAGGCGCCGCCGCGCCGTGAACCTGCTGCGGCCGCAACACAGACAGCTTCGGAACCTGTGACCGCAAAGCAAACAGAGATTGCAGCGGAGCGGCTGTCAACGCATACGTTCGAAACCGCGCCGGCCTCTAAAGCTGGTATGAACAAATACGCAAACATAGACCTTGGCAGCTTTCACGCCCTAAGCGCGGATATCAACGATGATACGCCTCTGAAAATCAAGAAAAAGCCGCGCGGAGGGCTCAACCTGTTCGAGGATAAGGACGATTTCGTTCGCGCCGTGATCTATTCCGAAATATTAACGCGCAAAGCGCGTTAGCTCACAAAAGAAAAAGGCTGTGCCGTTCAGGACGAACCGCGCAGCCTTTTCCTATCTTAATCAGTAGACCTCGAAGTCGGTCATCTCGCTGTAATGCTCATAACCATACACGTCAAAGAACAAGAAACCGTACTGGTAATAACCCGCGGGCAGCTCAATCCAGCTGAGCACCAGCCCTTCGGCTCCCACCGTAAACGTTTCTCCCGTATAGTAGTTTTCGTAATCACCGTCAGCCGCATAGGTCGGCCAGAAAATGGGCGTGATCTGATCGCCTATCTCGGGAATTATCCCAAGCTTTGAGGATGGCGCGGCATACTCTTCGTTCATATAATACATGCCGTTATACACATAATAACCGCCGTTTTCATATGTGCTATCCCATATCCATGTGGCTCGTATAATGGCCGTTTCACCATTATACAGAACAGGCATATTGTATATAACATACTCGTTATCATATTCTTCCATGACATAGACGGCCACAAAATGCCCGTTGAGCCCCGTCCAATACCCCTGGAAGTTATCGTGAATGGTGTTGTCGCTGTAATCAATGGATAGGTCGCTGTCGTATCCCAAGTCAACAACTGTGCCATCGTCCAGATACATGCCAAGCGTGCAGTACACGTAAGACAGGTAATCCATCTGCGCATCCGTGAGGTGCACATAATACGACCCCACCTCGCTCAGATCATCGCCTTGAGAAGCAGCGATCAGCTCGCTGTTGTATTCAACAGGCATATCCTGCGCATTTTGATTTAACGCTGTCAGGTAATCGCTCACAAACGTCTTGTATTCGGGGCAAAAATCGATGGTGTCGTATACCTGAAGGCTTAAATCCCCGCTGTCCGGAACGGTGTCCGGAAAGTAAATCGAGAGGCCGTAAGAGTTGGGCTGCTGTTCGCCGCTGCGTTCATAAACCACAGCTTCTTTAATGGCTGCAAGCAGCTCTTGTGCCGCCGCTCCGCCCTCCTGCAGCTCCATAAAATGATAAAAGTCCACCATGTTAAACGATTCTGTGCCCCCAGCGCCCGGTTCATCGCCATATTTGTCGACGCTCTGGCGAGCATAAGACAGCGTCTGTACTATCTGAGGCTGTGCAAGCTGACCATCCAGACTGGACGCATAAGCCCCGAGCAGCTGCTCAATCTTATCGATCATGGATAGATCAATGACCGAACACGTAAGCGCGCCCTCCATGCCGCCGCCCGCGCTTCTCGCAAAATACCCTTCCGCAATTGTCTCTCCAAGCTCAGCGCCTGTCATGCCCGTATCCGCACCCAGCGCTTCAAGAAAATAGCCGTAGTCCCACCCGCTGCCCGGCTCTACCTCTTGAGACGCCACCATGTATCTCGCGTAAGGTGAAGCGACGCTGGCCATTTCCACGCTGGCCATCAGGCATGCGTCAAAACCGATTAGCTCAAACGGCTCTCCGTCGAACGAGGCCGAAAACGCCTCTGACATCTCTGAAAGCACGAGACCGTCGTAATTGTAAAGCTCATCGGCACCAAATCCGATGATGCTGCCCGCACCATGGTTCCACATCATCAGTGCTTTATGATCCGCGGGGTAATGATTTTGCGCATATGTGATAAACTCAGCCAGCGTGGCGCTTTCACCCATGTTCTTAGTGCTCATCGTTTCAAGCAGTGTTAAATCGTTGTTCTCCGCCAGCCATATCTGGTTGGCATTCGGATCCACAGTATCGTTATACCAATACGACGTCCCGCCCGTGTATATCAGCACACGGATACTTTCCGGAAGCTGCGCATCCACGATGCTTTGCAGGCTGGACGTTCCTTCGGCGCCCTGGCTTTCAAGGTCGGAGCCATTCAGGTAAAGCATTATCGTCCATGTGCCGGGCTGTCCCTCGTTTGTCGGCAAGGCCGATCCTGTCGGCATAGACGAAGGCGCCTGCCCCCATACACCGTTTGTCCCCGAGTCGATAATTTCAGAAACGGTCCGTGACATTGTACGGCATCCCGCGACAGACAGGAGCATTAAGACGCACATGATAACGGCCATCATTTTTTTATTTAAATGATACATAATTGCGGGCTCCTTATATTGATAATATTAACATACCATTATTCTTGCCCCTTAGGAAGTAGACTGTATATTTTTATAAATTATTTTGTTTTTTGTGCTTGACAATGGTTAAAAGAGATGTTAACTTATTAATAATGATTATTGATAAGAAGGTGATATGATTGCTTTTGGAAAACAAGCCGCTTCGCAATACAAAGCAAAGAAAATATATGCTGGATTTGCTTCGCTCGACGGATACTCATCCCAACGCATTCTGGCTTTTTGAAAAGATGAAACCGGGTTTTCCCAATCTTAGCCTAAGCACAGTTTACCGCAATTTAAGCATACTGGAGAGTCAAGGGTTGCTGCAGCGTCTTTCCTGCGGTGATACATTCGACAGGTATGACGGCAATATAGCAATGCATTCGCATTTTTACTGCCGTGAGTGCAGCAGCGTTTACGACCTGAATGCCAAGGCGCTGGAGGACAGCGCTCTTTCAAGCGCAGACGCGGGAGGACATAAGCTGGAGGGATGCCACATCACCTTTTACGGCGTCTGCAAACAATGTCTGTTAAGCAATGAAAAATAAATGATGAGAAAGGAAGTAACAAGTCATGACAAACTATGGTGATTATTACTATTGTGGAGTCTGCGGCCACGTGGTCAGCATCGTAAATCCCGGCGCTCCCACGCTTGTCTGCTGCGGCCAGAAGATGGCGAAGCTTGAAGCCAATACGACAGATGCCAGCACGGAGAAGCACGTGCCTGTGATCGTCGCTGATGGCGACAAAACAACAGTTAAAATCGGCAGCGTACCTCATCCGATGACAGAAGAGCATCATATCAGCTTCATTGAGGTGTTCAAAAAAGACGGCCAGTCTCTGCGCGCAAAGCTTGATCCCACAGGCGTACCCGAGGCCACCTTTGATGTGAAAGCTGAGGATATTGATACTGTCTATGAATACTGCAACGTTCATGGTCTCTGGAAAGCATAAGAGATTATTAATAACAAATTACTTATTATTGGAGGGAAGAATTATGGAAAAGTTAAAAGGAACAAAAACGGAACAGAACTTAATGGAAGCGTTTGCGGGCGAATCAATGGCGCGCAATAAATACACATATTTTGCGTCCAAGGCCAAGAAGGAAGGTTTCATTCAGATTTCCAACATATTTACCGAAACCGCCGCAAATGAAAAAGAACATGCTGAGCTTTGGTATAAGCTGTTTGCAGGCATCGGCTCCACGATGGATAACCTTATAACTGCCGCCGCTGGCGAACACGGCGAGTGGGAAGACATGTATCCGCGCATGGCCAAGGAAGCCAGAGAAGAAGGCTTTGAGGATATTGCCAAGCTATTTGACGGCGTGGCGGGCGTTGAGAAAAAACATGAAGAGCGTTATAACAAGCTTGCTGAGAACGTGAAAAACGGCGTTGTGTTCGAACGTGATGTGGAAGTCGAATGGAAATGCTCCAACTGCGGACACCGCTTTGTGGGCAAGGAAGCGCCTTCGATCTGCCCCGTTTGTGCCCACGCCAAAGCATACTTTGAGATTTTTACACAGAATTATTAATTCGATCTATGCAAAAGGAGGCCATTCGGTCTCCTTTTCTTATATTTATCTGCTTTTTAAATACATGATTTCCATATACTTATTCACAAATACACGTAAAACAGCGCATTTGCCTTCAAATCGTCATATTAGCTTAACATATTTGTAATATATCTGTTAGCCTGCGTCCTAATTGTGATAGCACACATCCTCGGGTTTTGAGTGATATGTGTGTTTTGGTTATAATGAATATCCGATAGCAAAAATAACTGAAGGGAGACAGATATGAAGAAAAGAAACGTAAGACTGGTGGTTTTGATAGTATGTGTACTGACCATCCTTTTTGCGGCCGTACCCACGGCGATGGCGGCAGGTGCAACCATGTCGCTCGGCAGCCGCGGAGACAATGTCACGGCCTTGCAAAACAAGCTGCTTACCCTCGGCTATCTTGATTACCCAAGCGCAACCGGGTATTATGGGGCACTGACAAAAACAGCGGTTATTCGCTTTCAGAATAACAACGGTCTTGGTGCAGACGGCATCGCAGGACCGCTGACGCAAAACAAGCTATATTCCTCAACAGCCAAAAGCTTGATACTGAAGGTTGGCAGCTCCGGCGAAGCCGTGCAGACACTTCAGCTGCAGCTTAAGAAGCTTGGCTATTTCAGCGGAACGGGCACAGGTTATTACGGCTCCGTCACGCGTGAAGCTGTGATTGCGTTCCAGCGGGCCAACGGCCTTAGCGCCGATGGCATTGCAGGGCCTGCTACGCGCAAGAAGGCGTTCTCAAACAACACGGCAAGCGCGCCTAACATCGCAACGACTTCTGCCGCGGCCATTGCTGACATCGCACTCAAGCAGATAGATAAGCCTTATGCGTTGGGCGGCAACGGACCAAGCCGCTATGACTGCTCTGGCCTTGCATACTACGCGATGACGAACGCGGGCTATAAAGTGCCGAGATACTCAGCATCGGCATACAGTGATATGTCATCGTGGTCAAAGATCTCGAAGACGGGTTCGCTGCAAAAAGGTGACCTTGTGTTCTTCCGATCCGATACGTCGTCATATATCAGCCACATGGGTATTTACACAGGCGACGGTCAATTTGTTCACGCCTCTTCAGGACAGAACAGAGTCATGGTCAGTTCGATCAACAACGTTTACTGGGCAAGGAACTTCGTGCTTGCCCGCCGTGTGGGCTAACCCCCCTGCTCATTTGCACCCCCTTGTGGCTGACACAAGGGGGTATTTTTTATTCTTCTTATGTGCTCTTTTGTTGTTATATATGTAATTTCCCATATTTTTTATCATTTTGTTATTCATTTCTTGGTATTTATAGTATAATGCAACGAGAAACTCGGTACACTTGAAACCGCAAGGAAACGAGCAAGAGGTAAAAACATGCATCAAGAGGATGATATCAAAAAGGATAAACACAAAAAGACGCCCGAAGAGCGTCTTTTCCATAAACCGTTTACCAAAAAAAAGATCGTTAAATACGGACTGCTGGCGCTGGCACTGGCTGTTTTGATTATTGCTTGCCGTTTTATCTACGTCACCGTGATCGATGCCCGGACAGCCTTTCCGGATTCAACCCCTGTTCCCTCCAAAACACCCAAAGAATCGGCGGAACCGACGCAGACACTGTCTCCCGAAGAATGGCTTGCCATGCAGGCCGATATGGACTTTATGAAAGACCGTGTCAACATTGTGCTGGTCGGCATCGATTATTCGGCTGAGCGCGAAGGACGTAAAGACTTCCGCACAGATACGATCATGCTTTTCTCCGTCAACTTCGCCACGGGCAAGGTGGATATAATCTCTCTCCCGCGGGACAGCTATGCCGATATCGCGTTCACGGACAGCAGATGGAAAATAAACGGCGCGTGGATGTCGGCGGGCGGTTTTGAGGGCCGCGGCTTCGATTGCCTTATGCAGACGATCACCACCACGCTGGGCGGCATCCCCGTGGATTTTTACGTGGCAGTGGAGATGCAGGCTGTTAAGGATATCGTTGACGCCATCGGCGGTGTCTGGTACGACGTGGATTATGAAATAAACATAGACAATCGGCATCTTGACACAGGCTATCAGCTGCTTGACGGGCAGGCCGTACTGGATTACTGCCGTGCGAGAAAAGACATCACATCCGGCACCGATATTGACCGTATCGATCGCCAGCAGCGGCTGCTCCTTGAAGTGTTCAGTCAGCTAAAGAGCGAAAAGCTTCTGCCGAAAATACCCGAAATATACAGCACGCTGCAATCCGAAATTTATACAAACCTTAACTTTGAGCAAATCGCGGCGCTGACATTCTATGGGCTCGATCTTGATCCCGAGGCCGATTTAAGCCGCTATGCGCTCACCGGTAAATACATGAGCGCATACAACGCCACCTATTATGTACTGGATCATACCTATACACAGGAGGTCGTCAAACAGATTTTTGGCATTGACGCCGATATCGACTGGACATACGACATCGCATATGTAAAATATGATACAGCTGCGCAAGATCTTGAAGACGCCATCAATATGACGAAGGATTATCTTAATAAAAACAAGGCTGTGCTATCATCCGAATTGATCGAGAAAGCATCCGCCAAGATCGATAACGCCACAGAAACACTGCAAGGCGCGCAAAGCCGCTTGAAAAAGGCGTGCAGCACAAACTCGAACAGCAAAATCAATAGCACAAGCCGGATCCAAGACGCGACCCAAACCATGACCGCGCTTTATGATAGCCTGCACGAGTACGTGCTGCATCCGCCCGCACCCACAGTGACCGCCGCGCCCACAGCAACCGCCGCACCCACAGTGACCGCCGCACCCACAGCGACCGCCGCACCTCCGGCAGACCCAACACAAACCCCAGACACGCTGCCGAATGATCCCGCGACACTTGAACCACCCCCGGATCAGCCCCCTGCCCCTCCTGCCGAATAACAAGCGATACAGGCAACTTTGTGTTTCAATATTTCCGGGGAAACATTATATGAAAAAACCCCGACAGCTTAACTGTCGGGGCCGTATAAACATATTATTATTCAGCCGGTACAA
>JAEWBO010000030.1 GCA_023391105.1 Bacillota bacterium
AATCCGAGCCGTGTATGATATTCTCTCCCGTGCTTGTCGCAAAATCACCGCGAATCGTACCGGCGGTGCCCTCTTCAAACTTAGTTGCGCCCATGAGCAAGCGCATGCCAAGCACAGCATTTTCTCCCTCGACGATCATGCCAAGCACCGGGCCGGACGTCATATACGCCACCGTCTCAGGAAAGAACGGCTTGTTAACAAGGTGCGCGTAATGCTCGCGCAGTATTTCCTCACTGAGGTTCATCATTTTCGCGTCAAGAAGCTTATACCCTTTTCTTTCGATGCGCGCAATGACTTCACCGATGAGCCCTCGTTTTATACAGTCGGGTTTCAGCATAATATAGGTTTTTTCAATTGCCATTGTGTTGCTCCCATTCTATAAAAATATATTCTAATAATATAACAAATTCACCACTGTTTGGCTATATGTTCCGATACTTATCAAAAAGAATCAGGGAAGCACTGATTATCCCAAGTATTCTTCGAGGCATTCACCGCTTTGCTTCATCGCTGTCGCGGCTTTCACTCCCACAAACCGCCAGTGCCATGGCTCATAGATCACTTTGGTGAATTCCTGCTTGTCAATCTTATACCTTAGTGTGAAGCCGTAATTCTGCGCGTTGGCATCCAGCCATTTGAAAGCGTCAGTTTTCGCAAAACCCTTGCTCCGTTTTGTATAAGACGGGGTCACGATATCGAGCGCCAGCCCCGTTTGGTGCTCGCTCGTGTTAGGGCGCGCCGTGATGGTCGCTGCCTCGATTTCGGCATCCTCGCGGCTGTAACCCTTGCCAATGTAGCTAGTCACCTTCTTTTGATACAGCTTTTTCTGAGTCTCATAGCTGCGGTACGCGTCCACAAGCTTAAGGTCAACCCCGTCCGCCTTGGCATCGTCAAACATGGCTTCGCAGATATCGAGTATGCGCGCGTCCACCTGCCCGCCCTCAAAATCAGCCAGCTCCGCCTCAAAACCGTCAGGCAGCAGATGATCTGGATTTACAAGCACCGCCGCCCAATCGCCCATCGGCACATCGATGTCCGGCATGTGTCGGTTGATCAGAAAACCACGTCTCACATAGCCTGTTATGCCATCGTACGATAAATAGGCCCAATCATCCTCATACGCGATCACATCGGCAGTCGCGCCCGCGGGCATCGTCCCGACCACGGCGCTGTCCGTATCGGCGCTTTCGCGGATATTCACAAACTCATTGGCCGTACAGACAGCCTGACCCACAAAGCTCACTGCGGGCGTTGGTTCAGGCGTCTGTGACGCCGTGGGTATGGGCTTGGGTGTTGTCACCGGTGGTGTGGTGTCGACAGACGCGGCCGTGGGCGACGAAATCACCGTAGAAATGGTTTGCGTTGGCATCGGTGATGCATTTTCGTTTCCCGTGCCGCATGCGTTAAGCAACATACAAAGCAGCGAGAGAACGACCAAAAAACTATGCCCGCTCATTAGTTTTATTTTTTTCTTTTGTATCAAATTTCTCATATTAACTTTGTTCCATATAATATTCTTATTAAGATTATACCATATCTTTCTGACGCAATTTGCATCAATGCTTTTAGCATATGTTTTGTTAAAAAAATATAGTATATGTTTAATATTATGGTATAATATATTATATTCTCAAGGTGGTTACATAGATGGATTTAATAGATGATTTTGTATCAAAATTTATTGAACACAAGACAAATGAAGATGGTTGTTCTTCAGATACAATAATACGGTATAAGGGATTAATCAACGTTTATAAAAGATATTTATTTACGTTAAGCTACAATCAAGCTGAACTTATTTCATATTTCACTACAGTAACTAGCAACGATTTATTTGAAGCATTATCATATTATATTCGTAGCAATAAAATACAATGTGAAGATACCTGCAATATATTTATTTCAGTAATAAAGAGCTTTTATAGGTTTTTATATACTTCAAACTTAATTAAAAATAGTAACTTGATTCATTCCTTTGATCATAATATGTCTCACTGTATTACATTTTCTATACAATATCAAGAGTATATGGATATTCTGAAAAAGAAGAAGATTATTAAGTTTTCATCACAAGCAACCCCATTAGATGATTATCAAATTAAAAAGCTAACTAAAAAATGTAATGAGGATTTTAATAATTACACAGAAAAGGCCGAATCCAGTCCAAGAATATTTCATAAGCTTATTAAAATCATTCAAATAAAGCTAGTTATTTTAACCGGAGCATCTCAACGCGTCATAACAAATCTTACTATTAACGAACTTAATATTAATGACAAGACGATATCTATAAATGGTTTTTTAATTTCGTTACCCCAACTTCTAACCGAACAAATAAAAACATATTTAGATATTCGAAAAAAATACTATAATGATACACATAAGCTATTCCTTAATGCCAATGGCGCCTTAACAACTGGCTTTATGGGAAGCTATTTAGGATATGTTAATGATGAAGAAAATAATAACAAACCAGGTTCAGTTATTGGGATATCTAAATACACAATAATAAAAATGCTACAAAATGGTATCGGTCATAGATTTATTCAAGAGTTTACTGATTATAAAGAGACAGTTATTGAGTCCTGTCAAGAGTATTCAGAAATTGGTCGTGAGAAGCAGTTTATTGATTTAATTAATAATACTTTACCTGTCTGTTCATTACTATAATATTTTTTCTAACTATTTATTAATCCATATCACTTCTTCTCAATCCATATTTGTTTAATTAATCTGTGATTATATGTTCAGCCGCTCAAGCTCTTCAATAAATTCCTGTGCTAAGATAACCGTGCCGACACTTTTGACGCGCCCTGTCATGTAGACGGATTCATCGGCACAAATCTCTATCTCAAGCTTGCCGCCGGGCATATGAACGGTAATGAGATTATCCACCAGCCCCAGTTTATAAGCGGCGCTCGCGGCCGCACAGCTGCTGCTCCCGGACGCCAGCGTATAGCCTGCGCCCCTCTCGTAAATCTCAATTTGTATGTTTTGCTTATCTAAAACCTTAAGCAGCTGCATGTTTATTCTGCATGGAAAGTTGTCTGAATTCTCAACATATGGCCCCAATTCACATGCTATTTCTTTACTGATAACGTCCATAGGAATGACGCAGTGAGGATTTCCGATGGACAGACAGGTCACCTGATAACTTTGATTGTTAAATGTCATTGTCTCGTTGATGACTTCTCTTTTTTCGCCTTTGACGGGTATTATATGACTCTCATAGGTCGTTTTGCCCATAAGCACCTTAGACATATCTCCACTGGCACTCAGATATTCAACATTGACGTCTCCGCCGAGAGTTGTAAGAACAAAGCGGCTATCGGTTATGTATCCGGCATCCTTAAGATATTTTGAGAATATCCGCACACCATTCCCGCTTTTTTCAGCTTCGCTTCCGTCAGGATTGTATATCTTTACTGAGATTTTTCCGTTATCAACAATCGGCCCATATAAAATTCCATCTGAACCGACACCAAAGTTTCTGTCACAAATGAGTTTAATCATTGATTCATTTAAGTCAAGTGGGTTCTTTTGCGAATCAAGCACCAAATAATCGTTGCCTAAGCCGTGATACTTTTGCAGTTCTATCGACATAACTGCCTCCTTATAATACTGTGTTCTTTCCCAGATTACATAATATCTCATGATAGCGCTCTGTTGCCAGATCACTCGGCTCCCCCTTTTTGCAAAAAGCAAATGAAGCCAGTTTTGAATTGGGGCGTTCCACGATAACCCGGCCGTTATCAAGTTTGGACTCAAAAACCTCAAGTGCCTCCAAAAATCGCCCATCCTTCTTTGCCTTGTCATAAAAGGAAAGCACATACACATAGAAGAAAAGATTATAGGTGGAAAAAGGATAAGCGATCTGCATAAAAAGCGAGCCGATTCCATATTGACAAGGCCCGAGAGGCTGCCGTGTGACCCAATGTGCAAGCAAGAATTCAACCGCTCTGTCGAGAGATTCGTTTTTGTTAATGAGAGCTGTAAATCTGAATGCGTCCAAGGCCGTCAGAGTTGGCCCCGGATTGGAAAACTCCGTTTCCGGGCCTCTGCCAAAGCTGAATTTGTTGCATCGCCAGCCGCCGTCACTGTGTTGAATAGCCATAAGATGTTCGATAGTTTTTTGAAGTCTTGGATCTTGGGTATATCCCAAATAACAAAGCGTTCTTAAGACGTTGATGGTATGGCATGGGTATATTGCACCCTTCGGCGACACTTTAAACCTTCCGTCTTCCCGCCATGTGCTCAAAATCAAATCGGCAGTCTCCTGCATTATGGGATCAGAGCGATCCATGCCCAGCACAGATAGCATATATGCGCAGTCAAGCGTTGTGAAGGGGCTCCCTTTCATCAATCGTTTGTCCGGCGTTGTCCAAAAATCAGCGCCGTTATCGTAACGCTTTGACAGAATCGCTTGAATGTCGGATTGATATTGGTTTATCATTGAACTCCTCCATTATCGCTGGTTTTCTTACTGGGTTAATTCTCCAATACTAACTCTATTGTATAATAAAAAGCCCACGGGTTCAATTGCCATGAGCTGTGGGCTTGTATCCTTCTCCGAGATTCGCATCGTACTTCGTTGAAAAATTCGCAGCGGACGTCGTATTTCTTGAATCGGGGCGTTCTAATGAGTATAAAAAACTCAGTTCGTGGCTGACTGTTCCAGGAATTCACGCGTTTCTCTTACAATATCATCTGATAAGCGCCAATAAATACCGCTATGTCCGGCGGGTAATTCCACCACTTTCCCGTGATCTAGAGTTTGGGTCAAACGTTCACGCTCTGATAAAAACCATTCATATGTGTCAGATTGTTCTCCGGGCGGATTGGCTTGTATCATCAGCACCGGCAGTGTTTTGGGAAACTCCACATCTATCAGATCGGACATATTGCTGTCTAGCGTTTGCATTTCATTGATCAATGCATGACTAGCATAATTCCAACTGGTTACCATGGCGATCTTACGTGATTCCTCTTCGCTATAAACGCCCTGAGGCGCACCGCTTATCAGCAATGGGTTTAACCAAAGCATAGCACGAAGAATACCGGCTTTTCTGAGCAGCGAGATTGTACCGAATTGTGGTAACGATTCTTGCACTGTTTGTCCGTCTTTTTTGGCTTGGATTATCCCTCTGGGCAGGGTTGTGTCCAGTGCTATGATGGCATCAAGCTCGTCTTCGTACAGCTGCGCATAAGTCATCGCATAGATACCCCCGATTGAATGGGCCACCAGCACATAGGGAGGATTAACATCGGCTCCCCTTAAAGCTGTCCTAATCTCTTCAACGATATTTTCCGATGTTCTGGGGGCATCAGTGTCTTCACTCCATCCATATCCCATGTACTCCACGACCGCCACGCGGCCATGCACCGCAAAGCGCGACCATAAGGGTTTGTACTCTAAAACAGGTGCGCCAATACCACCACCACTCAGTATGACGTAGGTTGTCTCACCTTGACCCTCAGCATATACATGCATCTTCGATCCGTTGACATCTACCATATCACCTGGCGCGGAGTTGTTTTCTTTCTCATAGCTTGTCGCAAAATGCTGAATGCCTGTAAGCACTGCAACGAGAAGAATGACTGTACACATGAGAACAAGAAGTATTCTAAGAAGCTTTTTTCCGATACGGATAAATTTACAAGTTGTTTGATTTTTCAATCGAACATCTCCTCATGTTAATCTCTAAGATATTCTAATTGATGGTAACTTTTCACACCATCGATTCAACTTACAAATTCACCTTGTTTTCTTACAAATTTGTCACTAATCCAGAGAATATCTATTTACGACATTGATGCAGATATCTATGTAATACTCTAGATCAAAAAATAAAAAATCCGAACACTTTGAGAAAAATCCGGATTAATCATGTTGCTATAATGTGATAAAAAGGGAACTGATCGGTAAATTAATATCCACCAGTCATACGATACCAATTCTGCATTTACCATATCTAAAACAGTATGAATCATTAGTTAAAAGTCCATAAAAAATCCAATAGTTGACTTTTTAAAATATTTTATATTATGATGTAATCAGCTCATTTTTATGAGCGATTTGTGACGGGGTTAACATTGTTCCTAGTGAATAATGTTAACCTTCTTTTTATAAAATCGTTGCTCTAAACTTATGCAGGCGGATTAAAATAATTATCCTTCATCGTGCTGACAAAATCTCTTGTGTTTGCTTCAACAGTTTCCTGATAAGTCGGCAATCCCTCTTTGGTTAAAAGGAAATAGCCGGAATCGATAAAAAACGGCTTACCAAATTTATACGTATACCCGTCCTTCAGTAATTTAAGAGCATAGATGCCTACATAGCCCATACCCCACGGATTTTGCGTCATTGTCCCGTACATATAGCCACCTTGAATAGCATCCAGCACAGCCTGTGAGTCATCGATGCCAATCGCTACGACTCTTTTCTCGTTCATATCCGTCATCGTTTTCGCCAATACCTGTGCATTTACATATCCCGTGCATATAATGCCATCAACATTTGTGATATATGAGGCAAACATCGTGCTGATGGCTTCTTCCGCTGGCTCAATCGCATCGGTATCCGCAAGCTCCTGATAAAGAACGAACCCAACGTTCTCAGGCCTAGCCAAAACCTCCTGAATGGCGACCTGTCGCTTTTTGGTATTTGCATCTCCAAGCGAGCTGCACAGGTGGACGATGTTCCCTTTTGTCAAACCATTCGCTTTCAGTTTATTAATCAGTTTCTGTGTGCCAAGAGCCACCGAGGCCCCCACATCTGTCGCAAAGCAAAATACTGCATTAGACGGCGTCGCCGGAGAACCTCCTAGTGCAATGGTCGGTATACCATTATTAACCATCTTGGTTATTTGAGCATTGCTGGTCAATGCATTAGAAGGAAACATCCCAATCCCTTTTGCACCCTTGGCAATAACGGTGTCCAACACCTGATTCTGCTCCGTTTGATCCCAGGCCTGCGGGCTCACAATAAACGGTTCAGGTATCCCTAGATCCTTTGCGGCTGCCTTTGCGCCCGGCTCATACGGATCAAAATAAGGATGTGCTCCCCCATAAACGATGGCAAACTGGTAATCGGCGGGGTCTGCTACTTCACCCTCTTCTTCAATTAAAGCGCTGCTCTCCTCTTGTGAGTAATCAACTGTTGTTTTAGGCATATTGTCTATGATGTTCGGTTGACTACAGGCGACAAGCAATAGAATCAGATTAATATTCAAAACGAATGCAATAACTCTTTTCATTTTCAAACTCCTTGTGCCAGATACACTTTGTATTATACCAGATATGTTCGTAAATTTCTTTGTTTCGTGGATTTGAACAGCCCCGGCAAAATCATTTTTGCCGGGGCTGTCTTGTGACGGAGTTATACTATTTCCAGTGAATAGTGTTAGCCTTCTTATCTGTTATCTGATAAAGGTAGACTTTTACTGTGCAGGTGCGTCAAAGTATTTGTCAGCCATTGTGGACACAAAGTCGTACGCCATCTGCTTTTGTTGGTCAGCATAGGTTGCAAGGCCATCTTGGTCCAGAAGGAAGAATCCGGAGTCGATGAAGAACGGCGCATCTGATTTCATGGTGTAACCATCCGCAAATAACTTCATCGCGTATGTTCCAACATAACCCATTGCCCATGCGCTCTGTGTCATTGTTCCGTACATGTATCCGTTTTCGATAGCACTCAGAACATCAGCCGAGTCATCGATACCGATTGCTATGATGCCATCATTCGATTCTCTCTCGTTCATCGTCTTGGCAAGAACCTGAGCGTTTACATAGCCGGTGCATATAATACCATCAACTTCGTCAACATAGGAAGCGTACATGGAAGAGATTGCATCTTCTGCCGGTTCTGTCGCATCGGTATCAGCCAGTTCCCACTCCAGCGTGAATCCGGCATTCTCGGGCTTAGCCAGGACTTCAGTGATAGCTGCTTGTCTCTTCTGTGTATTTGTATCACCAAGCGAAGAACAAAGATGAAGCAGCTTGCCTTCTGTCTTGCCCTGAGCCTTCAGCTCGTCAATGATTGCCTGTGTTGCATAGGCCACGGAAGCGCCCACATCAGTAGCATAGCAGAAGCTTGCCTTAGAGGGAGTTGCCGGAGATCCACCCATTGTGACCACGGGAATACCCATGCCAACCAATTCGGAGATCTTTTCGTTACCGGCCACAGCATCCGATGTAAACATACCGATACCATTGACACCGCCCGCTACAAGACCGTCAATAATCGCATTCTGCTCGGTCTGGTCCCAGTTCTGAGGGCTTGTAATGTTGGGTTCCGGAATGCCCAGGTCTTTAGCCGCTGCCTTTGCGCCAGGTGCCCAAGGATCGAAGAACGGATGGACTCCGCCGTAAACAATTGCGAAGCTATAGTCTGCGCCTTCTTTCTGGCCGCCTTCAACGACTTCCTCCATATCATCCATTTCAATCTCAGTCTGCGTATTCGCTTTTGGCGTTGCCTCAGGTTCTTCGGTCTGCTGTGCAGCCGGCGCTCCACAAGCTGCCAAACCCAGAAGCATGCATACAGCCAATACAAGTACAATTAGTCTTTTCATTTTTTTGGTCCTTTCGTTTTTTTATTTAAGCCTTATGGCTTAAGCATTGTAAAGTTAATCGATAATTAGATTCATGATCTCTTTGCTCATCTCGTCATATGACTTTGTGTTGTTAAGCTCACCCACAATACGACCTTCTTTGAAAACGATGATTCTGTCAGCAATCTGCACAATTTCGGGCATATCCGAAGTAATACAGATAACGGATTTCCCGGACTCAGTCAGATTGAACATCAATTTGTGAATCTCAGATTTCGTTTTGATATCGATACCCACCGTCGGTTCATCAATGATCAGTATTTCAGGATCCAGCGCCAGGGCTTTCCCCAAGCTCACCTTCTGCTGATTACCGCCGCTCAGGTTTCTTACCTCCTGCTTGAGGTGCGGCGTTTTAATTTGAAGTTCTTCCCGATAACGTTGCGCAATTTCTGACTCCTTCTTCATGTTGAGAAAAAACGCAAATCCCTTGATTCTTTCCAGTATGGTTGAAGTAATGTTGATCTTAACGCTATGATCCAGAAACAGTCCTTCTTCTTTTCGGTTTTCGCTCAGATAGCAAAGCCCATGTTTAGACTGCACCTGTTCAACGCTCTTTATTTTGACTTTCTTACCCTTGATGAACTGTTCCCCTTCTATTGCCGGATCAAACCCGATAAGTGTTCGTGCAAACTCGGTACGCCCCGAGCCCACTAACCCGTACCATCCCAGCATCTCCCCTTTTCTAAGTTTGAAGGATTTCGGCTTAGGTGAATCCACGCTTCTGAGGTTATTCGCTTCCAAAACCACTTCAGCGTTATCGAAGTTGCGCAGCTGGAGCGATACAAACTCTTCAGATCTTCCGACCATACGCGTAATCAATTCATCACGCGTCATATCTTTAATAGGTGTAGATATCTCCTTGGTTTCAACAGAAGCAACATTTTTACCATCCCTGAGCACCGTTACAGTATCAGCCAGCGAAAATACTTCTTCAATTTTATGTGACACAAATATAAACGATATGCCTTTATCCCTAAGTTGTTTGATTAAGTCTATCAACTTTTTCGCTTCGTTTACTGAAATTGATGCAGTTGGCTCGTCGAGCAGTATGATCCTGGCATCCGATGAAAGCGCCTTGGCGATTTCTATCAACTGCTTTTGTCCTGCGCTGAGCGCTTCTACGTTTTTTGTCGGCGGAACATCGAGCCCTACCATGTCGATATACTGCTGAGCCGCCTGATTGATCTCCCCTTGATTAATCCGCTTCATCATTTTATCAGTATAATGTTCAATCATGATGTTGCCGGCCACGGAGAAGGTCGGGAAGAGATTCCGTTCCTGATGAACAACATTAATCCCGACTGCAAAGGCATCCTTTGGGCTGTTAAACGTGACTTCTTTACCGTCAACGAGCATTTTACCTTCGTTTTGTTTGTAGACGCCAGTGATAATCTTGATCAGCGTACTTTTTCCCGCGCCGTTTTCCCCCATCAGTGCATGGATTTCGCCTTCCTTAATGCTGAAGTTGACATTATCGAGGGCCACAACGCCCGGAAAGATTTTCGTGATATTTTTTAATTCCAGAATCGTATCACCTGTCATAATGCAGCACGCTCCATTCTCTCGCGGTGTTCTTCTCTCAGCAGTCGGATTCTGTCGAGACCAACTGCCAGCAGTATAATAATTCCTTCCATCATTTCTACTATATACACGTTGACCTGCAAGTGAACAACGCCATTTGACACAATCGCGAGCAGCAATCCGCCCAAGAAAGCACCAACCACATCGACCCGTCCGCCTTCCATCCGTGTACCGCCAATGAGCGGGGCAGCGAATGAGAACAGCATCCAGTCACCCCCGATATCCGATCCAATGGACCCCAGCCGCGTGCTGAACAGTATACCGGCACATGCAGCAATCACTGCAGAGAGGATGTGCTTCATCATCATGACTTGTTTCACCTTAATACCAGACAACTCAGCCGCTTTTTTGTTTGCGCCTATTGCCAGCACTTGGTGCCCAAAGCTCGTGTATTTGAACATATACCAGAGTATAAAAGTGAATATCAACGTTATGACGATCATAAAGGGCACCCAGCCGCCAATGTTGTAAACCCCGATCCAGTCAAATCCTTCAGGCAGGTCATAAAACGGATTGGCCTTGGTAATCGTCAGAGATATACCGGCGAAAATACTCATCGTTGCCAACGTCGTCAGCCAGGATATTTCGCCCGTGCCACCCAGACGCGTGATGACAAAACCATTGAACGCACCGCAGCAAGCGCCAATCATAATCGCAATGACAATTGCAAATCCCCAAGGCACACCCGCACGCTGTATTAGCGCGCCTACAATAACTGCAGAGAGACCACCGATCGCACCGATCGACACATTCAATCCCCCACCGGCGATTACCACCATCTGTGCATAGCCCACCAAAATCGTCACGCTGCAGATTCTGGCGATTGTGATAAAGTTGATTTGAGAAAAGAACTTACCACTTTGCGTCGAGATCAGCAAGGATAGCAATATGATGACGATAGTGATACCCATTTTGTTTGTTATCTTAAACTTATTCTTGTTCTTGGTATCAGAGTGCGAGTTTTTCACACTTGTCACCTCCTTCTTTGGAAATAACATCCTGGGCTTCAATCATCGCTTTATCCTGCTTGATGCTGAACGCTTCCCTGGCTTTGTTTAATAGGAAGGACAGCAGCAGGATAACGCCGATGAATATCTGATGGCTGAAAGCGTCCAGCTTTAGCAGCGCGAGAACGGTTGTAATGATCGTCATTATCCCAGCGCCAATCATCGTACCGACAATTGACACTTTGCCGCCATTTAGCAACGTTCCGCCAAGAATCGGCGCCGCAAAGGAATACAATAGCCAATTGTCGCCCACTGATGTCTGCGCCGCGCCAAGTTTTGAAACCGTCATCACTCCTGCCAGCGCGCACAGAGCTCCACTGATGCCATGCGCAATCATAATGTACTTGTTGGAGCTGATACCTGCAAAGTCAGCAGCTCTGGTACAGACTCCGGTCGCCAGCATTTTTCGACCCAATACCGTCCTGTTGTAAAGCGCCCATAGTATCACCATAACTCCCAACGCCACTATAAAGACTATTGGTACCCCATATGTCTCTTGCTGCCCTGCGGCTGTAGCTGATGAACCCGGCAACGTCATAGCACTGATACCTTTGAAACCAGTCGGCAGGTTCCGAAAGTATATATTTTGCGTTACCGCCATGTTAAGTCCGCGAAGAACACTTATTAACGCAAGCGTGATGATGAATGGGTTGATTTTTGTTTTTACGATCGTGCCGCCCTGAATGATGCCAATCACAAACCCGACCACCAAAGCTGCAGCAATGCCGATCAGCCAAGGTATAGCCAGCCCCACTTCCGCCTGTGTATACGACTCTGCATTCATCGTACCCTCAAGCGGGATATTGATCAGGTAGCCGCATACCATGCCTGCTGCGCCGCCCATTGCACCTACGGCAAGATTAAACTGTCCAACGGCCAGCGTTGCCATCTGCGCTAAACCCACCATAGTGAATATAGCAATATCTTTGGATATAGCTGTTAAGCTAAAAGCAAGACGTGCCGGATTGGACATTGAAATCACGACTAGCAGCAGAATGATAAAAATTGCAGATATGCTCGCCAAATCGTTTTTGACAAACTTACTAAATCCTTTCTTTACCACATGCATAACCTCTTTTCTGTAGATTCCATTTTAACTGTAATCGTTTTGTTACAGATCTCTATATTAGATTGTTGAATATATCAAGCTGGTCTTTAAGTTCAAGCTCGCTTTCATCAATAACGCCCGTGATCGTATGGTTGCTGAACAACAAACAGCGATTTGAGACCTGCAGTATTTCATGAACGTTTGATGAGATTAATATGATTGACACTCCTCTATTAGAAAACGAGACCAGCAGCTCTAAAATTTGTTTTCGGCTGGTTTTGTCCATGCCTTTTGTCGGTTCTATCAGTATCAGTACTTTGGGAAGCACACTCATCGCTCTTGCGATATTGACTTTTTTTTGCTGGACTGTTGTTAATGAATTCATATCGATGTCCGCATCCAGCAAATCAAATCCGAGGTCCGTACTCACCGTCTCTACCAGCCAGTCTTCCAGCTCCTTGCGAATTATGTTAAGGCGGCTAATGCTGCCAAGCCTTAAAATACTGATGTTTTCTGCTACGCTCAGATTGTACAGAAGCCCGCTATCATCGTTTTCATACGATATCATCACAATCTTATTTTTTATTGCATCTGCTGGACTTTTGATTTTAATCTTTCTGCCTTCAAGATAAAGCCTGCCGCGAATTATCTTTTCCATTCCAAACAGCGCATCGCCGATCTCGCATTTTCCCGATCCGTACGAACCAGTTATACTAATGATTTCGCCCTTCCTTACTGAAAAGCTCACATCCTTTAAGGTGTTTCTGGGCGTCAGTTTTTCAACGCGCAGTACTTCTTTGGAAATGTCGTTCAGTGATATACCCGGCCGTTTTATCAGATAATCGCTGCTGATCATATGAATGATCTTCTCGCGTTCAATTTCCGCGACCTTAACATTACCGATAATGCTGCCGTCGTTAATGATATACATTCTGTCCGACACGTCTGCAAAATCCTTCAAGTTCTGCGCAATCACCAAAATACCTACTTTTCTCTTCGAAAGTTCCCGAAACACACCTTCAAAAAGTTTAATCTGTTTCTTGTCAAGTAGTATGTTTGTGTGATCCATTACCACCACTTTGGGGTCATCGAGCAGCGCCTTACCCAGTTGCACAAGCTGTATTTGCTCAATGGCCAAGTCTGCCGCCAAAGTATCCGGTGTAAATTCCAAGCCAAGTATCTTGAGCAATTCTCGGGTACGTGCTGCCTGTTGTTTGACTTTCAGGAAGGGTTTGCTTTCAGCGTCGTTTCTCCCGAGGAATAGGTTTTCCATTACCGTGAGGTTAGGTATAAGATCGCTTTTCTTGTGAATAATGCTGATCCCCGCTTTTTTCCCATCATTCGGGCAACAAAGCTGAACCTCGCGACCGTCAACGTATATCTTTCCATAATCTGGTTGGAATATGCCGCCTAACAGCCTTACCACCATGGCTTTGGACTGTCCCATGTCTCCGAACAACTTGACAATCTCCCCTTCGTAGACCGTCAATGATATATTCTTGAGCACCTTAACATCATTTATTTTTTTTGAGACGCAATCTAATCTTAATACCTCTTTGCGCATATCTCCCTCCGCACTCTGTTGTATATTGCAGTATATTCTATCATAAAGTTTCCTCAAACAATATTTTACACCAGAGTTTTTCCAAAGGAGATCCGTCACTCACCGCTAATGCGGTGAGTGACGAGCAATTAAAGGTTGGTATCTACCTTTCGATGATAATCTCTTCGCTTAGTTTGCTGGAGATAAAATCATTTTTAGGCGTATCAGCTTTAAAGGCCACCAGAACGTCGCTGCTTTCTGTCACCGCGTAAGGTGTCCAATGCCATATGCCTTTATCAAATACGACTCCCTCTCCCTGATTAACCTGAACGGCCACGACTTTCTCCATGTCGGGGTATTCCTTACCGTCTATTACCACTGAAGTCGTAACCGGAGTAATAAAATCACCTCGCAGCGCAGCTAATAACTCAGCTGTCTCTGCATGCTGCTCCAGTATATCCACAACAAATGCTCGATTCTTGGCGACACAGACTCCGAACTCAATAGAGCCATCGCATTGCATCATTGCTAACTGGCCGTAAAATGTTTGTATGTCCGACTGTGCGTCCGGCTGGGGTTTCGCCGTCACACTGATAACCTTGCCAAACGCCTGAAAATTTTCTGGCGTGACATGCTGCGCCTTGATCCTCTGCATTTTTTTGACCTCTCTTTTTTAATACTGTACCTTTTTCCAAGCACGTTCAATTGAAGACTGTTCCGCTGTGTCCAACACTTTCTGCACCATAAGGCCATCTCTGAAATTGGGCGTAACGGGCTTGCTCTCTTTGATCGCAGTGAAGAAGTCATAGTATTCATTAACAAACGTATCACCGTATCCGATGATATGACCTGCAGGATACCAATTGGCCATGTATGGATGTACGCCTTCACTTACCTGAATCGTGCGGAAACCCTTAAGATGTATCGGATCATCGTCGTTATAATACTCGAGCTCGCCCAGCTTCTCTTCGTCCCAGATGATTGCGCCCTTGCTTCCCGCTACCTCAATCCTGTTCTGGTTCCGGTGTCCAGTTCCATTTCTCGTGCTTTCGAAATAAGCCATAATGTCCTGACCCTTGAACGTCGCTAGCATCTGGGAGGCATCGTCCACGTCCACTTCGGCTTTTTCTTCGCCGGCTTGGGCAAAAAGACCGTCTTCTAACACTGCCACCGGACGCGTTTTATTAAATGTCTTTTCAATACAGCACACTTCATCAAGATCTCCGATTAAAAACCGGGCAATGTCAATGGTATGCGCACCCAGATCTCCGTGTGTCCCGTAACCCGCAGCGGCTTTCTTCAACCGCCATGCAATCGGAAAATTGGGATCAGTCAGCCAATCCTGGGACCAGATCGCTCTGAAATGATACAGTTTGCCCAGCACGCCCTCTTCGATCAGTTGTTTTGCCAGACAAAGCGCCGGAACCCTGCGGAAATTGAAGCCAATCATGTTGATCACACCGTTGTCTTCAACGGCTTTGACCATTGCTTCCGCATCCTCCATGTTCAACGCCAGTGGTTTTTCACAGAAAACATGCTTGCCTGCATTGGCCGCCGCTATCGCGATCTGAGCATGGACCTTACTAGGAGCCGCAATACTGACGGCATCTATCTCTTTATCTTCAATGACCTCTCGCCAGTCCAGAACGGCCTTTTCCCATCCCCATCTCTTGCTGATTTCCTTGACCGACTCTTCGTTGGAGCATATAACCTTTTTGCCAATCTCCACACCGAGATCGAAGAATATCGGCGCATCCGTAATGGCGTGTGTGTGTGCGCGCCCCATAAACTTGTGTCCGATCAAAGCCACGTTAATCTTCTTCATCAACATTTCCTCTCTTTCATCAGCGTTTGACTCTCGCGCTTCCGCCCCTCATTACACTCTCGGCTTCCTCTTTGTAAGCCCAGTTCCAGTCTCCCATAAAACCATGGCACAGCGCGGAATACGCCGCAGAAAACTCGATCATGTCCTGCCCTTTGTACTCGCCGGTAATCAGGGAGTAGATCAGTGCAGATGCAAAGCTGTCACCGCCGCCTGTTCTATCGTATATCTCGAGATTCTCATATTTACGGGATACATAGTATTCACCATTGTGATATACCACAGTCCGCCAATCGTTGAGCGTCGCTGTTTTAACCTCTCTCAGCGTCGTGCCCACCGTTTTTACATTCGGATATTTGGCGCAGACTTTTTCCGCGACAGCTTTGTAGCTCATCGGGTCGAGTTTGGAATACGTATTGGTCGTGTCATCCGCCTTGATGCCCAGCATGGTCTCAAAGTCTTCCTCGTTACCGATCAGCACATCTATATACGGTATGGCCTTCGCCATCGCCGCCTGCGCCTGCTCCGGCGTCCAGAGCGTTGAACGGAAATTCAAGTCGAAACTTGTCGTCACGCCGCACTCTTTGGCAATTTTCAGAGATCTTACAGCTTCATCAGCCGCTTCAGGCGAGATCGCGCAGGTGATACCCGTTGTGTGGTACCAACCCGACTCTGAGAATATCGTTTTCCAGTCTATTTCGCCTTCCTTAATCTGCGATATAGCACTGTGTCCCCTGTCATAGATCTGCCTCGATGCACGCGGACCGATTCCCACTTCGACGAAGCACAGTCCGTTTCTTGCCTTTCTGCCGCTGCCGTCGTACTTCTCGATGACGACATCGTCCATGTTGACGTTGTGTTCACGGCCCTTATTGACCACATATTTGGCTGACCATGTATCTACCAGCTTGGATACCCATTTTGTTTTTATCCCTAAAGTCGAAGTGTTTACACACACGTTCAATTCTGCTGCTGCGATAGCGAGATTTAGATACTGCGCCTGCTCGAGCCTGACATGCTCGGGTGAATTAAAGCGCACCATCGCTTCGCCAAAACCGACTAAATCATACTTTTTGGTCATGCTAACCTCCCTAAAGTCATGTTGCTTTTCAAGCAACTATTTGTTAAAAACGAATTTGGGCGTGTTCCCATTCAAGTAGTCCGCTATACCAAGCGCTGCTTCGTAGGCCACTCGCGCGGAACACTCCTTGGTCAACGCTGCGGTATGCGGCGTGAGAATGACGCTCTTCAAACCCAGCAGCGGATTGTCAATGGCGGGCGGCTCGGATTCCAGTACATCCAGAGCAGCACCTGCGATTTCCTCATTTTTCAGTTTCTGCGCCAGCGCCTGCTCATCTATGATCCCGCCCCTTGCCGTGTTGATGATGTATGCAGTCGGCTTCATCAGCGAGAGTAGTTTGTCACCAACCAGATTCTTTGTCTCCGGCGTCAGCGGTATATGAAGGGATATGTAGTCTGCACGTTTGAACACCTCTTCGATATCTGTATACATCGTGATACCTTCTGCTTCCGTAATGTATGGGTCGTATCCGATGATATGCATTCCAAACGCCGCTCTGCATTTCTCTGCGGCAAATCTTCCAATGCGCCCGCAGCCGATAAGCCCCAGCGTTTTGCCGTCAATATCCACTGCCTTGTTGTTACGCCTTATCTTGAAGTTGCCCGCTCTTAATTCGCTGTCATACATCAAAAGCTGCTTGGATATTGCGATGATCATTGCAACAGTGTGTTCAGCCACTGAAACCGAGTTAGCCTGCGGTGTGTTAAGCACCAGAATCCCCTTCTCCGTCGCCGCGGACACATCAACATTGTCCACGCCCACGCCCGTGCGGCTGATGACCTTCAGCTTTGAGGCACTGGAAATGACATCCCGTGTCATTTTATACGCCGTGCTGAGAAGTATCGCTTCCGCGTCTTTAATATGCTCTTCAAACAGGGGCTGATCACCGTCGGGTATCGTAATCAGCTCTAGGTCTGGAATACCGTCAAACAGCCGGGCATTCGTTTCATTCAGTTTCTTGGTTAACAGTACTTTTCTCATATCCAATCCTCATAAAACCTTTCTGATACTCAGCTACGATCTTTTTAAATCATTTTCTCTTTTTCAAGCAGTGTTTTGATCTTAACTCTGTTTTCTTCGGGAAGCGGCAGTAACGGCAGACGGGGATCTCCGCCCTTTAGCCCTGCAAGGTCCATTGCATATTTCACAGCAGCCACACCGCCTGCGCCCGAGACGCCCTTATTCAGCTGCAGAACTCTTTCATTCAGCGCAAAAGCTTCCTTATACTTTTCTTCGCATATTAGCTTATAAAGATCGTTAACGATGCCTGGGAAAATGTTTGCGAGAGATACGACACCGCCTGAACCACCCATAATCACCGTGCTCATAAAGAAGTTTGCTGAGCCGGCCATCACACTGATGATGTCACGGGCGCCGAATAGGAAGCCTTCAATATTGCCGGTTGATGAGTCCTTAAGACCTACTATATTGGGATTCTTTGCACATTCCTGCACAAGCTTGACGGATAGGGTGGTGCCCCCGCAGAACTGCGGTGCGTTATACAGTAAGCAAGGTGTGTGCACTGCATTAGCGACATCGTTAAAGTATTTGATGAGCACCGGATCCGTCATTTGTTTCTTAAAATAAGAAGGAGGAAGCAGTGTTAAAAAATCCGTACCAAGCATTTCAAACTTTTTGGCATATTCAATCGTCTCATAAGTCGATTCAAATATGCATCCAGCCATGACCGACTGGTCTTTTCCCTTGTTGTCGATAATTGTTTTTAAGACTTTCAGCTTTTCGTCGTTGGTTAGGCTCTTATTCTCACCGTTGGAGCCAAGAGCAAGATAGCCCTGTATACCGGAAGATGCGTAAAATGCCATGTTGTGCTCAAGTGCTGCATAATCCACCTCGCCCTCGCTCGTAAACGGTGTTGTAATCGGTGCGAATACACCTTTTAATTTTTCGTTCATAATTTCCCGTCCTTTCTTAAGGTTTTATTTAGCACCCTGAACCGCATTCATGAACCGTCGCTGATAGGAAACGACCTGGCTGGTTGACGCGAATCTTGCCAGATATCCCGGCTCGGCGGTAATGACCAGACGATCAATCACATCTGCAAATTCAGGTTCTGCTGTCAATTTATCAATGTCCGGATAGTTTTGCGGTCCTTCCATGCTGCATATAATCAACCGGGTATCCGGGAGATTGTTCTGTTTGAGCATTCTTAAGTTATGTCTCGCCATATCCAGCCCGTCTTCGCCTTCCTTCTTATCAATGTTGCGGTATTTGAGAAGGTCCTCGGCAAAGTGTTTCACATCGAGCAGATTCTTATCTGACTCATCTTTGGAGAGCATATCGACGTTAAGCATCAGTGTCCTTAATTCCTCGAGATACTTCTTGTCGCGGGTGATATCAAATATGGCGAGCAGGTTCTTCATCTTTTCAGACTGCATCATCCGATGGCGGACAAAAGTATTGATAAAAGCCGGCTTTGCTTGCAGCGCCAGCGCGGTTTGGTATGGTTCAAACATCAGCGTATAGTTGATGCGGTAACCGTGCTCCCTCAGTCGCAGCGCCAGATTATGGCTTCTAAAGGCATCTTCCGTCATTGGCTCGTCATAGCGGCGGCTGAATTTTTTATCTCCGGTAAGTAACTCGTTTACATTGCTTCCGTTGACCGGGCCCATATGCGGCACCTTTACAACCAATCTGTACTCGGACAATATCTCTTTAAATTTTTCGCATTCATCAAGTATTTTGTTAAAATCCTGTTCAAAAGGGTTGTTGAGCTCTACACTGATATCAACGCCGGGCCCCAATATATTTCCGAGCTCAGTCATGACTTCTTCAAGTGTTTCAAATTTTCCGCCAACATTGGCTTTTGGATTATTAATAAATAGATCGTATACAATCCCCGGATTGCAGGTCAGATTACCCAGCAGTGCCGAAATAGGAGCCACTTCATATGGGTTCGCCGAGTCTGCTGAAAAAATGGTTTTTGTTGCTCTCTTGATGCCATCCCAGTCATAACTGATGTCCCGTACTAAATCGACCAGAAGGACGCCCTCGTTAGCCAAGTAGCTTTCCACTCGGAAACCTGCAGGGGTTTTCCCTTCGGGCACATCAAATGTTTTGATCACGTCGGCAAAACGACTGGTGACCCCAACATATTTCACTGTGTCTTTGAGTGCTTTATACTCTTCAAAGCTGATGACTTTGTTCAGCACCCGTTCAACCAGAGCTTCCTGCCCTCTTACCGCAGGGATGCTCAATGATCTAAGCGTAAAGTTGATGCCTGTTTTCCCGTTGCCGTTTTTTGAATAATTGACTGTCATAACCTTTTGTTCCTTTACAAGTTTTTTATATTTTCAGCTATACGTTCACCCGTGAGCCCGTAGTGATCGAGCAGCTCTTTATACGGTCCGGTGTTCTTTGCACCTTCATTGATACCCATGATGATAACCTGCGGCGCATTCTTGACAGGTGCAAGCATTTCTGCAACTGCGCTGCCAAATCCGCCGACTACCGAATGCTCCTCCACCGTCACAATAGCGCGAACCTTGCTGGCGTATGCCTTGACCGTCTGTTCATCCAGTGGCCGGATGGTCATAAAGCTGACAACAGCGGCGTCGATGCCATCACCTTTCAATATTTCTGATGCGATCTGGGCTTCCTCCACCATCGGGCCTGTCGCGAATATTGCAATGTCTTTACCATCTTTCAATATTTCCGCTTTGCCGATTTGCACATGACGTTCTGCAGCCATAACCTGACGTGCCTGCCTTGGCATCCGGATAAATACCGGCCCCTTTATGGAGACCGCCAGCCGGAGCGCTTCTCGGACATCATACGCATCACACGGTGAGAGTATGGTCATATTAGGAATCGTCCGCATCAGTGCAACATCCTCTATAGCCTGATGCGTTGAGCCGAGGGTTGAATACGCTAACCCTCCTCCGCTGCCCACCAGCTTCACGTTCATGTTCATGTATCCAATGTCATCCCTCACCTGTTCATACGCCCTCATTGTAATGAACGGTGTGATAACAACAATGATGGGGATCATCCCTTGTTTGGCGAGTGCCGCACATATTCCAATCGCATTTTGTTCACTGATGCCAGTCTCCACCGTTCGCTGCGGAAACGCTTTGAAAAAGCTGCTCATACCGCCGCCTGACGCTGAATCGCATGAAACACCTACGACATCTTTGTTTTCCCTGCCCAATGCCAGAAGCGCATCGTCAAACGCTTTTCTCGGATCTAACACGCTCATTTTGACCACCTTTTCTCCGACGCTGAGATTTCTGCAAGCGCAATCTGAGCTTCCGCATCGTCGGGATGCCAGTGGTGATATTCGACATTGTTCTCCATAAAGGAGATGCCACAGCCCTTTCTCGTCTTCGCTATGATCATTGACGGTTTGCCTTTTTCAAACGGCACGCTATTTAGCACGTCATACAACTCCTTCACATCGTGTCCATTAACTGTTCTGACGCTCCAGCCGAAAGCGCTGTACCTGTCTCCGTAGTCCGACGGCCTGCATATATTTCTGGTGGTGCCGTTAATTTGCAGTCCGTTCTCATCGATAATTGCAACCAGGTTATCAAGTTTATTGTGGGCAGCGAAAGCCGCCGCTTCCCAAATCGAGCCCTCTCCTTGTTCTCCATCACCCATCAGCACGTATGTCTTGTAATTCATATCTTTCATTCTCGCAGCGACTGCAAAACCACAGCCGAGCGGCAGACCATGACCGAGTGAACCGGTGGAAAACTCGACGCCAGGTAACTTAGTTGCGTCCGGATGGCCGGGCACGGGAGACCCCAGCTTGTTGTAGGTATCCAGTACCTCTACATTGATTATTCCTTTTTCTACCAGTGCCGCATAGATTGCCAGGCATTTATGCCCAGCGCTCAGTAAAAATTTATCATTGTTAATATTGTCCGGATCGTTTTTGTCGATATTCATGATCCCCAGATATAGCACCGACAGTATATCCGCACAAGAAAGTGCAGGTCCGCCGTGGCCTTCGCCGTTGTTTACGATCGTATTGACAATGTGTTTTCGAATGTTGTGCGCGCCCTTTTCTAATACTTCTTGATTAAAAAGCCTCATGTTGTTCTCCAAATTTAGACTCTATAGCGTAGATTTCCTGTACTTTTTCGTACGACCGGCTGCTAGAATCGAACGTTAATCCAAGCCAGAGCTCCACCAACTTTTCAGCAGTCTTGGGGCCGATCACAAGCGCACCCAAACACATGGTATTTGCATTGTTGCTAAGTATTGATCGCTCCGTGGAATATACATCATGACAGACAGCCGCATAAGCACCTTCGATCTTATTTGCTGCCAGCGCCATGCCTATTCCCGTGCCGCATATCAATATGCAGCGCTCGCAGTCACCTTCAGTCATCTCTTTCACAGCATTATAGGCGACACTCGGATAGTTGACTGTCTCTCCCTTTATAACGCCAACATCGCAGAATTCATGACCCTTTATGGAAAACACATCAATGATCATTTTTTTCAGATCAATACCCAACTCATCACAACCAATTGAAATCTTCATAGCCATCGTTCTCCCTAGTGTATAATTCTTTTGATTTCTTCTTTTTGTTCTGTCGTGAGGGAAAGCAGCGGCAGTCTTGGCTCTCCGCCAACATATCCTGCCAGCTCCATTGCGTACTTGACACCTGCAACACCATATTTCGAAACAGCAGCTGTAAGTGCCAATTGTTCACTTAACGAATCAGCTTCTTTGTATCTGCCTTCAACGTACAGCTTGTAAAGCTTAATACATCTCTCCGGCCAGTAGATTGCCACGGAAAGCGTCGCGCCCACAGCACCCTGCTGCAGATCCCGGAAACATGTCGCCATCCGTCCTGCGTGAAAATAAAACTCTGTGTCTTCGCTGATTTTTGATGTATAGATTGCAATCTCGCTTTTGGACGAGTTTTTCATACCCACAATGTTTTCATGCCGACTCAGCACGGATATCGCCTGCGGCGATATATCCACACCTGCCGCGTAATCCGGCGAGTTGTAGATCAGCACCGGTATTGGCGAGGCATCAGCAACCTTTTCGTAATACGCGATAAGGTTTTGATCATGCATGTGCTTTCCGAAGTAAAACGGTGTGATCACGCTGGCAATATCGATTCCGTAACCCGCAATGCTTTTTATAAAATCAACCGTGGCTTTGACCGACTCGCGCCCCACTCCTGCTACAATGGTTCGCTCAGCCTTCTTTGCTTCCATGATCGTTTCCACAATCCGGTGCGCTTCCTGGTCTGTAAGCCCGAGATTTTCGCCGTTGCCGCCCAGTATCATATACCCGCCAAGATCAAGCTCGTTGTATTTTTTTATATTTGACGCCAGCGCGGAGCAGTTTACATTGTCATTGATATAGGGTGTCGTGATGGATGGAAAAATGCCGCTCAGTTTTTGCCTATAGTCTTTTCTGTTTTCGGATTTTCTCATGATGTCATCCTCATATACCCGCAAAATAAAAACTACAATGCAACTGTCTTGTTCAACTTACAGTTACATTGTAGTGTTCATACTTTAGCTTCACAATGGGTCTGGATTCGTATTAAGAGGACATATTTCAGATATGCGGTCAGCCTTTGTTTTCGCGCTTAAATATGCTTTTTCTAAAAGCAATCAGTATAAGCAGTATCACTGCAATAATGATGGCTCGCATAGAATTAAACACGAACAACCCGTATATGAGACGGGTCAACACGGCGATAATTCCCGCCCCGATACAAACCCGAAAGAACATTTTCGCGCCGCTGTATAACGATACGCCGCCAATAATAGCCGCCAACAATATCTCGACATCCGCGCCGCCGTCATAAAACCGGGCTGCAATGGCGCTGTCCGCAAGCACCATCAAGCTCCCAAGCCCAGCCATAAGACCTGCCCCTGTATAGGCATATATCTTAATACGGTGAATATTAAGCCCGCTCAGCTGAGCCGAGCGTTCGCTTCCTCCTACAGCAAACACCTGCCGTCCTGCCACAGTATAGCGGAATAGCAAGTAACAGCACAACATAATGAACAGTGCAAAGATCAGCGAAGTCGGGATCACAAAGGCCGAAACTGATTTAAAAAACTCAAATTCCGGACGCGTATCGAATATAATGATATTATTCGTTATCGCACCTGAAATACCTCGTGCCAAAAGTCCCGTTCCCATCGTCGTGATGATGGGCATTATATCTAGTTTAGAAATAAAAACGCCGTTAATCCATCCCACCAAGCCGCCTAACACAATTCCGATCAGCACCGCGGGAACCAAACCCATTGTTTGCGTTTCCACCAGATAAAATATGGAACTGGACGACAGTAAGCTGACACTCACTAGGGACAGGTCAATCCCCCCTGTGACCAACACGATGCTCTCCGCCATGGCAAGTACAGCCACCAATGCGGCGCTCTTCAGCACGCTGACAATAACGGGGTAAGTAAAAAAGTAGTTGTTGATCATATATGCGCCAATAAGCAGCGCCATAATGAATACAATATTTCCGACGATTTTATATATACTCCAGGGCCTCTCTTTGCCTTTAATCATCCAACGCCTCCTGAATGCTTTATCTATTGACCAGACATATAAAAAAGACCGCCGTATTCACGGCAGCCCTTTTTTGTCCATCGTAAACCAATCCTAAGCTGTCCTCATTCATGGCTGCAAATACAGATAGATTATATCATAATCATGCATCAATGAAAGAGTTATTCCTCAATCGCATACGCCCGCACCGGAGAACCGTCAAGCCCTTTGAACTTAAGCGGGACAGCATGCAGTTCCACATACTCCTTCGTGATCTGATCAACGTTTGCCAAGCTTTCTACGATAAAAATTTCTCTTTCCAGTAATAGCGTATGGATTTCGGCATGCCTGATCGCATTCACCGAAGGGCTTTCCAGTCCAACCAGACGAATGCCATGCGACGACAGCCAAGCCACCGCCTCTTCACTGAAACCCGGGAATGATGTAAAGAAATCTTCCTTGCCGAAATGCTTGCCCCATCCCGTCCGTATGATAACCGTATCCACACCATCCAGCTTGTTGGAAAAACGATCGAGCTGTTTCCCCGTGATCTCTTCCAACGGCTTTAAAAATGTGAAATCCATCACGTAAGCACGTCCTATAAACCGGTCGATTTCGACTTGGTCCACTGACTTGCTGTCCTTAATCTTATGTATCGGGACATCAATATGCGTCCCTGTGTGCGTTCCCAATATGACCTGGCTTACAAAATAACCATTCTGATAGTGATGGTGAGTCAAAACCCCCACCGCAGGGTCGGCAGGAAACACGGGCATCTGATGTGTAATTGGATGCGATAAGTCGATAACCTTTTTCATATAGGACTCCTCTACGGCTTCAGTATGATTTTGCAGGCGTTTTCTCGCCTTTCCACCATCATATCCAGAGCATTTTTAAAATCTTCGTAACTCTTCATGTCCCTGACATGGGTTATCAGATTTTTAACATCCAGCGTACCGTCCTCCAGCATGCTGATCACATCATCCCAAATATTCGGACTTCCCAGAGAACCATATAGCGAAATATCCCTGGTAATGAAAGAATCCCAATCGCAAGTCGGTTTTTTAGCACCGAAGAACCCCACCATGCCGACTTTCCCGCACGGATTAATGACCTTCTTGATGTCATCAAAAACCGATATGCCGCCCGAAGTCTCTATGACTGTATCAATCATCTCACCGTTGGTAATTTCACGTACCCGCTCTGTTAGGTCCTCCTCGCGAACATTGATATAACCGTCCAGACCGTATGCTTTTGCCTTGTCGAGCCTTTCTTTTCTGGTTCCGGACAGCATCACTTTTTTGGGATTGAACAGTTTCTTGACGATTTGTGCTGCCTGAAGCCCTATAGGTCCTGGCCCAATGACCAACACATTTTCGTTCGGCTGAATTTGGGACCGTTTCACAGCATAGTAGGCGACACCAGTCGGTTCGATCATCGCCGCTTCCTCAAACGTTATATTGTCAAACTTATGCAGTGCGGAAACTGGGAATGTGATATACTCGGCAAAGCCTCCGTCCCGGCTCATCACGCCCGTCTCCGTGCGGTTCACACACATATTCGCTTGGCCTTTCTGACAAAAGCTGCAATGACCACAGCTAACCGTGCATTCTCCGGAAACCTTGTCACCCACTTTAAAATCGCCGGCATCGGGTCCTACCTCTGTGATGACACCGGACCATTCATGCCCAGGAATCATTGGCAGCTTGCAAAGTCCATTCTGAATATAAACCATTTCATTGGTAAAAAGCTCATAATCTGTACCGCAAAGACCAATTGCTTTGATTTTAATCACAACCTCGCCAGTCTCAGGCTTTTTGACGGGTACTTCTTCATAGCGGGCATCATTTGGTCCGTGAATAACTATCGCTTTCATGGCAGAAAATCCTCCATCGTTTATATTTTTTTGTTATAAATGCTTAAAGTATTTCTTTGAACGATTTAATCTCTTGTTCGCCTTCAAGAACGCCAATCTCAAGGTTCATTTCCACTTTTTCTTTGGGCTTCAACATGGGCAGCCACCCGTTTTGTCTTGATTCCGAAATGCCCACATTATAGGTATTGGACGGTTCCATCGCAACAACATAGTCTTGTTTTCCTAACATCTTCCACTGGTTTCCCACCGGCAATGTTTTCGGATCGTAACCTAAATAAACACCCATCTTAAGCTGTTCATTGATCACTGCCTGATAAACGCGAGACCTGTCAGTTGGCATTTCATGCAGGAAAGTCTCAAACTGGTAGTCTGCGATCGGTTCGGACATACTTCTAAAATTGCCCGTATCTGGTTGTTCAGATGTTCGAAGCGCTACCACCTTTTTTGCTGAAGAATAAAATCTTGAATTTTCGCTGACGATCGGGAAGGGCTGATTAACATGATACATGATCATAAAAGGAGATTCCTGGTAACCCTCGTTCTCCACAACGTCTTTAATGAATATCTTCTTCTGTCCGAATAAGCATTTTATCTCACGGGTCAGCACGAGGTTTTCATTGTAAATAATCGCTTCGCGCATTTTTCCCGTCACCTTTATAACATAGTCGTTGTCTTCCCAGTACTCTTCGATCCAATACTTTTCAGCAGGTGTGTGGGATATCCGGCCATGGAGCCCATGATATTCACCTTGATCCTCACATGGTTCGCCTACCTGTATCAGACCGCATGTTGTCAGCAGCCCGCCGAAGAAGTTGCGCAGCCATTGATGTCCCTGGTTTTCGAAGTATGTGGGCGCAATGACCCCCACTTTGCTCTGCCAGGCGACAGGAACGCCGCAATAACTAGCCTCTCCGATATCCATGCCTCTGTCAATCAGAATCGTAAACACAAGACCGCTGCCGGTTTTCACTTCCACTGCCCTGACGCCAGCCGCTTTCCCCTCCGTAAACTTAAATTCCCGCGCACCAGCGATCTGTGACATTGAGCTTATCCTTTCACAGAACTGCTCCTTCGTCAATTGCAACCCATATGCGTTAATCATTTTGAACCTCGCATGCATTAATAGTCGTTCACAGGAAATCGTCCACATTATCTTTCGTGACCACAATGATCCCTGTATCGACCATATCAGGCATCATGCTCACACTTGACCCGTTCTTTAATTGACTGTTGTGGTTGTAATCATATAAAAATTTCAGACCGTAGTACGACATGGTAAATGTTCGCTGCACAAGCGCGGCTTCTATTTTTCCTTGATCCACAAGCTCCAAAACCTGAGAGTCTTTATCAAATGCGACCACTTTGATTTCGTTTAGCTTTTGATTCTCACTCAGAGCAATCGCCGCGCCCACGCCACTGGCCGCGTTTGTACCGAAAAGGCCAGTGATGGATGGAAATTCCTTAAACATCTGTTCAGCGATGTTCGCAGCCTTAGAGGGATCCGCCTGATCATCCATTACCGCCACCACATTGATATCAGGATACTTGCTCTTGATACATTCCTCGAAGCCACGCTGGCGTTCATCCATGCTATATATCCCTGGAATGGTTAGTATCCCCACATCTCCTTTGCCGTTCAAGCTCTCGCCAATGATGTCTCCAGCAATATAGCCGGATTGATAATTGTCTGTGCCAAAGTATGTGAGTCGCTTGCTGTTCGGCGCGTCATTGTCAATGCAGATAACCGGTATACCCATGTCCATTGCCTTGTTGATTGGTTTTGTCATAGTCTCCATATCGATAGGACACACCAGTATTCCGGCCGGCTTCTTTTTAACGACCTGTTCAAAAATATCCAGTTGCCTTAAGGCATCGCTGCCGTTCTCACCGGTGAACACGACATCAACGCCCAGTTCCTGTGCGGCCGCCTCCAATCCAAAGCGGTGATCCTGCCAGTAGGGCAGGATAATATGCATACCAATAGTATAGTAAACCTCTTTTGGTTTATCTTCAGACGCCGTTTCCTGACTTCCAAGTTCCGGATCTTTGTCCTCGTCTTTGGTTCTGTATATTGATCCGCATCCGGAGAATACAGTAATTAACAGTATTGCTGAAATTATTAATGCTGCGATCTTTTTCATTCATACCTCTTTCAAAAAAGAAGTCATCCTTTTGTAGCTACAGCATACATATAGGCTACTTCTTTATCTAATGTTCTTCAATGCGTCTACTTTCATATTTGTTGTACTATTTTATGGTTTTAGGGATCCGAAGCTCTACCTTTGTTCCCATGTGTTTCATGCTGAATATTCTTAAACCAAAACTGTCATCAAATATTAATTTAATTCGCTCGTTGATATTGATTAGTCCGAGACCGATCTTTACATGACATTCATTCCTGGAGTTTATTCCTCGGGCGAGACACTCATTAATTGCGTCAAGGGTCTCTTTGTCGATGCCGTCACCGTCATCCTCGATGGTGATGAGCACACTGTCCAGCGTTGATGTGGTTTTTATCCTCAGCGTTCCTTTTCCGGGTTTGGTCTCCAATCCGTGCAGAATGGCATTCTCAACCAAAGGCTGAATCGCGAGCTTTGGTATCAAGGAATTTTTCGTATCTTCTTCTATTTCGTTAATCACAATAAATTTATTGTTGAACCGGAACTGCTGGATATTCAAATAATTTGCAATATTTTTAAGCTCTTCCTCCAGGGTCACCATAGCATTCTTATTTGTAATGCTATATCTGAATATATCCGCCAGCGCTTTGACCATTTTTTCAATGCCTTCAACCTCTTCTTCGATTGCCTGTCCTCTGATCGATTCAAGTGTATTATAAAGAAAATGCGGATTAATCTGGCTCTGAAGTGCGTCAATTTCCGCCTGCTTTTTCATAATTCCCGCTGTATATTCGCTGTCAATCAGTTGCTTTAAGCGGACGATCAGCGAATTCAGATCATTATACATCGGATAAAGCTCATTTCCTCGCTGTACATCCTGCACCTTCAATTCAGAATCGCCCGTCACGATCGCATGCAGAGCGCCTTCCATGTTTGTGATAGGACGGTAAACCTTCCTGTTGAACAATATGACAATCAGTATGTTTACAACAATCAACAACAAGCTGGAAGAAAGTATAATATAGTACATTGAATAGCTCTTCTCGCCAAAAAAGTCGCTGCCCGCAATATAAAGGAGGGTACATCCTGAAGATACGGATTTATCATAAAAAACATATTTATTCTCACCGTACGCCTTGGTTTCCAGCATCCCGGCAGTGTTGTTCAGCTGATCCCGGAATTGGCCTGTTCTCACCAATTCTTCATCTCCTATAGCATTCTCATTACGAAACGACATGAGGATCTGCCCGTCGGAGTTGATCATTACAATAGATCCGTTGTTCAGCAAACCCAGATCCTGAAAATAATCACGATACGATTCCCAGTTCTTCTCAATGACGACTATGGCATTTTCCTCATGTTCTTCCACCGGCTGATAAAATTTTATAAGCACCATGCTTTGCCCGAGCGTATCCCCTGTACTCCTCATTAAAATTGTCCCTCTGCTCTTTTGTTTAATGAGCTCAGAATACCTGGATTTGGTCCCGCTCGTATAATAAAATGGACTATAAGGGTTTGTATATGAGATCATTCCACCCTTTGGCCGGTATATAGATATGCCTGCGATATCATCGTTTACCTTGAATATTATATCAATAATGGTGTTCAATTCACTGTTGTTGCTTTGAATCGTTGACGGTTGTTCTTTCTCTTCAAAATAGAAATAGGATTCGTCATAAACCATTCCCGACATTTCTTCTATACGTTTAATTTCAAGCCGGATATTGAGCGCCACCTGGTTGATATAATGGGATACAGTCTGTATATCTCGCTGCTGATTAGAGCTGTTTGAATAATTAAGATTGATTAATCCATAAAAAAGCTGTGTAATCAAAACACAGACAAAATAAACGCCAACGATCAAAACGATATTGAATTTTATCCTTAATACTTTGGCCTGCTTTAAAAATTCCCGGATCCGTTGTGCCAATTTTACAATCCATTTTTCAATCATACCGTTCTTCCTCCGTTGGACTGCTCAGCTTTAAATATTGAGATTTCGATAGTCTGTCGGGTTGACACCTACTTTCTTCTTAAAAAGCCTGCTGAAATACTTTGAGTCCTTATAACCGACCATTGCAGAAACGTCAATGACTTTGTACCTAATGTTCTTTAGAAGCTCTTTGGCCATATTAATGCGGTAATCACTTAAATAGTCAGTAAAGTTCTCACCCGTTTTCTTTTTAAAAACCTCGCTTACATATGTGGGATTTAAACACACCAATTTTGCGACATCTTCCAGCCTGATATCTGACTTATAATTATCCATGATGTATGCTCTAATTTCACTGATCATCATGTCATTGCCCTCTTGTTTGGTCTCGGAGTGGACTGCGTCAAACTCCTTAACTATCTGGTTCAGATAAGCTTCGATTTTTATTTTAGACAGGCAATTTTCTATATACAATTCTGCCAGATCCTTTGTGGTGTGGTCAAGCTGGATTTGTTTCTGCTCCATAATTTTAAAAAGCGTTCTTATGATTGAGACAGCGGCTGTATGGTAAGCCGCAGGATTGTTATGCAACTCCCTGTCAGCTTTTCTTAAAATATTTGCAATCTCCTCCGATGCGTTTTTAATATCAAAAACATCAAAATAGGCTGATAGTCTCTTTTCATTGCGTAGATCGGAAAAAGAATGATCATACTTTGAACCCGGCAATTCAGTTTGCGCGTCAATAATTCTTCCTGTACCCACAACCATTCTTGTATAAATTGCGCTCATCGCAGTAGAGAATGACTTTCCGATTCCTCCTAATTCTGTTACCGGCTCTCCCATTCCGATTGTGAGATCAATTTGGTCTTTATGGCTCTTTTCTTGCTGATATGCAGCCATTATCTGCGACAATCCACGCCTTAAGTTGTCTCGTTTTGCGTAGTTGAATATAAATATACCTTTTGAACCTACCGTGTCTGTATACCAGATGGCTTCAGTGATATATTCCAATATGGTTTCTTTAACACCCGCCAAGAATCGCTGATAATCGGATTCCTGATGACTGTTAAGCGTTTCCCTTGAAAAAAAGTCTTGCTTGAACACCACAACGCCAAATTCACCATCTGAAAACTGAGTTCCGAACTGACTGTTTAACTCATCAACACCGATGCTCTTTCTTTGATGATTGATTATTTTCTTAATTTCATTTTCCAGCAGATGTGAGCCACGGTATTCGATTATTGTTTTTATATGATGCTTTTTATCAATTTTTTCTTTGACAGAAAGCAATATATCCTGAAGTTCGTCTTTATCCAATGGTTTGACGATATAACCAAAAGCGTCGAATTTGATCGCATTTCTGGCATATTCAAAGTCGCTGTAGCCGCTTATTATCATAAATTCGGTATCAATATTGAGTTCTCTGACTGTCTTTATAAGTTCAATACCGTCAAGACTGGGCATACGAATGTCTGTAATCACAAGATCAGGGTGATGTTCTTTTATAAGATTTAGTGCAGAGAGGCCATCGCTTGCATCCGCAATAATATCGAATCCGAGATTATTCCAGTCTACAATTTTTCGTATCAACTTGCAGATCCAGGTTTCATCATCAACAACAATAACTTTATACATGTTCGTACACCCTTCTAAAATAATAGGTTTGTATGATGAAGCATCATCGTTATGGTAATATTTTAGTTCGTTTTCGGCTATCTTTTCTTTGCTTATAAGAGTATTCGAATATGCTTAATATTCAGATATTCATACAGGCCCTCACTTCCGTGTTCATGACCAAATCCGCTGTCTTTCCAGCCACCGTACGGTGCGTTTATAACACCTGCATCCGGATTATTAACCGCAACATTGCCGGAGCTAAGCTCCCGAGAAAGTTTTTCCGCCAAATGATGGCTTCTGGTATAAACGATTGCTGCCAGACCGTAAGGTGTATCGTTTGCAAGCTCAATTGCCTGATCAATAGTGTCATATTTCATCACGCCGACCAGCGGGCCGAACGTCTCTTCGCGCATAACAAGCATGGAATGGTCAACATCAGCCAGAATAGTCGGCTCAAAATAGTACCCCTGCTCATACTTTCTGCCTTGCGGTTTTTTGCCGCCGCACATGATTCGCGCGCCTTTTTCCACCCCGTCAGCTATATGCCTTTGTACTGTTTCGACCCCGCTCCGGGTACACATCGGGCCTAAATCACAGGCATCCGTGAGCCCATTACCAATTTCAAGCTTCTTTACTGCCTGAACAAACTTCTCAAGAAAAGCTTGGTAAATATCACGATCCACATAGATTCTGTTTATTGCAATACAGATTTGTCCCATGTTCCTGAAAGACCGCCTGACCGCCCCTGCCACCGCCGCATCGATATCAGAGTCCTTGCAGACAATCATCGGAAGGCTGCCGCCCAGCTCCAGTGATACTCTTTTCAGCGTATCCGAACAGCCGGACAACACCTGTTTGCCTACAGCAGTAGATCCGGTAAACGCCACTTTCTTAACTTTTGGATTGCTGAATAGATGCGGGCCGATCTCCCGGCCTGACCCCGTCAGCACATTCACAATGCCTTTGGGTACTCCGGCATCAATAATGCATTTGATGTAATAAAGGGGGGATATTGGCGTCTCGGAGGGAAGCTTGCAAACGATGGTACAGCCAGAAGCCAGCGCGCCGCCCAGTTTCCATGCCAGCAGTTCAATCGGATAATTCCACGGCGATATCCCCACCGCTACCCCAATCGGCTGATATATGACACGGCTTTCAATATCAGGTTCGGCATTGGGTATGATTTTCCCATAAATGCGTTCACCCTCTTCCGCATAATACCGGAGTATTTCAGCCCCTTTCCTGACCTCGCCAAGAGCCTCCGACAGCGGCTTTCCCTGCTCCTGGGTCATAAAACGCGCAATCTCCTGAGCGCGCTCCAATACGATCTCACTGGCTCTTCTAAGATACCCGCCTCTCTGAAACGGTGTTAGTTTTGACCATGTCTTAAATGCGCGGTCGGCAGCATCGACGGCGTTTTCAATATCCACCAAGTCAGCCATTGGTACTGTTGCAAATAACTCTCCGTTGGCGGGGTTGTGTACTTCAAGGCGTTTGTTCCCATTTCCGTCTGTCCAATTTCCATCGATAAGAAGCTTCTCATTTAATACCAAAGCAGATATCCTCCGTTAGTCAATATTTCCGGTAACCCATAACACGACAAGCGGCATATTACCACTCTGATAGGTTGTGTGGTATTCACCTGGCGGGACATAAAGCGCATCTCCTTGTTCAATTTCAAATCTATCCTGACCTACCACCATAACCCCCTTGCCGGATATGACATAATACGTCTCTTCCATGTCATCATGGGTATGGCCCGTTGTCGATCCTGTTGGATATATTGTCGTATAGCCCATGGTCAGCCGCTTTGACGGACTGTTTTGATTATTGATTAAATAATAAGTATCTCTGAGCACGTCCTTTTCACGCCCGCTTACATGCGCACGAAGTGACCTCGGATCCTCGTCCGGTTTTTTGCTTTGTACATTCACGACACATTTCATTATCTGCTCTCCCGGAACTTATATTATTATAGCATTATATTATACCGCATTTATACTATATGGTCTAATGGAACAAGTACAATAAGTCCCCATTCGTTTATGGTGGATTATTTTCGGATTTTCTTATCTAACTTTATAAGTCTGGCTCGGGGTACCCTAGACCACTACTGAATTTAAAAAACCCCGAATCATCAGTGTCCATCGAGGTTTCATGGCGTACCCGGGAGGATTCGAACCTCTGGCCTTTGGAGTCGGAGTCCAACGCTCTATCCAGCTGAGCTACGGGTACATATGTTTTTTGTTTGCTCACCGATTATAGCACAGGGCTGATGCAATTGCCAAGAATAAAATGAATCAAATGATTCCTTGACACAATTCCCGAACAACAGCCAAAAAAGCAGCACCGCCGCCTATTGAAGACCAATCGATGGATGCATATGGCATACCATATAAGCCAAGCGCAAAAACCAATTTTAAATTTCATTCAAGTCCCTTGACACGTTGTTTTCCAAGTGATATATTGTGCATGTTCAATATGCACAATTATGATTTAAGGAGGTAACCTTCCCTTGCTGAATGTGACGAACTTATGTAAACAATATGAAAGGTTTGAGCTCAAGAACGTGTCCTTTTCTCTCGAACCGGGATACATCATGGGCTTTGTGGGCCGCAACGGGGCTGGAAAGACGACCACTCTCAAATCCATGCTGAACCTCGTCCATCCGGACGGCGGCAGCGTAAATATGTTCGGAATGGATTTTATCCCGAACGAGCTTGCCATTAAACAGAAAATCTCTTTTATGTTCGGCGGTATCCACTGCTACCCCAAGAAGAAAATCAAAGACATCTCAAACGTTGTCAAGCGTTTTTACGACGAATGGAACGATGCCGCGTATGAAGCGTATTTAACCCGTTTCGAACTGGATCCCGAAAAGCGTGTTGATGAGCTTTCTGAGGGCATGAAGGTAAAGTTCAACCTCGCGCTTGCGCTGTCCCACAATGCCAAGCTGCTGATACTCGACGAACCTTTGAATGGCCTTGATCCCGTCTCTCGCGACGACCTCGTTGAACTGTTTCAGGAGCTTATTGAAGACGGTGAGCGCAGCATCCTATTCTCCACGCACATCACGAGCGATCTTGATAAATGCGCCGATTATATTACGTTCATTCAGGACGGTGAGGTGATTGAAAGCAGCACCAAAGACGACCTCTTTGCTGCTTACCGCATTGTAAAAAGCACACCCGAGCAGCTTGAGTCGCTGACCGGCCGCATGATCGGTTATAAGACAAACGCCTTCGGTTTCACCGGTTTGGCAAAAACCGCTCATGTAAACGAGCGGGATGACTTGACGCTCGAAGCACCGACGCTCGAAGATATTATGATATTTCATGACAAAAGGGGGACGAGAAAATGAAAAATATGCTTTATAAAGAATTCCGTTTAACGCTGCATCCGCTGTTTTATCTCGCCTTGCTGTTCGGCGTATTGCTGCTGATACCGCAGTGGCCGTATTTCATCGCGCTGATGTATTTCTTTTTCATCGTCGTCCCCAATATATTCACCACAGCCAAAGCGCAGGGCGATCTTGATTTTTCGGCATCGTTGCCTGTCAGGCGCGGCGATATCGTGAAAGCAAGGCTCTTGTCCATCGTGATCTTGGAGCTGCTTCAGATCGTTGTTGCATCGATTTTCGCATCCATCAATGTGGCGCTTTATCCGATGGGCAATTTCCTTATGGATACCAACGCTGCTTTTATCGGCTTCGTATTTATCATGTACGGCATCCACAACGTGATTCTGTTCCCGATGTTTTACAAAACAGCCTACAAAATAGCAGCGCCGACCTTTGCCGCCATCATCGTGTCAGTGTTGTTTTCCGTAGCTGTAGAAACTGCGGTTCAGATTATTCCCGCTGCGCGTGTGCTGGATGGCAGTCTGAGCACCTGGACGCATTACGTTGTGCTCATCGCCGGTATGGTCATCTTCGTATTGCTAAATGTTGTGGCTGCAAAGATATCTGTGAAACGGTTTGAAGGCGTTAATCTCTGATGAACATCGTCATATCGAACGCATCGGAAAAGCCGATCTATCAGCAGATATTCGAGCAGATATCCTCGCAGATCATCAAGGGCGAGCTGCCAACAGATACCTGCCTCCCCCCCATTCGTACGGTCGCCAAGGAGCTGCGCATCAGCGTGATCACCATCAAAAAAGCGTGGGAAGAGCTTGAGCGCAAAGGCTTCATATACACAATGGTGGGTCGGGGCTGTTTCGTGGCATCCTTAAAGCAGAAAGATATTGATGAAAAGCGCGATGAGATGGTGCTGGAAAAGCTGGCTAAAGACATTGAATACTATAAGACACTGGGGCTGTCAAAAGCAGATGTGGTGAAGCTGATCGAGCGCCATTATGATAGCTAAAAAGCCACCTCAAACGAGGTGGCTTTCTTTTGGCGAAAAGCCTGCGGTTTCCGCCAGTTTATATTTCTAGACTTTTTTATTTATTCCGTTTCGTACTGGGCGCGCAGCTTTTCCACCTCTGGGTTCTCCAGATACTCATCGAAGCTCTCACGGCGGTCGATCAGGAAGCCGGGTAGTATCTCGATGATGCGGTTTGCCACCGTCTGCATGATCTGATGATCGTGTGAGGTAAACAGCATGACGCTTTTGTACTCGGTCATTCCTTCGTTGAGCGCGGTAATGGCTTCGAGGTCGAGATGGTTGGTCGGCTCATCCATGATGAGCACATTGGCGCCCGAAAGCATCATCTTCGCGAGCATGCAACGCACCTTCTCCCCGCCCGATAGCACCTTGGCCTGCTTCATGGCCTCCTCACCCGAAAACAACATGCGTCCCAGCCAGCCGCGCACAGTGGCCTCGTATTTATCCTCAGAGAATTGGCGCATCCAGTCCACAAGCGACAGCTCCACACCATCAAAATATGCGGAGTTATCGGCTGGCAGATACGCCTGCGTTGTGGTGACACCCCATTTGTATGTGCCTTCGTCGGGCTCCATCTCTCCCATGATGATCTGGAACAGCGTGGTACGCGCCACCTCATCCTTGCCCGCAAACGCAATCTTGTCGCCGGGCTGCACGATAAAGCTCACGTTATCGAGCACCTTGCGGCCGCCGATCGTTTTGCTGATGCCATCTACTGACAGGATATCGTTGCCCACCTCACGGTTGGGCTTGAAATGGACAAACGGATAGCGTCGTGACGACGGCGCGAAGTTGTCCATCTGCAAATTATCCAACATCTTTTTGCGCGACGTTGCCTGCTTAGATTTTGATGCGTTCGCGCTGAACCGCCTGATAAATTCCTCAAGCTCCTTGGCTTTTTGCTCGGTGCGCTTGCGCTCGTCCTTGAGCTGGCGCGCGGCCAGCTGTGTATACTCATACCAGAAGTCGTAGTTGCCCACGTACATCTGTATTTTGCCGTAATCGATGTCCACAATGTGCGTGCACACCTTGTTAAGAAAGTGACGGTCATGCGAGACCACGATGACGGTGTTCGGAAAATCCATAAGGAAATTCTCCAGCCATGTAATGGCGTGAAGATCAAGGTTGTTTGTGGGCTCGTCGAGCAGCAGGTTCTCCGGTTTCGCGAAAAGCGCCTGAGCGAGCAGCACCTTCACCTTGCGCGGGCCGTCCAGCTCCGACATTTTCATCTCGTGGTATTCGCCCGTAATGCCAAGACCGTTAAGCAGTATTTCCGCATCGGATTCGGCGTTCCAGCCATCAAGCTCCGAAAACTCGCCTTCGAGCTCGGCAAGCTTTAAGCCGTCATCGTCGTTGAAATCTTCCTTGGCGTACAGCGTCTCCTTTTCCTTCATGATCTCATGAAGCCGCTCATGCCCCATAATCACCGTTTCGAGCACCGTGAACTCATCAAACGCGAAGTGATCCTGCCGCAGCACCGCAATGCGCTCACCCGATGTGACGGACACATCGCCTTTATTGGGCTCCAGATCGCCCGACAGTATTTTTAAAAATGTTGATTTTCCTGTGCCGTTTGCGCCAATCAGCCCGTAACAGTTGCCTGCTGAGAATTGAACGTTGACGTTATTGAATAACGCCCGGCCGCCGTATTGTAGGGATATTCCTTGTGCACTGATCATTGATTCTTTAAAATTCTCCTCTGTTGCATAGTCGGTCTATGATAACATAAGATGCTTGATTTTGTAAGCATATAAACGTTATTTTATTGGTTTGTTTTATTCTCACATAAAAAATTGCATACTATTGTCATTCTATAGTATTGTTAACTAACAGATGTATTATCATGATATCAACATGGAGACACTGATGCTGAAGACAAGAGCAACAAAAAAATGGGGCTTTCTTGCATTAATACTGGTTATTCTTTTTATTCTTGCAGTACTGGCTTTTGATACAGGGTTAAAAGTCGTTCACTATGAGATAAAAAACAGAAAAATCACCGCCGCAATCCGCATTGTCTTCATTGCTGATCTGCACAGTTGTTACTACGGTGAAGAACAATCAGATTTAATCAATACTGTATACGAGCAAGATCCTGATATAGTATTACTCGGCGGAGACATCCTTGACGATGTTTTACCACCCAAGAATGCCATTACAATTTTAGAAGTATTATCAAAAGAATATCCTTGTTACTATGTTTCAGGGAATCATGAATACTGGACTGAAGAAATCGAAAATATCAAGCAGACGGTTCGTAATTCTGGTGTTACAGTTCTTGAAGGAACAAGCGAAGCTTTAGCCCTAAATAAGCAGCCGATAAATATTTGCGGAATTGATGATGCCGAGGTTGGTGAGCGCATTATGTTTGATCAACTTGAAAATGCTTATAAACAATCCGACAAAAATTCATTGACAGTATTATTGGCACATCGGCCCGAATATATCGACACCTATCTTGAATATGACTTTGATTTGATATTGTCAGGCCATGCGCATGGCGGGCAGTGGCGCATCCCTCCCCTGATAAACGGCTTATTTTCCCCTGGTGAAGGATGGTTTCCCCAATATGCCGGTGGACGGTACAAATTTGGCAATAGCACTTTTATTGTTAGCCGCGGACTCTCCAGAGAATCGTCTAGAATCCCGAGAATATTCAACCCTCCGGAGCTTGTCGTCATAGATATGACCGGATATGAGGATAATTTGTCTGACTAGAAATACTGATAAAACGTGCAGCGTATGCTGCCATTATAGAGTTTTCTTTTCTTTGTGGCGCGCTTGCCGAAGAACCGCTCGAACTGATCGTCCGCCGATATGATCGACTTTTTGGGTGCATTTGCAAACGCACGACCCATGTCTCCGTAGAGCTTGTGCACTTCGTCTCTCTCGCCCAGCCTTACGGCATACGGCGGGTTGGTTAGCACGGTGCACTGGCGCGAAAAGCTTTTCACATCCGCGTGATAAATCTTGATATTCACACCCGCTGTCTCAGCGTTTCTGGACGCGGCACTGAGAGCGCGGTTGTCGATGTCCGACGCAAAGATAATCGGTGATTCTGTCTGCATACCCTCCGCTTCATCACGCGCCGTGTTCCACTTCTTTTTAAAGCGCGGCCAGCTTTGCGCATCAAAAGCACGGCTGAGCCCCGGCGCGATGTTCGCGCCAAGCATGGCCGCTTCAATCGCGATGGTGCCCGAGCCGCACATCGGATCAGCCAGTTCCCCGCCGTCCCAGCCGGAAAGCATCACAAGCCCCGCCGCAAGCGTCTCACGAATGGGCGCGGTGACATTCGCCGCGCGGTAACCACGGCGGTTCAGCCCCATACCGCTCGTGTTGAGACACACCGACACTTGATTGCGAAGAATTTTGACGTGAATGTCGTAGCGGTCGCCCGTTTCAGGCAGCACCGATACCTTATGCCGCGCCATGAGCCGCGTGACTGCGGCCTTTTTGCTGATGGACTGTATGTCTGACACGCTGAAAAGCGCGCTGCCCACCGAGTCCGCATTGACGGGAAACGATGCGTCCCTTGGGATATAATCCTCCAGCGCAATCGCACGGACACCTTCAAATAACGCGTCAAACGTCATCGCTTCAAATGTGCCCAGCTCGATATAAACTCTGTCCGCAGTACGCAGAAAAAGGTTCGCAAGCGCGATGCCGCGTTCGTCAGCATTAAAATAGACCCGGGCGTCTCTGGCACTCACGCCGTCGAGTCTTAATTTTTTGAGCTCCGTTGCGGTTAGGGCTTCAAGGCCGAAAGCGCAAGATGCAAAGCATTTATAGTCCATTTGTTTCGTCCCATCTGTTAAGCTTCACGCCGTTAATATGCAGCGCAAAATTACAGCCAAGGAAACGCGCGCTCTTTTCACACATCTGCATGCGCGTTAAATAAATGCTTAAAAAGTCCATAGGCGACGCACCTTGGCCCATCGTGTAATCAATACCGATGGTTCCGTTGTTCACGGTCAGTTTGGTGGAGTGTATCGAGTAGTTCACGCGGTCGTGAATGTCTGTGGGCAAAAACTCCTTGGAACGCACGCGTGCCCTGTGCGCGTCCACCTTGTCCGCGATAATCAAAGCTGCGGAAATGTCGCTGATGGGCAGACCCGTTTCTTCTTCGTGAGAGCCCACCGCCGAGCAAACCTCGCAAGCCTCCGTGATGTCCATGCCCATTTCGCAAAGTATGGGAAAAAGCAGCGAAGCGCCGTTTAATCCGTGTTGTTTTCTGTTGACCATGTTGCCGACATCGTGCACCCAACCCGCAATTCTGGCAAGCTCGATGCGACGTTTTTCCTTGCCGAGATTCTGTAATATCTCCCCCGCAATACGGCTCACATAACCGACGTGTCGCGGGCCATGGTCGGTATATCCCATGACCTCGAGCACCTTATTTGCGTGCTCCACAAGCACTTTTATCTTTTCGTTCTTTTGAATATTCGCTAATGTAATCGCCAAGCCTGATCCTCCAAGTTTATCAGAGATTCGTAATCCTTATCGTCCGTGAAATCGCGGTCAATCATCACTTCGCCGCCGAGCTCTTCCAACGCGTTTTTGATGCTCACATAATCATAGTATTTGATGCCGTCCTGACGCAGCGCCTCTTCAAGATACGGCAGTGCCTTATCGCTGCCCAGCTTGCCAAGGCAGCTTGCATAGAACGCTTTGTTGGTCTCGCTGTAAAGGAACTTTTCCAGTGCCAACTCGTAAGAACGCTCGTCAAACGGCATATCGGCAAGTATGTCAAGAAAACAATCCGCGGCGTAAACCGATTGCGCGGATTCATACGCGCTGATCACCTTCTGCGTATATTCTTCACCCGCGCTTTTCAGCTCTTCCACACATGCTTCGGCAAAATCACTTGGCTGCGTCGCCTTTGCAACCACATCAATATAATACGCAAAAGGGCGCGGCATATCCATCTCTTCGATAAGCTTCACGATAACTGTGCAAATGTCATCGCTTTTCTCGCCTTCGTAGTTTTGCATCAGCGACACAAGCAGCGGATACGTGTCTTCGCTTATGTCGGCGATACGGTTCAGCAGAGGGCCCGGCACGGTCATATCAGATATCATATAGCGACCAAGCATCGTTACCAGCTCGCCCGCGTCCATAGCCTCAAAATAGGCGTTGGGTGATTGTCCGGACAGCCATTTTTGGGGCGCGTCCAGCCACTTGAGATACAGCTCCGGCACCTGTTCCTCGACTTCGTCCTCTTTAAGGCCGCTGCTGTGCATATATTGATGAAGATATTCGCCGAATTTTTGTTCAAAATCGATCAGCATAAACGACCTCCTTATTTCTTACTGCCAAAAAGCATGGTATAGTATCTGTTAAGCGTCGACAAGGAAATGCCGTAGACCTCAAGCAGCTCCCTTTTGTATGGGGGCTCGACATCCGCTGTCACCTCGCAGGCGTGAAGCTCCAGCGACGCGGCAAACGCTTCTGGCGTTTTGATCCAATAACCGTCGTCCTTTCGTCTCTTCACGATGGCAAGCATCATCTCTACCCCGATTGTCACAAATTCGTCGTTATAGCGCGGGCGTGCATGGTTGATGAAGCTCGACAGCGCATCTGCATAACGCTCAGGCAGCGCCTTTAAGTCTTCTGACACCGTCCCGACGCGCACCTCTGCAATCGCGCCCTTGATATATGCCACATAAGGTTCTTTTGCACCCATCTTCTTAAGGTACATGAATATGTCGTTCTTGATCTCGTCCGTCTCCGAGCTTTTGAGCAGAAAGTCACGAAACGCTTCCTCCACCCTGGCATCCGAAAACATGCTCATAATCTCAAGCACGATCTTTTTTATGTATTCATCGCCGTAATGCAGACCCCAGAATAAGATTGACTTAAAGAATTCATCGTTTTCCCACTTGTCCTTTAAGCTGCCATCCTTTTGTTTTAAGCAGTCGTTCAAATAGCTGATGCGGCGCTTTATCTCGTCAAACTGCACCTGATACACATATTCAAGCTCTTTTTGTGATCCGCCTGACTTGGCATCCTCCGCGCGCAATTTGTAATACAGTGCAAGGCTGTTGTTCGGGTCGATCTTTAGTATCTTGATAAAATACGAAAGCGACTCGGCGTATTGAGAGCAGTTGTAAGCCGCAAGGCCGCAAAAATGCAATATCCGAATATCATACGGCTGAAACGCCACGATCTTCTGAAACGTCTGATACGCTTTCTGGTGGTATCCAAGCTCGCAGTAGGTCAGCGCCACCTTATGCATGTCCTCGGGCTCAATGTCGTTCATACCACCCAGCTTTTCCAGATTCAACGCGGCGTTCGCGTGATCGTTCATATCCGAGTAGAACAGCGCGAGATTGCAGCATGCATGCAGATTGTTCGGCTGAGAAGAAAGCACGCGTTTCGAAAGCTCGACCGCCTCCGCCTTTCGCCCCTCAAAGAAGTAAGAGAGAGCAAGGTTGTTCATCGCGCTGTACATTGTCTCGTTGCGCTGAACCACCTTTTCCAGATGCTTGATCGCATTTTTGTAATCGCCCTTGTCTAGACACTGCTTGCCCTCATAGGCTTCTTCATACATCATGCGCCGGCTGATATCGTGCAGTGCCCCGTCTTCCTCGTAATCCTCTTCGTCCATGATATCAAAAAGCTCATCGATATCCTCAGCGTATTCGCCGTCCGGATCAATTGACAGATACTGCTCGAACGCCTCGTCAGCAAGCTCGTAGTTCTTAAGGCCCATATAGTTGCACCCTAGCGCAAACAAGCACTCGGTGGGCGTATTTCCGAATTTCGCTATTTTTAACAATACGTCGTTGGATTCGGCGTACAGTCCCATTTCAGAATATATCTGCGCGATGCTTAAAAGGTAATCCACGTTTTCGGGCTCCATGCCCAGCACACAACGATAAAGCGCCAACGCCTCAAGGAAATTCCCCGCGTCGATGTGCTTTTCGGCTTTCTTTATGAAAAACTCGGCCGGTTGATTGAAACTGAGTATTTTGTTATTCCTGTTGTCTTTCATTTGTCCTCCGTACTTTAATTATACCATATGCGCAATAAAACCACACCCCTAAAAGCTTCGCTTTTTGGGAGCCCTGTCGTCATATGCTCATTGTTTGCGGCAGACGAACTGGGCACGCTGCGCATCATCCGTACAAACATCCTTTGTCAAAAATCCATAAACACTCACTTCGGCAAACCCCGCCGCCTGAATCGTTCGCCTCACAGCTTCAATATCATGCGCGTGTTGTCTATGCGTTTCGCTGAAGCGCTCGAACAAACTGCCTGCTCGCACAAACAGCGTCACATCCATCGTCAGCACGTTTTGTGCTTTATTATACGCATTGCGCCAGATACACGATACATCATCCGAATCGTCAAAATACACCTCGGCATCCATAGAAATAAGCTTGGCACGCGTGCTGATATCAAAGAGCAGCAAGCCTCTGTTTTTGATTGCGCAAAAGGCGGCGGACGCGAACTGTTTTAGTCCGTCTTCATCCACGTAGTTCACCCCGTCGCACGCACACACCACAGCGTCCACCTTATTGCCCACCGTGAAGCTTCGCATATCCTGCTTGACAAACTTGATTTCGCGGCCGGAGCTGCGCGCATGCTCAGATGCTTTATGCAGCATGTCGTCCGATATGTCCGAGGCAATAACGTGATGTCCAAAATCGTATAGACGGCAAGATATATTTCCCGTTCCGCAAGCCGCTTCATATATGCGTCCGTTTTCAAATCCCAGAAGCTCGTTTATATACGCCGCCCAGCTGTCATAGTCAACGTCGGCCATGAGCTCGTTGTAAGCCTTTGCAAGATAACTGTATGCCTTCAAAAAAACCTCCACCCCGAAAAGCTGTGCTTTTCAGAGACTTCGTAATTATATGCCATACTCGACAATTTTATCAACAATATACTATAGCGCATGCGTTTGCACAACGCGCTCACAAACTATTTACAATAGATTCATTTTTTATGGCTTGTCAGCGTCCATGCCGCACACATACACGAGAGACAGTTATTAACTTGAAATCCATTGACCGCCGCCGATAGCTCTGAAATTCCACCGATAGTTCTCAGTTGACGAACGGGGCCTGCAATGCTATAATATTATACATTAATACCATTACAGTTTGAGGCGCGGTTTTCAAGAGTATATGTGTAGAGGCAGCGGGTGCCGGTGAAGCGCATGAGAAAGGGGAAACTGCCGAAGGTAAACCGTCCGTAAAGGTTTGGCCTGGGGGTATGGTTAAAAGCCATACAACTGCCGTCTTTTTCAAGACGGAGCGCTGCTGTAGTCTGGCATTTCATTAAGATTTGCAGTTTATGACGGTGGTGCGCTATTTATGGTTATGCGCACTATTTTTGTCTAAAAATATTTTTTACTGTATCTGGAGGATAAACGGGTGAAAAAGTTTAATGTAGGCATCGTAGGTGCAACAGGCATGGTCGGACAGCGTTTTGTTTCTCTGCTGGCAGATCATCCATGGTTTGAAATTGCTCTGTTAAGCGCGAGCGAACGCTCCGCCGGAAAAACATACGGCGAAGCTGTGGAAGGTCGCTGGGCAATGACAACGCCGCTGCCCGAGAAAATCGCAAAAATGGACGTCTATGACGCATCGGACATAAACAAAGCCGCGCAAACGGTGGACTTTGTGTTCTGCGCGATCAGCCTCGACAAAGCGCTGACAAAACAGCTCGAAGAAGCATATGCTAAAGCAGAAATCCCCGTGGTTTCGAACAACAGCGCACATCGCGGCACTTCCGATGTGCCCATGCTGATGCCCGAGATCAACGCGGAGCATATGAATATTATTGACAGTCAGCGCAAACGCCTTGGCACAAAACGCGGCTTTATTGCCGTGAAGCCCAACTGCTCAATACAGACCTATGTGCCTGCCCTGCATCCGCTTATGGACTTCGGCATTGAGCAAATTGTGGCCTGCACATACCAGGCCATATCCGGCGCGGGCAAAACATTTGATTCATGGCCGGAAATGGTGGATAACGTCATCCCCTATATCGGCGGCGAGGAACAAAAGAGTGAGCAGGAGCCGCTTAAGATCTGGGGGCAAATCGAGGGTGACGTGATTGTGAACGCGCAAAAACCCGTGATCACCACACAGTGCATCCGCGTTCCCGCATCTGATGGGCACATGGCGGCGACATTTGTGAAGTTTGCCAAAAAGCCGTCTATCGACGAAATTAAGAAAAGGTGGCAAAGCTTCAAGGGCGTTCCGCAGGAGCTGGGTCTTCCCAGCGCACCCGAGCAGTTCCTCATGTACTTTGAGGACGATGCACGTCCGCAGACACGCACAGACCGCGACAACGGCAATGGTATGGCTGTGTCGATCGGCCGGCTGCGTGAAGACCCTATTTATGATTATAAATTTGTTTGCCTCAGCCACAATACACTGCGCGGTGCAGCTGGCGGTGCTGTGCTGATGGCCGAGCTGCTCGCCGCCAAGGGATATTTCGGCAGGTGATATATCACCGAGAAAGGAAGCAGGTTTTATGAGTATCTTTACGGGAGCTGGTACCGCGCTTGTCACACCGTTTAACGACAAGGGCATCGACTTTGCCAATTTTGAAACGCTGATTGAATATCAGATTGAAGGCGGCATCGATGCGCTCATCGTCTGCGGTACAACTGGTGAGTCTTCAACAATGACAAAGGACGAGGACTTAAGCGCCATTGAATTTGTCGTCAAACAGACGGCAGGACGCGTTCCCGTTATCGCGGGAACGGGCAGTAACAACACCGTCGCGGCGATTGAAACCTCTCTGGAAGCCGCCGACCTTGGCGCAAACGGTCTGCTCATGGTCACGCCATACTATAACAAATGCACCGACACAGGGCTGATCCGGCATTACCATGCAATCGCGGATGCGGTGAGCACACCCATCGTGGTTTATAACATACCCGGACGCACCGGCGTCAACATTAAGCCATGGGTCATGAAGGAAATCACCTCTCATGACAACATTGTTGCCATCAAAGAAGCAAGCGGCAACATCTCGCAAATCGCTGAGATCGCGCGTCTTTGCCCCGAAATTGATATTTACTCGGGCAACGACGACCATGTGGTGCCGTTGCTTTCTCTGGGCGGCAAGGGTGTGATTTCCGTGGTGTCCAATCTGCTGCCGGAAATGACGCACGATATGGTCATGAGCTTTCTGGAAGGCGATATCGCGCGCGCAAGAGAGCTTCAATTTAAGCTCAATCCGCTCGTGAACGCACTGTTTTCCGAGGTGAATCCCATACCTGTTAAGACAGCGCTCAACATGATCGGTATCAACGTTGGGCTGCCGCGCATGCCTCTTTGTGAAATGAGTGCGGATAAGGCCGTTCTGTTGAAAAAAGAGCTGATAGCTATGGGGTTTGATATCGCTTGACAGTATTAGGAGCATTGACATACATAGGATGAGAGGTAAGAATGACCAATTTAATCATATGCGGCGCAAACGGAAAAATGGGTCAAACGGTTGCAAAATTCGCTGCTGATATGGATGATATGCGCGTCTGCGCTGGCATCGACAAAATGCCGGACGCCATAATAAATGAATATCCTGTTTACGCCGACATATTTGATTGTCGTGAAGCCGGAGATGTGATTGTCGATTTCTCGCGTCCCGACGCGCTTGAGGCCAATTTAAGGTATGCGCTTTCGCACAATACCCCCATCGTGATCGCCACAACGGGTTTTACGGATGAGGAAAAGGAAAAAATCAGAAACGCAGCGGCGCAGATCCCCGTGTTCTTTTCCGCCAACATGTCGCTTGGGGTCAATCTCCAAATGGAGCTCTCTCGCCGGGCAGCTGCTTTCTTAGGTGAAGACTGTGACATCGAGATCGTCGAGAAGCACCATAACCAAAAGGTGGATTCTCCGAGCGGCACTGCACTTGCAATCGCCGAGGCTATCAACGATGCGCTTATGGCGCCCAAGCCGTTTGTTTGCGGGCGTTGCACACGCACCGAAAAACGCGGGCATGAAATCGGTATTCACGCGGTGCGCGGCGGCACGATCCCCGGCGAGCATAGCGTCTATTTCATCGGCACTGATGAGATCGTGGAGATCAAACACACGGCTCAGTCACGCCAGATTTTCGCATTCGGCGCATTACGTGCGGCAGCGTTTATCTGCGGAATGCCGGCCGGGCTGTACAACATGAACGACATCATCAAACAAAACGCCGTAACAAGCGTCTTTAAGGACGACGGGCAGGCCATGGTGACGCTTACAGAGTTTAAGTTCTCTCCTCAAACCATCGCCAAGGTGTTCTCGGACATTGCGGATGCGGACATCAAGCTGGACATCATCAGCCAGACGATGCCGCATGACGGCAAAGCAAGCCTTTCGTTCTCTCTCCCCCGCGCTGACCTCAAAAGCTGTTTGAGGGTCATTGCAAAATACAAGAAGGAATGTGCGGAGATCATTGAGACGTCATCGCTATCCAAGCTGACGGTGGAAGGCGCAGGCATGCAGCAGCAGACCGGTGTGGCCGCCAAGCTTTTCGGCGCGCTTGCCGAAAAGAACATCGGCATCGCGATTATCACAACGTCTGAAACGAACATCAGCTTCTGCATCGAAACGAGCAAGGCTGCAGACGCGATTAGCGTGGTGGCCGAGGCGTTTTGTCTGTGAATAATTAGTAATTAAGAATTAAGAGTTAAAAATTGATATCAAGCGCGGCTGAATGCCGTGCTTTTTTGTCTTTTAAAGAGCGGGCCGTCACAGGTCGCCCCTACGTTATATGATACAACCGGGCGTCCAATGGACGCCCCTTCGGCTAGAATACACAAAGCCCTTCTGTAGGGGCGATCATTGATCGCCCGTAAATGATGTTTATATTTTAATCAATCAACTTTTCCCGTATCGCAAGTGATATTGCTTTTCCAAATGCTCCCTTGTAATCATTCTCCCATGACCTGGGCAGATATACTTTGCCCCTGTGTCAAGAATCTTCTCCCATGCTGCAGGTATCTCATCAGGATAATCAGCGAATGGTGGATACAGCACGCCGCCGACACCGAACACCGTATCGCCAGAAAAGATATAGTCACCCATATGCAGACCGATCGAGCCTGCTGTATGTCCGCCCAGCGGCAGAACCTGCGCGTCAAATCCAAACTCGCTAAGATCACGCGCCGTATCAATCGGGATAATATCCTGCGTGACCGCATCATAATACTCCGTTTGCTTGGGTGTCAGCTTGTGCCCTGCATCAGAAATAACGCGCGTAACCACAAAAGTGCCCTTGGGCACGGGTGTATATCCCTGCTGCAAGCCATCCGCTTCCGCAGCGCCGATTATGACCTTGGCACCTGTGTAAGTCTGTAATGCTGCCGCACATCCCGCGTGGTCGAAGTGCGTATGTGTCAGAAAAAGCAGCGGTATAGTAAGCCCCAGCGGTTCAATTCTTTTTTTGATGGCTTCTGCCTGTCCCCTTCTGGCGGCATCCACGATGATCCCGCGCTTGCCGTCGTGCACAAGCCATGATGTTCCCATAAGTCTTGCCACATTCATAAGGCTCTCCTTCCTTCGAACGTTAATCGTACTCGCACACTTCACGCGTTTTTATATCGTCCATAAGCCCAAGCACCTTGGGCCAGCGTCCCGTCTCTGTAATTATAAAGCCCATAAGCATGCCAATGTGCATATCCAGATGCCGATGTTGGGCGAATATCAATTGGAAACGTGTGAACGGGCACTGCTCGGGTCTCTCCAGTAATGTTTCTTCTGCGAACGTATTCAGAAAGGCGTTTATTTTTCCTTCCACTTGATTTGCGTATTCTTTAAGTGTATCACGGGATAAGAATTCTATGGTGGGTGTATTGAGATCATTCAGACCATCTATATGAAACTTCGGTTCCTCGAATAAATAAGGATTTATATAGCAACGATCAAGCGAATGCAGCGTGTGGTAAACATGCTTCCAAAGTGGCGTGCCGCAATAGAGCTTGCTCCATATATTGTCCGGAATGCAGTCTATGACGTTGTGAAGGCTCCAAAGTGACCTCTGCGTTTGATCTTTGATGACTGTCATTATAGCTGAATGCACCATTCGCCCCTCCTTTATCTCAATAGAACAATCGTCGGCGTATTTCCTCTTTAAAATTCTTGCGATGTTCAAGTATCATCGCCGCTACGCCGAGTATTGCAAAGGGAATCAATGCGTAAAATGACCATTTGAGATCAAAAGGTACCGTTTCGTTCAATCGGATAATCACTTCAACGACAAGCACGAACAAACCCAAAGCGAAAAATATACTTGCGCTCTTCTTGAGTATTGTCATGTCCTTTCTCGTGAACAACAGCGCAAGAATGATGATGCCGATGCTCGCTGCCACCGTGACCGGCAGTCCTACTCCCACAAACCATTGACCGCCGTTCATCCTCTCAATAAACAGCAGATAAAGCAAAATCGCCGCACAGTTGACCGACAAAAACGTAACCGTATGGTAGCGCTTGAAATAGAACGGAAACACGATAAATATGAAGAGCAGTGCCATCGCGCCGACGATGTACGCCGACCATGATACACCGTTTCCATCCAGTATATCAAGAAGAATGGTGATCATGATAGGGATCATCAAAATGAGCCCTGCAAGTGTCGCAAAATAGCGGCGGTCAATGCGGTGAACAAGCGTCTCCAAATACCGTGGGTATGGCCGCTCCACGGGCTCCTGCCATGGTGCTTTTGGATTTAGCACCTCCACATTGCAAAGCGGACAGTATTTTTCGCTCTTCTCAAGCTCTACACCGCAGTTCACACAGTAAGACATATCTCTCATCCTCTCCAGTTTACCATCTTTGGTTGCTTTCGATCTTGACCGGCACGCCGAGCTTCACCAGATAACGGAAAAACTCTCGTTCCAGCGTACTTTCCTTTATCGTCCTCACAAAGTTGAGCATAAGCGTACCATTATATGAAAGCGCGCCGCACACTATCCGGTTGCGCGAAAGCGGCCCCAGTATGAAATCCATACGCGTGATATACGCCGCCATCTGCGGCGGCAGCTTCACATTTCCAAGATTGGATATGCTGGTGGAGCTTTTGCGATCTCCGACAAGGTTGAATGTCAGTTTCATGGCGATGTTCTTAATAAACAACGGTGTGACGCGCAGCACGCGATGAGTCTCAGAGCGTACATTCGTGGAAATCTTGGCGCCAAGCAGCTTTTCCGTCACTTCGCTGCGCATATAGTGATGCACCGCTGTCAGTACCTCTTCAAAGCTATATGTACCGTATTTGGGATCTATGCCGGGGTTCACATAGCTCGCAAAGTTGCGCATCGTGTTGGTCGGATAAAACCGGCGCAGATTAATAGGAATGCATATTTTTACAGGCTTCATGCGTTTTTCGTTTTTGACGGCTTTACGCTGAAGCTTATCAACAGCCATAATCAATGCTGCGGTGATATAGTCCGTGAGCGACACGTTTTTTTCTTTGGCACGCGCTATCACTTCACCCACCGGAATCATGCCCGTTGTGACGTTGACAAAGCCATCGCTTTCCTTGGTGCCTTTGATAAAATACGCATTGGGTTCGCTGCGTGTCCGCTTGATGTTCTTGGCATATTTCAAATATGCGTCCTCAGTTTCATCCGCAGCAGGCGCTGCGCAGCAATCGAGTATTTCATTATCTCTCGGTATATCGGCGCCGTATTTTAAGCGCAGATACTCCGCCACCAACGTCTTTAAAAAGCACAGTCCGCCTGTGCCATCCGTCAGCGCGTGAAAGATTTCCACAGCAATGCGATGCTTATAATACAGCACGCGAAACATAAAGCCTTTATTCTCTTCAAAGTTCATATGCACGCACGGATAGGATTCGTCCTGCTTTAAATCCGGCTGACCCTCGTTGTGCTCAAGGTAATACCAAAAAAGGCCGCGTTTGAGTTTCAACGCAAAGCCCGGAAAACGAGCCAGCGTTGATAGCAGCGCTTTTTCCAAAACCACAGGATCGATCTCCTCAGAGAGGTCTGCTGAAAGGCGAAACAACGCCTTCCAATTGCGCTTCTTGGCCGCGGGGTATATCTTCGCGGCGTTATCAAGCTTCATCCATTTCGTATGTTGCTTATCACTGCTGCTCATAAATCACTCCAAAAAGGCGGCAATTTTCTTCAAGGCATGTATTGCCTCAGGTATCCTAAACAGCACGTACACGTGCCACATTCCATCCTCAACAACCAATTCACACGGGCTCCCTGCCTCTTTGAGCCGCTCGGCCAGCATTTTCGCATCGTCGAGCAGCAGCTCACGGCTGCCCGCAAATATCAGTGAACGCGGTAAACCGGCAAGATCACCAAAAACGGGCGACACAAGCGGGTTTTCCTCCTGCCCTGCCGCATAAGCCTTTGCATAACTGCGCAGCGCCTGTTCCGAAAGCGTTGGATCATTCTTACTATTGGTTTTATAGGATTCGCCGGCGAATGTCAAGTCGGTCCACGGCGATATGCCCACCAGCGCATGCGGCAGCGGCAGTCCAGCTTCTTTAAGCTTTAAGCACAGCGCGAACGTCAGCCCGCCTCCGGCGGATTCGCCCACGAGCGAAATATTCTCCGCCTTATATCCTGCTTCAATCAGATACTGATAGGCGCAAAGAGCATCTTCCACAGCCGCCGGGAAAGGGTTTTCCGGGGCGAGCCGATAAGCCACGGCCAGCACGAACCGATTTGTCTCCACGGCCAGCATACTCGCAAAACCGCGGGCATATGCAATATTGCCGGCCACATACCCGCCGCCATGCAGATACAACACCACATGGCAATGCTGCTCTTTGCCCTTCGGGGACACAAAACACGCCTCAAAATTATCAAATTTGACAGGCTCAAAGTTAACCTTTGATGCCATCGATTTTGCTTCCATATCACCAAGATTATCCTGGAATGCTCTTGCTGTCTGTATACTGAATTTATTAAGAATGGGTTTGACAAGCCTTATCTGTGCGCGAATAAGCACACTCAGAATTCTTGGCATTTATATGCTCCTTAAATTGATGCCGATCTTTTTAAGCATACAGTATGAAAGGTTTAATATCAAACAATATGTGTGTAAAATTAACATGACGAATTGTACAGGCGTGCATGGAAACCCGCCCCTATGGAATGGACTAGCAACCCATGTTTTGGCGCTCTTAGCCGTGGGACCTCTCGGCATGCTCGAGGTGACAGCGCGTTTTTCGTGGGACCTCTCGGCATACTCGGGGTAACAGCGCTTTTCTCGTGGGACCTCTCGGCATGCTCGAGGTGACAGCGCTTTTCTCGGGGGACCTCTCGACATACTCGGGGTAACAGCGCTTTTCTCGAGGGACCTCTCGGCATGCTCGAGGTGACAGGACTTTTGCCATCTGGATCTCTCGACAAGCTCGAGGTGACAGCGCTCTTAGCCGTGGAACCTCTCGGCATGCTTGAGGTGACTGCGCTTTTGCTGTGGAACAACAAGGGCGGGTAAAAACCCGCCCCGCCACATATTGAGTCATATATCAGTCTATTTAATGCCGATATCCGTGCGGTATTGCGCACCGTCGAACCAAACCTTGCTTAACTCACTGTACGCCTTTTGCCGCGCGGCAGGTATATCAGCACCGAGTGCCGTAATGCCAAGCACACGCCCTCCGTTTGTCACGAACGCACCGTCCTTTAAGGCCGTGCCCGCGTGATACACCACAGCGTCACGAACATTCTCAAGGCCGCCGATAAGCATGCCCTTTGGATATTTGCCGGGATATCCGCCCGACGCCATCACCACGCACACGGCGGTTCTCTCGTCCCATTCCAGCGTGATTTTGTCCAGCGTGCCATCAATCACTGCATTAAAAATCTCAAGTAAGTCATTTTTGAGCCGCGGCAGCACCACCTGCGCCTCGGGATCGCCGAAGCGCGCATTGTATTCGAGCAGCTTGGGGCCGTCCTTGGTGAGCATCAGCCCAAAGAATATGATGCCCTTGAAACAGACGCCTTCCGCGTTAAGCGCTTCCACCGTACGCCGAATGATCGTCTCTTCTGCAACCTTTTGAATCTCATCCGTGTATTTAGGGCTCGGCGAGAACGTGCCCATACCGCCCGTATTTGGGCCTTTGTCTCCGTCGTACGCGCGTTTATGATCCTGCGCGCTCTGCATGGACAGTATTGTTTTGCCATCGCAAAACGCAAGCACCGAAACCTCGGGGCCCTCGAGAAACGCCTCGATCACCACACGGCTGCCCGCGTCGCCAAATGCCTTATCCACCATGATCTCTTTTAGCGCGTCCAGCGCTTCATTCGCCGTCTGGCAAACGATTACGCCCTTGCCAAGAGCAAGCCCATCCGCCTTGACCACGACGGGCGTTTTGCAGCTCTGCACATAAGTCGCCGCCTTGTCGTAGTCACCGAACACCTCACACGCCGCGGTGGGTATGCCGTACTTTTGCATCAAATATTTGGCGTACACCTTACTGCCTTCGATGCGTGCCGCATCCGCCGTGGGGCCGAAAGTGCGGATACCTTGCTCTTGAAGCTTGTTCACGAGTCCCATATAGAGCGGGTCGTCGGGCGCGACGATCACGAGATCGAATTGCTGCTGTTTTGCGTAATCTGCAATTCCATTGATATCCGTCGCCTGTATCGGCACACACGTGGCTATCTGCGCAATGCCGCCGTTGCCGGGTGCGCAGTGTATCTCATCGATGTTTTTATTTTGTTTCAGTTTCCATATGATCGCGTGTTCGCGGCCACCGCCGCCCACCACGAGTATCCTCATGTCTTGCTCCTTAATGTTTGAAATGCCGCATGCCTGTGAACACCATCGCAATGCCTAATTCGTCGCAGGCCTTAATGGAATCTTCATCGCGTATGCTGCCGCCCGGCTGTATGATTGCGCTGATGCCATAGCTTGCCGCAAGGCGCACGCAATCGTCAAACGGGAAATACGCATCGGATGCGAGCACGGCACCTTTGACATCTTCGCCAGCGCGCTGCAAAGCCGCCTCGGCCGCCCATACACGGGACACCTGCCCGGGCCCTAACCCCAGTGTCTTTAAGTCCTTGGCCACCGAAATGCCGTTGGATTTGATGTGCTTGACGATCTTCCATGCAAACATTAAGTCTTCAAGCTCTTTTTGCGTGGGTACACGCTTTGTCACTGTGACAAGCTCGCCTTCCAACAGCTTGGTATCGATCTGCTGCACGAGCAAGCCGCCCAGCGGCTTTTTGAGCTCCATCGCGTTCGGCTTTACCTTTGCCGAAATGTCCTTAAGCTGCAGCAAGCGCAGGTTCTTCTTGGTCTTCAACACCTCAAGCGCGTCGTCCGTAAAACCGGGCGCGACGATGATCTCAAGGAATGTTTTGACCATCTCTTCGGCGGTTTTTTTATCGACCTCGGCGTTCACCGCGACGATGCCGCCGTATATGGATACGGGGTCGGCGCTGTACGCCTTCATGTACGCATCGTAAAGTGTACCCGCGCTGCCCACGCCGCACGGGTTGGCGTGCTTGGATGCCACCACAGTGGTATCTTCGAACTCGCGCAGGCAATCGAGTGCGCCGTTGGTATCGTTGATGTTGTTGAAAGAGAGCTCCTTGCCCCAAAGCTGCTGCGCTTCGGCCAGCGTGCCATGGGTGCCAATCGGTTCCTTATAAAATGCGGCGCTCTGATGCGGGTTCTCACCGTAGCGCATGCCCTGCACCTTTTCATATGTGAGCGTCAGTTTATCGGGATATCCGCCGCCGTTGCGTTCACGCAAGTATGCTGAAATCAGCGCATCGTATGCCGCTGTGTGCTCAAACACCTTGACGCAGAGATCAAACTTTGTTTCCTTGGTGATGCTGCCGATTTTGAGCTCGCTGAGTACGCGTTCATAATCAGCGGGATCGACAATTGATGCGACGTCCTGCCAGTTCTTCGCTGCCGCGCGCAGCATGGTCGGCCCGCCGATGTCGATGTTTTCTATCGCCTCTTCCAGTGTCACGTCTTCCTTGGATATTGTCGCCTTAAACGGATATAGGTTCACCGCCACCACGTCGATCAGCCCCACGCCCAGCTTATCCACCTGTGCCATATGATCCGCGTTGCCGCGCATCGCGAGTATGCCCGCGTGGATTTTCGGGTGCAGCGTTTTCACGCGGCCGTCGAGACATTCTGGAAAGCCGGTAATATCCGACACGTTGGTCACCTTCACGCCCGCCTGTTCCAGTTCGCGCTGCGTGCCGCCTGTCGAGAGAATCTCGAAACCAAGGCTTTCAAGGCCTTTTGCGAATTCCACAACGCCTGTTTTGTCAAACACGCTCAAAAAAGCTCTTTTCATATGTTAAACCTCCAAATTAATTCTGTTTGATAGGTTATTGCGGCGACCAGTGGTTACGGATTTGCCATACGCGGGCGATCACAGATGGCCCCTACAGGCATCGTGACGTCACGGTTCCGGGTTTACCCGCACGCGGCGGCCGCAAAGCTCCAGCCGCCCTGCGCAAAGCAGCGCGACGGATTTGACGAGAATCTCGTGCTCTACCTCAAGTATGCGCGCGGCGAGCGTTTCCGGTGTATCGTCGTCCAGCACGTCCACGCTTTTCTGCATGATAATGGGGCCGGTATCCGTGCCCTCGTCCACAAAATGCACCGTCGCGCCCGACACCTTCGCGCCGTATTCGAGCACAGCGGCATGCACATGCCTGCCGTAATATCCCTTGCCGCAAAAAGACGGTATCAGTGCCGGATGGATGTTCACGATCGGAAAACGGCTCACCAGAGTCGAGCCGAGTATCGACATATACCCCGCAAGCACCACTGCCTGCCCGCCAAAGCCTTCAATCGCCTTGATCACGGCTTCATCGTGCGAGATCTGACTCTCATAATCCTTAGGGGAAATCACCACACCCGGAACGCCTGCGTTTTTCGCGCGTTCCAGCGCATAAACGCCCGGCTTGCTGGCCACCACGCCCACCACGCGCGCACCGATGCGACCGTCCGTACAAGCGTCCAGTATGGACTGAAAATTTGTGCCGCCGCCCGATACCATCACGACCAGCTTATCTATTCGCACAGCTGTACGCCCTCACCTTTCGCCACGTGACCGATCACGAACGCTTTTTCTCCTAACGCCTGCGCCGCGAGAACCACATCGTTTGCTAAACCCGGCTTCACAGCCAGCACCATACCGATACCCATGTTGAAAGTATTGTATGCGCCGTGTGTGCCGAGCTTCGCTTCACTGACAAGCAGATTAAATACGGGCAGCATATCCCAACTCCCGAGCTGAATCTGTGCGCAAAGACCGCTTGGCAGTATACGCGGGATGTTCTCAACAAAACCGCCGCCAGTGATATGCGCCGCGCCTTTTATCTCAAAACGCTCCATCAGAGACAACAGTGTTTTGACATATATGCGCGTGGGAGTTATCAGCTCTTCCCCCATCGTCCTGCCGAAAGAATCAATGTATGTGGAGAGCACTTTTGCGTCCATTGGAACAAGCTTGCGCACGAGGGAAAAGCCGTTGCTGTGAATGCCCGATGAACCAAGACCGATCAACACATCGCCCGCTTCAATACTGCTGCCGTTTATGAGTTTGTCTTTGTCCACGCTGCCCACACAAAAGCCTGCCATATCGTACTCGCCCGCGTTGTAGAAGCCCGGCATTTCCGCTGTCTCTCCGCCGATAAGCGCGCAGCCCGCCTCACGGCAGCCCGCCGCCACGCCCTTCACGATATCCGCAGCCACATTGGGATACAGCTTACCCGTCGCGATATAGTCGAGGAAAAACATCGGCTTCGCGCCGTGGCAGACGACATCGTTTACGCACATGGCAACGCAATCGATACCCACCGTGTCGTGCTTGTCCATTACGAAAGCGGCTTTGAGCTTTGTGCCCACGCCGTCCGTACCGGACACAAGCACCTGACCGTTTCCGTTGTCGTACATGCCGCCGAAGGAACCCAGTCCCTGTAGCACATGGTCGTTGAATGTGGATGCGGCATGCTCCTTCATCAGGCTTACCGCCTTATAGCCCGCCTCCACATCGACGCCTGCGTCTTTGTATGTATAAGCCATAAACTCTCCTTATCTTGGGGTGTTTAATCGAGTACGTTCTTTTTCCCGCATTTCAGCAGGCCGCTCACGTCATCCGGATATTTGCCGTTGAAGCAGCCCACACAAAAATTGCATGCCGCGCCCTCCACGGTTCTTAAAAGGTCTTCAATCGCGAGATAGTGCAGTGAATCCGCACCGATCACCTTTCTGATCTCCTCAACAGAATTCTTGGCACCGATCAGCTGATCGTGCGAGGAGGTATCGATGCCGAAAAAGCACGGGTATTTAATGGGCGGCGAGCTGATGCGCATATGCACCTCTTTGGCTCCCGCTAATTTGAGCATTTCTACGATTCTTTTTGATGTGGTGCCGCGCACGATGGAATCGTCCACAAGAACCACGCGTTTTCCGCGCACATTGCGCTTTATCGCATTGAGCTTTATATTGACGCTCACCTCGCGCTTGCCCTGCGACGGCTGTATAAATGTGCGCCCCACATAACGGTTTTTTGAAAGCGCGATGGTATATGGCAGCCCTGACTGCTGCGCGTAACCCATCGCCGCAGGCATGGCGCTGTCCGGTACAGCCGCGACCACGTCTGCATCTGCAGGGCACGTCAGTGCCAACATCTCACCCGCTTTTTCACGCGCCCTGTGTACGGGTATGCCATCGATATCCGAATCAGGCCGCGCAAAATACACATATTCAAATATACAAAGCGCAGTTTCCGGCGCGTGCGAGCCCTGATACGATTTTAAACCGCTCTTGTCCGCCACGACGATCTCGCCGGGCCGAAGGTCTCGGATAAACTCCGCGCCGATTGCGTCAAAAGCGCTGGATTCGGACGCGAACACATACGTATCCTCGATATGCCCGAGTGATATGGGACGTATGCCCTTAGGGTCGCGCACACCGATCAGCATATCCGGTGTCATAATCACAAGCGCATAGCTGCCTTTAAGCATCCCCATCGTTTTGGTCACCGCTTCGATGATGCCTTCTGCGCTGTGCTTGGCAATGAGGCTTGCGATCACCTCAGAGTCGATAGACGTCTGAAATATGGCGCCCGCGTTTTCCATCTCATCTCTTAATTCCTTGGCATTGATGAGGTTGCCGTTGTGCGCAAGCGCGATGTGACCCTTCTTAGAGCTGATGACTAGCGGCTGAGCGTTGGCCAGCAGGCTGTCGCCCATCGTCGAATAACGCACATGCCCGATGGCGGCGAATCCGCCTACGAGCCTCTCCAAACCCGTTTTAAAAGCCTCAGTCACAAGGCCCATGTCTTTATGATATTCGATATGGTTGTTTTTGGCTACTGCAATTCCTGCGCTCTCCTGACCGCGGTGCTGCAACGCCAAAAGGCCGTAGTAAGACGCCTCGGTCGGCTCAACACTGCCGTCCGGACAATACACGCCGAATACGCCGCATTCCTCGTGCATGGTGTCATCACCGGGCTTAATCCGCTCATACGGCGCAAGTTGTTTTATGCGAAGGGGCATATTATTCTCCCATCAATCTGCTGATAATCTCTTTGTAGGCTTCCTCGACGTCACCTAAGTCCCTGCGAAAGCGGTCTTTGTCGAGCTTCCTGCCCGTCTCGATATCCCAAAAACGGCAGGTATCTGGCGATATCTCGTCCGCGAGTATGATATCACCGTGAAAGCGTCCGAACTCAAGCTTGAAGTCGATCAGCTCCACACCAAAGCCCTTTAAGTATTCGATCAAAATATCGTTGACCTTGAAGGAAATGTCTTTGATTTTGTCCATCTCCTCATCTGTCGCAAGGCCCAGCGCCCGCACGTAATATGAGTTGATGAACGGATCGCCCAGATCATCGTTTTTGTAGCTGTATTCCAGAATGGCGCAATTCAGCTCCTTACCTTCCTCGATGCCCATGCGCTTTGAAAAGCTGCCTGCTGCTTTGTTTCTGACAATCACCTCAACCGGCACGATCTCCACCTTCTTGACCACCGTTTCGCGATCAGAAAGCTGCTCCACAAAATGCGTCGGTATGCCCTTGCTTTCAAGCAGTTTGAAGAAGTGGTTGGACACCTTGTTGTTAACCACGCCTTTGCCGACGATGGTGCCGCGTTTTTGGCCATTGAATGCCGTCGCGTCATCCTTGTAAGATACGATCACGCAGTCAGGATCGTCCGTGGTGAAAACCTTTTTGGCTTTGCCTTCATAAATCTGATCCATTTGCTTCATAATATTTCGATCTCCTTCTGAAGATTTTTATTCGATTCCATAACCTTTTCTGCCATATCCTTTTTATGCTCTGCAAGCTTTTGTTTCAGCTCGGTATATTTTAAAGACAGTATTTGCACCGCAAGCAGCGCGGCGTTCTCCGCGCCGTTGATCGCCACCGTCGCCACAGGGATGCCTGGTGGCATCTGCACTGTGGAGAGCAGCGAATCCAGCCCGTCCATGGTGGATGATTTCACGGGCAACCCGATCACAGGCATTGTGGTATATGCAGCGAGTACGCCAGCAAGATGCGCGGCCTTGCCTGCCGCCGCGATGATCACTTCTATACCTTCGCTTTGCGCCCCAGCGGCAAAAGCGTGTGCTTCATCCGGTGTCCTGTGTGCACTTAAGACCCGCGCCTGCACATCCACTCCGAAGCTTTTTAGTGTCTTTATCGTCTTTTCGAGCACTGGCAGGTCGGATATGGACCCCATGATCACAGCGACTTTCATAGCGAACTCCTTCGTTGATATAATAATGTGACAACTTTCAGCAAATTCAGTCTACATGGACAGGCTTGTCATGTCAATTAAATTGCATACATTTATATCGTTCATATTAATTAATGTTCGTGTTATAGAGCGAACTTCTTATCATAGACATGTATAGCTGCACTGATTATACTGAATCATGACTATATGATAAGTGTGCAAATATAAAAACACGAATAATAGAAAAACAACTTATATATGTGATGCTTTTGCTTTACAGAGCCTGCATGAGGGCAATTATCGTGAATTTATTTTAAATGCATGGTAACGACATGGCTAATAAAACATGTTGCCTGCAAACGATTCCCTGTTGGTCATGACGAAAATATTTTATATGGGGTTCCATATATTAAAAGGAAAGCTTATACTGAAAAGTATGATAAAACAAAATACAAAAGAATAGTCATCAAGGAAACTGATGTTCATATAAGCATAAAAGTGAAATTATAATGAGCTCTTAGGAATTCATGATTTGGAAATACTGATTTCTGATGGTGATGAACTTCATTTTTTATCACAGTTGCTATTTGCAAAAAAGATAAGTATGAGGTGTTTGATGCAAATTTTACATCTTATAAAAGAAGGATTGTTATAATTGCAAAAAAAACTTTTCTGGGTTCGGAGCTTAATGAGTGATACTGAATTACCGCTATTGGGTTTTCACTTAGAATAACACAATTATTAGGAGGATTAATGATATGAGAAAAACGGTGATTTTGGTAAGCGTGCTGTTCTGCCTGGTACTGGTGTTATGCGGGTGCAGCGAGCAGACGATTGGAAATAATAATGGCGAGAACAACGGTATCTATTATGGCCGCATCTCTGATGCCGACGAGTTTATTGAGATTCCCAACCTGCGTCAGTACGGTGACTACACCTGCGGTACGACCTGTGTCCAGATGATCATTAACTGGCTCCACCCATACGATGGGGATATCAATCTCAAGACATATGAAGAAGAGCTTGGGACTTCGGAACAGACCGGCACCAGCCCGGCGATGGTCCGAAACTACTTTGAAGCAAATAAGGTGGATGCTGAAGAAAAGAGCGACATCTCTTTCGAGGAGCTGCGGGAAGCCATTGACAGCGGTTATCCGATGATGATGGCGGTCCAGGCCTGGGATTACAATACCTGGGAGATGGATCCGGCGGATGTACAAGCTTACTATGAAGAGTACGTGTCCGGACAAATAGAGAGTGACAACACCATTGAAGACGGCCATTGGATCATCTGTGTCGGATACGGGAAAGCTGACGACGAATATATCTATTACTTCAACGACCCGGCCTGCGTCGGTTACTGCGCCATGACGGAAAGCGATCTGGATACCCGGTGGGTGGACATGGACTGGGAAGGGAATCTATATGAACGGTATGGGTTTATTGTCAAAGGCGAATCATCATACGATGATGACGGAGTTTATTATATGAAATAAAGCGGCAAACGTTCGTAAGATTTTCAAATGGTATCTTGAAGGTAAAGTATTCTTGGTATTATGAACAAATTAGAACAACAAGCTATTCAATCCCTACGGGAAAAGAAAAATGGCCAACGCGCACGGTTGATTCTGCTGAGTAATGAAAAAATATACCGGTATGAGATTTTTGATTCTGCGAAAAGAGATGTGGAGTATTTTTCTGAGAATAAGCTATTATATCAACCGAAACATTCCAGACGGTGCAGCTTAAGAAGCTAAGCGTAACAATGTAGGTAGAAACAAAAATGGATCGCTAAGATAAAATAAAAAGTACAGTTCAAAGAAACAGCCTAATCTAAATAAGATGATATTATGAGGGGTGTAATATGCGAAATATTTTTATCGGATTCCTGTTTGTATTTCTTGATTTTAATCTTACCTTGGGCACCTCGCAAATCGGGCTTATCCCCGATTTCGTTGGTTACATATTGGTCTTTCATGGTCTTGCAGAACATGAAAGAATGAGCCCTCGGTTTGTAAAATCGCGGCCTGTTGCGCTGGGCATGGCGGTTTTCGCCGGTTTGCTATATATCATGGAGTTGTTCGGCATAGTCACCAATGACATTCTGTCGTTTGTATTGGGGCTGACATCCACCCTCATCTCATTGTATATATCTTACAACATCGTCATGGGCATTAAGGAATTCGAGGCTTCAAGCGGCCGCTTTCTAAATGCTCAAGGACTATATTCAAGCTGGACGTTGCTTGCCATCTTGTCGCTCATCGTCTATATGCTATTCATCATTCCCATTCTGAATGTGATGTGCATCGTTGCCGGACTCATCGCTGGCATCGTGTTTCTGGTTTCATTCAACAAGACAAAGAATCTCTATTACGGTTTTTAGTGTTAAAGATATGCGCAATTTAAGCAGCAGGCTCATCACCTGCTGCTTTCTTTATACCAACCCCAACAATCGCACCGCACTTGCCACCACAAAGCAGACCACGATGCCGCAGACAGTGGGCACAAGGAACGACACTGCCGTCCATTTCCAGCTCTGTGTTTCTTTTTTTATCGTCCAACAGGTGGTGCCGCACGGCCAGTGCATCAGCGAGAACAACATCACGCAAATGGCTGTGAGCCACGTCCAGCCGTGTGAGACCAGCAGCTCGCGCAGTTGGTCCAGCGAATCCAGCTCAATCATGCTGCCTGTCGCCATGTAGCTCATGATGATGATGGGCACCACAATCTCGTTGGCCGGGAATCCGAGTATGAAAGCCATGAGGATAAATCCGTCGAGGCCAATCAGGTGCGCAAACGGATCAAAGAAATTCGCGCAATGTGCCAGCAAACTCAAGCCGCCCACATAGATGTTTGCAAGCCCCCAAATAACGAACCCTGCCGGTGCCGCAACCGCCACGGCGCGCCCCAGCACGAATAGTGTTCTGTCGATTATCGAGCGCACAATGATTTTGCCGATTTGCGGCCTTCTGTATGGCGGCAGCTCCAATGCGAATGACGACGGCACACCCTTTAACATCGTTTTGGACAGCATTTTTGAGACAAACAGCGTCATTATGATACCGAAGAGTATCACAGCGACCAGCACCAGCGCGGAAACCACCGACTGAAACGGCCCTGTCACCACGGCGGCGAAGAACATCGTGATGATCGCGATGAGCGTGGGGAACCGCCCGTTGCATGGTACGAAATTGTTGGTAATGGTGGCGATCAGCCTCTCTCGCGGGGATTCGATGATGCGGCAGCCTACCACGCCCGCCGCGTTGCAGCCAAAGCCCATGCACATTGTCAGCGCCTGTTTACCGCAGGCACATGCTCTTTTGAAATACTTATCCAGATTAAACGCCACGCGCGGCAGGTATCCTAAGTCCTCAAGCAGCGTGAACAGCGGGAAGAAAATCGCCATGGGCGGCAGCATCACGGATACCACCCATGCGATCGTCCGGTAAATACCCAGCACCAGCACGCCATGCACCCATGAGGGTGTGCCCAGCCACATCAAAAACGCGGCCAGCTGGTCTTCGACCCAGAACAAACCGTCCGCGAGTATTGCAGACGGATAATTTGCGCCTGTGATCGTGAGCCAGAAGATAACACCAAGCAGCGCCAGCATGATTGGTAAGCCAAACACCTTGGACGTGAGCACCTTGTCGATGCGACGATCCATCTGATTATACGTGACGTTTTCAAATTTAACAGTCTTGGCACATATCGCCTCGGCGCTGCGCACGATGCTGGATACAATGCGGTCACGCAGGGCGTCCGCATCAATCCCCTTCTGAGCAAGCAACGTGCGTGCCTGTGCCAGCTTATCGACAACCGTTTCATCGTCCATAAGATCAAATCCGATATATTTACTGATGGCTTCAAGTAGTGTTGCATCGGCATCCAGCAGCTTAAGCGCTGTCCAGCGGCTGTCCAGCTGCCCGCGAAGCCGCGCTTGCAGTGCAGGCTCAATTATGCTTATGACATTTTCAATCGCTTCGTCATAAACAATCTTTAGCGACTGCCTCTTGTCGTCTGAGTGTGATACCGTGTACACAGCGTTCATCATCTCACTCAGCCCCTTGCCGCTTCGCGCGCTCGTGCCGATCACGGGCACACCAAGCTGCTTTGATAATTCTTTTAGATCGATGTGTATCTTCTTGCGCTTGGCTTCATCCAGCAGATTCACACAGACCACCACCTTGCCGGTGATCTCCAGCGTTTGCAGTACAAGGTTCAAATTACGCTCCAGGCACGTCGCATCGGTGACCACCACTGTGGCGTCGGGATCACCAAAGCAGATAAAATCTCTGGCGACCTCCTCTTCTGCCGAGTTGGCCATCAGCGAGTATGTACCCGGAAGATCCACCATGATAAAATTCCTGTCCTTGTGTCTGTATCTCCCCTGCGCGTTTGTCACTGTTTTACCCGGCCAGTTGCCCGTGTGCTGTTTTAAGCCTGTAAGGCTGTTGAACACCGTGCTCTTGCCCACATTGGGGTTGCCCGCAAGCGCGATCACCTTATCGTCCTTCGAGTAGCGTTCAATACGCAGTTCACTCTCCATTGCGCCGCGGCCTGTCGATTGATTGGTTAAACCCATATTCAAATCCTTTCAAGCCATCGGCTAATAAGCCTGAACCAATATCTTGCCTGCTTCTTCGGTTCGCAGTGCAATCACAGCGCCGCGAATGTTGTACGCCACAGGGTCGCCTGCGGGGCTTTTGAGCAGCGCCTCCACCACGGTATCGATGATAAGGCCAAGGTCCAGCATGCGTCTGCGTGATGTGCCGTCTGAAGTGAGCATCTTCACCTTTGCTTTGTGCCCGAGGGGCAGCTCGCTGAGCGGTATATATTCTTGAGACATAGCGTCCTCCTGATTTCAATGTCTTCTCGTTTTAGCCACGAGAAAGTTTTTTTCTCTACACTATATTCAGATATTTTTGGAGTGTGACGAATATAATGAAATGATGACGACGTATCAATGAAAGAATATGATGGGATAAAAAACATGGATAACGAGTTTCACACTGTAAGGGGGTATCAGCTTCTCCGTGAAAAAAACATGGCGCTGACACCGGCCATGGAGGATTATCTTGAGATGGTTTTTCGAAGCTGCGAAGAGCATGGGTACCTTCGTATTAACGAGCTTGCGGAAAACCTCAACGTCAGGGCTTCATCCGCCACCAAAATGGTACAAAAGCTGGGCGAATACGGCCTCATCAAATACAAAAAGTACGGCATCATTGAATTGACGGATACCGGCAAAGAGTTGGGCGCTTTTTTACTGGAACGGCATAATCTAGTTGAAAAATTCTTAAGAACGATCGGCATTGAGGAAAACCTGCTCAAGGAGACCGAATTGATTGAGCATAATATCAGTGCCAACACGCAAAAGCATATGGATATATTCAATAGGTTCTTTGAGGCGTATCCCGAATTCGCAAGACGGCTTAACGCGTTTGTCAACGCCAACCTAGACAAGTGAAAGAAATAATCAAAATTGGTATCAAAAAGGAGCCGCCATGGGCTCCTTTTAGCTTGTCGAAAAACCTACGGTTTTCCGCCAGTTTACCGGGTTTATTTGTTCCTCACAAACTCGAAACTGCGCAAAGCCGCAAGGAGTGGGCTGCGCGAGCTTGGGGCCCCCGAAAAGCCGTGCTTTTTGGGGTAAATCATAGCCCGTCTTGCCCACTAAATAATATTTAAAGGCTTATTACAGTTTAAAAGGAGCCGCAGTGGGCTCCTTTTCATACGTTGCACAAATATATGGCTAATTTCTATACAAAAACCTTCTTCAGCTTTGCAAAACGCGGCAGGCTGTCTTCCTTGGGCAGCGTGGTCTCGCCCTGAATCAGCGGAAGCGCATAATCGACAAAGTCCTGCGTGAGGCCTTTCCCATCCGGAAGAATCCATTCATCGGGAATCTTCTTCTCCTTGTTGGCCACTTCGTTGAGATTGATGAGCTTCATGTTGCACTTGTATTCCTTGCCCGGCTCACGCTCAAACGCAACCATATGATCCGTCATGCCTTCCACGGCAGCCTTCACAGCCGCCTGGCCCGCCATGAACGATTCGTTGATGTCCGTGAGGGAACCCGAATGAGCCGCGCAGCGCTGCAGCAAGCTGAATTCGATGCCGCGCACCTTCGCGCCTGTTGCCTCTTTGCAGTAATTGGCCAGCGTATTCGCAAGACCGCCCAGCTGCGCATGACCGAAAGAGTCCTTGGTCTTTGTGAGGTCGCTGCCGTATTCGCTGATGTAACGGCCGTCTTTGTCCTTGATGCCTTCGGATACCGCAACGATCACCTTCTTGTTCTTCGCATAGATATCCTTGACACTCGCTATGAACTGATCCATGTCGAAATCTTTTTCCGGCAGATAAATCAGATCGGGGCCAAGTCCCTTGTAGGACGCAAGCGCAGTCGCGGCTGTGAGCCATCCCGCGTTTCTTCCCATCACCTCAAGAATCGTGATCATGCCCGTGTCGTATACGCGTGCATCGAGATAGACTTCCATCGTGGAGGTGGCGATATATTTTGCGGCGCTGCCATAGCCCGGGCAGTGGTCGGTGGCCCACAGATCGTTATCAATCGTCTTGGGCACGCCCATTACGCGCATTTCATAGCCGGACTTTTGCATGTATTTGCTGATCTTGTTGCATGTGTCCATCGAGTCGTTGCCGCCGTTATAGAAGAAATAACGAACGTCATATTTCTTGAAAACTTCAAGCATTCTTTTATAATCGGTGTCGTCCACATCGGCATCAGCGAGCTTATAGCGCACAGAACCAAGCGCCGACGACGGCGTGGTCTTCATGAGCTCAAGTTCCTTCTTGTCTTCCTGCCCCATATCAATAAGCTTTTCTTCCAGAACGCCTTTGATACCGTGAGCCGCACCATAAACCTTTGTGATGCAGTCTTCCTCAAGAGCCTGAAGGAATACGCCTGCCGCGCTTGCGTTGATCACCGACGTGGGCCCGCCGGATTGTCCGAAAATACACGCCCCTTTTAATACTCCCATTCTAATTACGTCTCCTCCTCTTAAAATAAGAACTTTAGTAAAAATTATATCCCATGGGACGTGCATTTTCAATGTATTATATCCAAATTAAGTGCACATCTTACAATTTATCCGTTTTTCTGTGGTCTTTAAGCGTCCGCATCACTTGGCGGCTTATCCTGCAGGGACGGCGTACTCAGATCTTCCGAATTATCCGGAAGCGTCTCAGTCATCTGTTCAGGGAGTGTTTGCATCACAGGCGGCCCAACGATCTTTTCACCCGCGTATGCTTTGTATTTTGTTTTACCAATCAGCTGCGGCGATTTTATTTCTACCCCGTCCTTATAGTAGTGCTTATAAGACGCGTAAATGTGCCCTTCGCGGCGTTTGATCGCTTCCTCCTCATAGCCCGGCGCCTTGGAATTGTCCAACGTGATCAGCATATCGCCATCTGGCTGCAACGTTTCAAGGCACTCCGAGCTCAGACGAATCTCATCATACTCATCAGGAAACGGCGCGCCGTAGATTTCAAAGTTTACCGTTTGCTTTCCGCTGCTCACCCAGCAGAAAATATAGATGTCATGATCAGTGTTGTTCTTGTATAAAAAATCGATTGAGCCGGTATTGATTGTGGCATCGAGACCGCCATCCACGTAACCGAGCATGATGGAATGACCCTGCCTGCTTACGATTTCCAAATCAGCCTTAAGCACCGCATTATACATCGTTGTGGACACCTGGCAAACACCTCCGCCTGCCTGATCCTCACTCCCGCCGCGCACCACCGCGGGCGCAGGCTCCCAGCCAAGCTCGTATGTACGCGGACCCAGCACGGTATTCGTCGAAAAGTCCTCACCGGGCGCAAGTATATAGCCGTTGATCAAACCCACGGCCTTTTTGATATTGTTCACGCGTGAATCTCTGTTATATGGGCTGTGCCCGAACGACGTGCTTGCAGTTGCACGCTTGACGGTGTTCTTCATCAATTCGGTTCTGGTCACCGCCGCAGGAATTTCGACAATCGGCATTTCAACCGTACCGTATTCACGGGTTCTCACCTGCTCCGCGACCGCTTTGTACAGCGCAGCCTGATCCACCCTATAGCCGCTCTTTTCGTCCGTATAGCCGAAACGGTTGTCACGGTCTTCCTTGTTTATCTGCACCGTCGCGTCCTGTGCGGGCACGTCGATTTGCAATGCAATATCGGAGATCCGTTGCTTGGCGGGTTGCGTGTTCACCGTGTAATCGGTCGTAAAATCCAAGCCTTCTTTTTGAACCTCGTTAAGCAGTTGGTTTATTCCCAAACGACTGCCCTCCCGCGCGACCTCAAGCGCTTCTTTAAGCACTTCGTCAACATTGTCCGCCGTTTCGAAATCGGTTTTTGTCAGCACATATTGCTGCCCGTCATTATTGATCGTCACGCGCACATCATCCAATCGCTGCTGCATTTTCTGCCTCACCGCTTGTCCGGCTTGTGCCATTGTCATGCCGCCCGCGTCGATGCCGTCTATACGGATTCCGGCATGGTATGTCCCTTTTTCATATATCTCTTCCCATTGCTGTGCTGTCAGCGTGGTGTGAGAAAACATGATCACACTGATAACAGCCAGAGCTGCCAACACCACCACTGCGCCGGCCAGCCATATTGTTCTGCGTCGTTTGTATGCCTTTTTCAACATTCTTGCTCACCCTCCGTCTAGTGATTCATATCCAAAAAAGCATTTTTTAATTCAGTATATTAGATTTTCTTTCTCATTTTTCGGCATGTAAGATACGACATCATTAATATATATGGTGCGCAAATAGACAGATAGACACCCATGTTGAAGGTTGGTATAACTATAAGCTCTCTTTTTTAAGCTGCTCGATCAGTTCTGAAAGCTCATCGCACTCTTTTTTAGTCAGCTTCACATCTTTAAGCATACAGACAAGCAGGGCCTTGGCTGAGCGTTCGCTTATCTTTTCGATCAGATTCTTGCTCTCAGCCACAATGCATTCATCCTTCTGGACGGCCGGATAATAAAAGTTATCGCGCCCCAGAACGTTATAAGCGATGAACCCCTTTGTGCAAAGTCGCTTCACATATGTCGCATATGTGTTGTACTTCCAGTCCATCTTGTCTCCCATCGCTGCGATGATCCCCGACATCGTCAGCGGCGACTTTTCCCACAATGCCGACATAACCGCCCATTCCGGCTTCGTCAGTGTTGTCATAAAAGCATCTCCCTCCGATTTGATCTCCCTTATGTGCTCCAGCACAAACTACTTAATCAACATTTCGACTACTATTGTAGTCATCCACTTTTCAGTTGTCAACTTTTTATGTAAAGAGACGGCTTCGCATAGTCATCGTCATTAAGGTGCGGAATTCTCGGCCAGCCATGTTGGGCGTTTTCTATCAAAACACAAACGGGCCCAATATATTTTTCTTGCATTTGCGCCCAAAGGCTTTCGAGCAATTCGGCATTTCGTGAACCGCCTTCCCCAACAACGCTAAACATGGACTGTCAATGCGTCCTTAGCAATAAAAAAGGAGACAGGCTTTTTCCGTCTCCCCGATCAAAAGCGTTATTCGCCGATGATTTTTATCATCAGCTTCTTTTGGCGCATACCGTCGAACTCGCCGTAGAATATCTGCTCCCAAGGTCCGAAGTCCAGCCTGCCGTCTGTCACAGCCACAACCACCTCACGCCCCATCACGGTGCGCTTCAAATGCGCGTCTGCGTTGTCTTCATAGCCGTTGTGCGCGTATTGGTCATACGGCTTTTCGGGCGCAAGACGTTCCAGCCAGCGTTCAAAATCCGCATGCAGACCCGATTCGTCGTCATTTATGAAGACGCTCGCAGTGATGTGCATGGCGTTCACAAGGCAAAGGCCTTCGCGGATACCGCTCTCGACCAGCGCAGCCTGCACCTGTGGTGTGATATTGATCATCTGTCGCCGCTTTTGAATGTTAAGCGTCAGCACCTTACGATAGCTCTTCATATTTTGGCCTCCATTTTTTTATCATTATTATCATAACGGGATTAAACATAGCTGTAAACCCTTTGGCCTTTGCCTCGCTCACTCTTTTTGCGTTTTGCGGATGACCTTGTCTGCCAATGCCAACGCGAATATCAAAAGCACGAGAAGAACAGCCATAGCCAAAAAGCCTATACGCATACTCCAATATTCACAGATGACCCCAAACCCAAGCAGTATAATAAAGCCGGACAAATTGATCAGCAGCGAGTTTATGGACAACACTGTTGCGCGCTGCGACGAGTCTGCCAGGCGTTGAATCCGCCCTTCGGCGAGCACATAAGCGCAGGAAGTCAGCATATAAAATAGCCCGTAAACAGGGAGCATATAAACCTCGTTGACATATACCGAAACAAACAGCAGCAAGCCCGCAACAGCAGCAAGTATACTGATGCCTTTTGCCGTTCCGAAAATCCTCTTTGCTCTGTCAGCGAACCAGCACCCCAAGGACTCCATTCCGGTTCGCGAAGCACCCCACACACCGACCATCCCAAAGGACAATCCGACTCTTTGCGCATAGAGTTGGTCATATTCCTCTAATACGCCAGGCACCACCCCAATTAACGCACACAGCGCCAACGTTATGGTGAGCCGAATGCTTTTTTTGGATAACGCAAATCCATTCTTCAATTGCTGAAGGTAAAGCTTCCATGAGTTTTCTTCTAAGATTGGGTTTTTTACATCCTTGAGCATCAGCGCAAAGAGCATTGACAGCCCTATAGACGCAATAGATAATATGGCGGCCAAATGGAATCCGGACGCAGCGACAAATCCGCCTGTTGCCATAGCCATGGCCATGGCAATTCCGCTAAAGAAGCGAAAACGCCCGGCGTATTTTTCATAGTCCCGCTCCATATCGTGCTCTTTAAGCACATCAAACAACAGAGCTTCGGTGCTTCCCGAGCAAAATGCCTCCTGCATACCCCACAAAATGAAGCCGGCTGCGAAAAGAACAAAATCGTGGGCAAGCAGCCAGATTGCAAAACCGGCCAACTTTAGCGCTGTACCAAGGACGATCATGTTTTTCCTGCTCCACATGTCTGCCAACGCACCCGAAGGAATCTCCAGAAGAAATACAGGGACACTCCATACCATCAGCAATGCAGATATCTCAAATATGGATAATCCTCTTGACTCAAACATCAGCAAATAGACAGGATAAAGCAAAACGAATTCTCTGAAAAATCCGTGCAAATAAAACAATTTAATAGTTTTTTTCATTATTGAATACTCTCCGATCAAATACTAAAACATAAAAAGAAAATAAAAATTGAAAGTGAATCGGAGGCGCTCGAATACGAACACAAAAAGCCGCGAAGCATAAAGATTTCCGGCGAAAGGGCCACCAGATAGGTTTTATTTCATAGTGTTATTGGCCTGTGTCTGTGTAGCTTAATCTAAACATTCCTGACTCCATTTTTTTCATTATTATACCACATCGTGCATGATAATCAAATGGAGCATATCCACATAAAAAGGCTCAAAACTAAGCGTTGAAGAGCCTTGTGTCAAAGTGCATTTTTTAAACATCGCCGCGCTTGGCAGACTGCTTTTTGGTGGTGCGGCTGTTGTTCTGCGCGTCCGCCGTGATGGGCGTTTGCCCCTTGCTCTTCTTCCTTCTCGCCCGTTTGTTGTCCGGCTGGCTGTCTTTTGTCATTATGACGATCTCCTTTTTTTATCTTAGTTTTTCCCGAATATGCTATTATGAATACATTGGTCGGCTTTTAAAAAAAGATATTAGACAGTATAATGGACACAGCATATTTAATACATTGAATTTAGAGGCATCACTCACCTGCAGCCTTTGGTCTGACGAAAATAATAAAAGGCAGGATGATATCTATGAAGATTATCGTTGTGGGCGGAACCGGATTATTGGGTTATCATGCCACTTTGGTTGGTTTGAAAAGAGGTCATGAGCTTGGCGCTCTGGCCGTCAAGGATATCGACCTTTCAGGTTGGTTTCCCGAAAGCGTGTCTGTGGATTACGGCGATGTGTTTACGCTTTCCGGCGACGAGCTGGAACAGCGATTCGCAGGCTATGACGCGCTGGTCTATGCAGTGGGCCCGGACGACCGCGTGGTGCCGCATGCCCCTGCGTATGAGTTCTTTCATGATCGTCTCGTATTGGCCTGTGAAAAGACCGTGTCTGCCGCATGCAAAGCGGGCGTGAAGCGCTGCGTGATACTCAATTCGTATTTTGCGTATTTCGACCGGCTGTGGCCTCAAAAGCAACTCAGCGATCGCCATCCGTACATCAAGTGCCGCGTGGAACAGGCACGGCGCGCCATTGCTTCAGGCGGCGACACAATGGCTGTGATGATACTCGAGCTGCCCTATATTTTCGGCAGCATGCCCAAAAGAACGCCGATTTGGAAAGATGTCTTTCTCGACAAGTACGCAAAAGGCCGAATCATCTTCTTCCCCAAGGGTGGCACAAGCATGATAGCGGTGCAGCATGTGGGCGAGGCAATCATCGGCACGCTGGAGCAGGGCGAGCACGGCAGGCGCTAGCCTATCGGCGACGAGAACCACACCTACAACGAGATGCTGAAAATGATGATGGCAGCAATCGGCAGACGCGTATTTGTCGTCAACATACCGCGCTTTCTGGCTGTGATGGCAGGCGGCTTCATCGAGCGCGGCTGGCGGAAGAAAGGTCTGCAAAGCGGGCTCGACCCAAAGTCTTTGATGCGCGATATTATCACGGATTATCTGTATTTTGACGCGAGTGAGAGCGCAAAAGCGCTGGGCTTTGAGCTCGGCGGGCTTGAGGAAGCCATTCTCTATACGATGCAGGCCTGCTATCCTGAAAAATTTAACTCATCGAAGCTTACATAATTTTAAAACTGTTTTTGTAAAAATCGATGATTCCGTCCTTTCTCATCTGAGAAAGCTCTCTCGAAAGGGCGCTCCTTTCCACATTTAAATATTCTGCCATCGATTTTCTGTCCAACGGGATTGAAAAGGTTTTGCTGTTATATTCCTTTGCCGCTTTCATGAGATAAGTCAGTATTTTTTCCCGTACAGTCGGCTTTATTAAACAGTCATTTCTATCGTGCAAAACCAACGCTTTTTCCGCGATACCGTCAAGAATGTTGAATATCAGCCGGTCATGCCGCAGGCATACTTTTTCACAGCGTTTTACGATGCTTGCGAAAGAAATAAACAATACACAAAGATGATCCAATGCCTCAACTGATACGGGGCTTTTCCGCTCTTTACTGGCCGCCAACAGCACACCGATGAAGCTCCCCTCTTCTAAATGAGACACGATTACTGTTCTGCCCGATATATCGTTTTTTACAGAGCGCCCATGCCCGCGAAGCACAATGCCGATATCATTTATGATATCCCCTTCCCAGAGTACCGTTTCACCTTTTTGATATTCTGACTGACGGATATCAAGGCACATTAATAGCGCCTCAATGTCATGAGGGGCAATTCCGGCGAAAAGCTCTGTTTGTGCCAATACTTCTATGAGTTTCATCACCCTCCATATTTATGTTGCGTACGCAACATAAATCTCCTGCCAAATTATAATATCATTGAGCGAATAATTCAATGCGCATTGACATGACATATGGAGGTATTATGAACAAACAAATCAGATGGCTGACCAAAACGGCGCTTCTCATCGCCTGCACCGTCGTTGTACAGTCGTTAAGCAAGCTCATTCCTTTGGGGCCATATGGCAACTTTATTACAGGCTCACTCGTCAATATGTGCCTGCTCATTTCAGCATCCATGGTTGGTCTGAGTAGCGGCGCTATCGTGGGTATTATCACACCGTTTGTCGCATTATTAACGGGCACCGCAATACCGATTATCTTTGTGCCCTTTGTAGCGATCGGAAATTTCATACTGGTGTTATCTTTTCACTTTCTTAAGAAGCACAACGTCATCCATGTGCTCGTTCCCGCAGCAATAAAGTCCGTCTTTCTTTATGCAGCAATTAACCTCATGCTTTCAGCTATGCAGCTTCCCCCTGAGAAAGCAACAGCTATGTTGTACTTGTTTAGCTGGCCCCAGCTCGTCACTGCCATTATAGGCGGTGCTATGGCAGTTTTTGTTGCTAGTCGCGTTAATAAAGGCGAGGGCAGCGTCTGGAAAGAGGGATAAAAGATCAACAATACGTTTACATATCTCTTTTATGGATTGGCCGCATTATTGCTTTTCCTATCGATATTAAAGAGCAAAAAAAAGACTTTGCTGGCGCTGAAAAAGGCAGGAAGGATGTTTTTAAATGTTCTCCCTCAATTTCTCGTTATTGTCTTAATCGTAAGCCCATTTCTCGCCATATTAGAGCAGGAAACTATTCAAAGCATTATCGGCGCCAAAACTGGTACATTAGGCGTTGTTGTATCCTCGTTGCTCGGTTCAGCCGTCATTGTTCCGGCCATTATTGCATTCCCGATTGCATCAGAATTGCTGCAGAACGGTGCGGGACTCATGCAAGTTACCGTTTTTATCTCCACGCTCACGATGGTCGGCTTTGTCACTCTACCCCTTGAGGTCAGATATTTGGGTAAAAAGACAGCTGTTATGCGCAACGCTTTGGCATTCTTGTTTTCCCTAATTGGAGCTTTTGTTGTAAGCGTGGTGTTGACATGAAAAAACTTATCACTAAAAATCGCCCGCTCATTATTCTTCTGATTATAAATATCTTTGTTATCGTATTCATTCCTGGGGCGGGACAAAAGTGTTTTCTCATATGCAAAAGTAATCTCATCAATTTCATATTTTCTCTTGTACCCATCTTTATTATCGTTGGTTTACTGGATGTTTGGATAAATAAAGAGATCATGACAAGAGTCACAGGAAAAGAATCAGGCCTAAAAGGCACACTTTTGTCTTTACTCTTAGGTATTGTCACCGCCGTTCCATTATACGCATTGCTGCCGATTGCAGGCATGCTCCTGAAAAAAGGCAGCAAAATCTCTAATGTTTTACTTTTCATATGTTCATGCACTAGCATGAGAATACCCTTGCTGTTATTTGAAGTTTCGTCTATAGGATGGAAATTTACCGTCGTCCGTTTGGCCGTTAACCTGACAGGCACTCTCTTTATCGTAATAATCATTAACACGCTGCTTACTAAAGAAGACCAGCAAGATATATATGAAAATGTCAACGATCTATGAGAGACGGCAGCAGATTTCCTATTAAATATTCATCCGTCTATTAAATATGACTATCCAAATCACACACACCACCAGCGCTATAGGGAGCAGCCACAGCGGCCCTTGCAGCAACGCGCCAAGCCAGTACGCCGGAAACACGCCTGCGATCAGCCCCCAAGGTGAGCTGGTGATGATAGGCACGAGCATGGGCAGCATTGTGAGCCCAAGCATTTTTGACACCGCGAGACCCTCCACCTTGTTTCCCGCAAAGCTTAATAACATGAGCGTGTTGACCGCGCCGAATACGCCGCCTGCCATAGCGATGCAAAGCACCCGCAGCATATCGGGATGGGTGAGCGAGAACAGCAGCATCAACACGGGCGCGATGACGATGCTCCATAGCATAGGCAGCGCGAGCCGCGAAACGAGGTAACCCATGCCGCCCAGCGGTGTGACGCTATAGTACTCCCCCACGCCTTGATCGCGTTCATCCAGCATCAAAAAACCGCACAGCATACCTGCCATCATGGGCGTCAGTGTAAGCAGAAGCATATCCGCAAGCGAATACCACGGCGCGATATCGAACCCAAACGCATTCATCAGCACCGGTTGCAGCATCGGCAAGCCAATACGGAAAACCGCGCCCGCTATAAACGGCGCGAGAGTGAGCAATATCAGAATCGGATCACGCCGTATTAATGTAAAGGAACCAAAAAACGTCTTTAATGTGTTCGTCATGCCGTACCGCCTCCCAACCGGCTAAGTGCTGAAACCAGCCGTCTTTGCGCGAACCAAAACACGATGCCCACCCAGATCAATAATTCAACGAATATCAATGCAGACATGGTATATGCCCCTGCCGACGCCTGCACGAGACGCAGCACCACACTGCCGGGGAAAAACTCAAGCGGGGCAAATGAGACATTGAACATCAGCAGCACCGGAGGCAAAAGCAATACAGCCTCCCATAAGCCATCAACGGATAAAAAAGCATTCATGCTTTTAAGATTCACAGACACCGCAAGGCCAATAAGTGTAAAGCACATGCTGCCGAATAGAATTGCCGGAACGAGCACAGCAAACTTGACATTCGGCACACCGCTGCCCAGTGCCACAATAACGCTCACGAGCGTGGATATCATCCCGAGCGATAACGCTTTGGATACGATGTACTCCCAGGGGCGCAGCGGCGAGCTAAAAAGCGCATCCAGTATGCCCTCGCCGCGCTCTAACTGCATAAGGCCGCCAATGAAAAACAGTCCGAGCAGCGCCGGGTCTGCGAGCAACGTCGCCACCAGCGCCGTCTCGCGCCAGCTATCCGGAAGCAGCCGCAGCATGATGATAAAGCACACAGTCAAAAAGCCATAGATGAAATAAAAGCCGTAACGCCATTGATAGCGCACATCCGACAAAAATGCGTGATAAAGCCTTTTCATGTCAGGCTCCTCCCCGTCACTTCGATGAACAAATCCTCCAGCGATGGCTCAAGCGTATGCACCGTCTCAATCTTATCCTGCTTGAGCAATGACAAGAACTGTGCATCATCTTTGAGGCCGCGCAGAGGTATTTCCGTTTCGCGGCGTTTACCCTCCTGCCAAGTGTAGCGAACGCGCCGGTCTCCCGCGCGCAAACGCAAGTTTATTGGCGTGTCCATAAGTTTGATGGTGCCGTCTACGATAAACGCGACACGGTCACAAAGCTCCTCGGCCAGATGCATATCATGCGTCGTCAGCAGCACTGTGCGTCCCTGATCCTTTTTCTCCAGCACCATATCCTTAATGATACGCGAACGCGTTGGATCTAGACCCGCTGTCGGCTCATCCAAAAACAATATGTCCGGACGGTGCATGATGGCACGGATAAAATTAAGCCGCATTTTCATGCCCTTCGAGTAGCCCGAAACGCGCGTATCTATGTCCTGTTTAAGTTCTAGCCGTTCCATGAGCTTGACTGCATCCTCACATTGTTTCTGATATAGCGACGCGAAGTAATGAAGGTTTTCCAGCGCGGTGAACTTACCGTATAGATTCGGTACCTCCATGGCAACGCCGATACGTTCATAATAGTCGCGCTTTTTGAGCCGCACCTCTCCGCCAAACACCTTGACACTGCCGGAGTATCCTTTGAGTATGCCCGTGATTATTTTTTGCGCCGTGCTCTTGCCCGCTCCTGACGGACCCAGAAATCCGAATATCTCACCCTTGTTCACAGAGAAGCTCATGCCTTTAAGTGTTTCCTGTTGGGCGCTGGGATACGTGAAGTGCAGATTATCAACGCTAATCATTTTTATCCTCCGAGAATATTTTATCAGCGACAGCTTCGAGCAGGTAATCAAAAGCTTCCTCAGCATGGGAACCAACTTCGTTTTGATGCAGCATGCCCAGCATCAGCATACGCAGTGCAGCCGATAATAGGTCAGGATTAACTTTATTGCCATTGATTTGTTCTAATAAATGCTTTGAGGCCATATCGTCCATCTCAATATGCTGTTTGATTCGCTCCTGTGGGACTCGTCTTAACAGAATTTCATATTCATCGTTTGAAAGCATATAGAGTATAGGGCGTAAATCTATAAACATCCTTTTTGTAACTTGTACAAAACAATCTCTTTTGTTTTTATGCTGCTTCACTTCATTAATTAGCATGTCGTGTATCTTAGATTGAATCGACTCCAGCGCATCAAGAAACAGTAATTCTTTGCTGTCATAAAACAAATAAAATGCTCCCTTTGATATCCCTGCTGCTCGGCTTAGCTCTTCAACCGTCGTTTTTTTGATACCAGTTGTGGCCAGATATCCTTTTGCTGTTTCAATAAGCTTGTTGCGAACCATTGCTTTTTCATCTTCAGAAAATGCTTTAGGTGACATATCATTTGGTCTCCTGTGACTGTTTTTCCGTTTCTGGTCATTCGTATTATATAATATATACGCCTATTGTCAATAGATACATATAATTGATATATACAGTATGATAAAACCTAAGTTTTAATATTGATCTGCAGGAAACAGGGTCATACTTTTGTGGGATGTATGCAATGGAACAATACGAAAAAGCCTCCAACCGTATTGTGGTTTGAGGCTTTCGAGCGGAGCAGACTATACTCCAACGTGGCTCCCCAGGTTGGGTTTGAACCAACGGCCCTTCGGTTAACAGCCGAATGCTCTACCGCTGAGCTACTGAGGAACATCAACGATTTATAATTATATAGGTTTTACGATTCATGTCAAGAGTATAAAATTGATTATTTTCACATTTTATTAATAAAATAAAAGAAGCCCAAGTCTAATGGCTTGAGCTTATGGCTCCCCAGGTTGGGTTTGAACCAACGACCCTCCGGTTAACAGCCGGATGCTCTACCGCTGAGCTACTGAGGAAAATTGAATCCGGCAGCTACC
>JAEWBO010000007.1 GCA_023391105.1 Bacillota bacterium
AGTTTTCATGCAAGGAGCCCTTTCTTTCTGATCGTTGTTTTCTTAGCAGTTACAACTTTATCAGATTTTTGGGTTCCTTGCTTTTTTCTTTCCTTCTAACTGTTACACATCATTGTACAACCTACAAATGGTGACTTAATTAAGTTGGATTGATGCGCTGTTAAGGGAGCCTTCGCCGATTTGTTTCATTAATATGTCGTCAGCTCCCATGCGCTTCCTTTCACTACCATGTTTTTGGTTTTCTAACGAAGCCATGTCACGTATAGTGGGTTTCGGGTTGGAATGCGTAAGTGTGCGTATCGTGGGAAACCAAGTATCATGGCCCCAGCGAAGCCTGTTCCCTCAGGCAGAGCCAGCAACTCTAAAACCGGAGCATAACCACTGTGGATGCACTGTTCTAAAATGCCAGCCCAACAAGAACCCAGCCCTAATGCGCTAGCAAATATCTGCGCATACACCAATGGAAACCGTCCATTTTCTAAAGTGCCGGGATGAATCGGCTGTGGAAGCAGGCTCAGAACCAAGCATGGCGTATCGCGTAGGATTACATCACCGCCTGTTGTTTGCTGACTTTTTAAAACAGGAGCAATAAATCCGGAGAATGGAGTCTGTTGGCGCAGTTCTTCTTGTGCCCATTTCAAAGTTTCAGTCGAAATCTTCTTCAGTATCTCTTTTTGACTGATGACATGGAACTGAACACCTTGCATATTAGCGCCAGTCGGCGCATAACGGGCGACAGAGAGCAGCCGGGTCAGCATGTCTTCCGGCACCGGCTCCGAATAGAATTCACGGATGGAGCGCCGGGTAAGTAGCAAATGTTCGGCATGGTCGGCATCGGGCAGCAACAACGGGTTAATCGAAATTTGGTCTGATATCGGCACAAGGCTATGATCCATCGCACCAGTTGGGCACACAGCAGTGCAATGACCGCATCGAATACAAAATTGCGAAAGCACAATCGGGGCACCCTCATCATCCACTCCAAGGACACCATACGGGCAAGCGCGTGCACAGAGACCACAGCGGGTGCAATCAGATTTAGTAATAATCAATTGGGACATGTTTATCCTCCTTCCTTCACGCTTAGGCAACTAATGTTGCTTATGCAACTTAATGTATGATAATATATTAGTATCCTTGGTGTATTCGCGCAACCGACAATAGTTATGAGCTGTTGTCTAAACAACAATCCGGCGAAACTGACGGTTTATGAATGAATGGAGGAAGCTATGGCAAATCGGAACGATCCACGCGTCGTGCGGACTCGGCGTTTGATTCAAGATGCCTTTTTAGAATTAATCCAAACCCGAGATTTCAAAGATATCACGATTGCGGATATCACAGAGCAAGCCACGGTAAATAGGGCTACATTTTATGCGCATTTTCAAGATAAATACGAATTATTGGAAGTTGTGGTGACTAAACGAATTCAAAAGCACTTGAAAAAACGACTTGATGGAAAACAAGGACTTGGACATGAAAATCTACGCTTATTGATTGTTGCGGTGTGTGATTATCACGATGCGCTAAGCAGGCGCTGTCGTGAGGTGCACCAGCTATTTGCACCGTTGGTTGAGGAACAGATTCGCAAGCTGGTATTGATATTGCTTGGCGATAAGGCGGAAAACGAAATGAATGGTATCATTGCGGATATGCTAAGCTGCGCGATATACGGCGCTGTGAATCACCGTTATTTATCAACAGGCCTTGCAGATAGGGACAACTTAATATCCGAAATGCTGCCTTTCTTACACGCTGGGCTTGCAGCAACCGGCAACCTTGCTTAATGTTAGATGAGAATATAAAGTCCGCGCACATATTATAGGTCATTTCTCATAATATCCTTTTTCAGCCGTGAAATTGGACGAAATTCAAACTGTATAAACGATTTCCAGTAGCTAAAATATAGTTAACTAATTCGCAGTTCCTATAATCGTCAAATCCAGCCTTCTAAAAAATACGGGTAGCCATAACCGACCATAAATGGGATTCGGAGGGCGGAATCAGCGGACAGGCTAACTGGCTCGTCGGTCACTTAACAAAGAATCTGCCTTTAAATAAAAAAACCTCTGTTTTGGATCCAAGCATTAACAGAGGTATGTTATGAAGGAATTATTATCGAATTTTCTTGCTAATCGAGTATAATGACAGCGAGGATTTTAAGCGTCGCGTCATTCTCATTAGATACGGAATGAAAATCACCGTTTCCGCACACATTGCAATCCCCCGTCAGAAACGGCCTGATAATTCCGTTGTCGTTAATGAGTCCTTCACCCTGCAAGACATAATAAATTTCTGTTTCGCCGGTATGATCGTGCCGTCCCACGCTGCATCCTTTTTCAAGGCTCATTACTGAAAACAGTCTCGATTTCTTGGGTCTGAGTTCATCCGGAACAATGTGCAAAAAATCCGTCGTGCCAAAACCGTCTTTTAAACGCGCTCTCTGCTTTTTTTCCATTTCTTTTGCTTTGATTATCATGTACTGCTCCTTGTCGATTTGATGTGCAACTGCCGATTTAACAGTGAATCTTCCTGTTGACTAAATAACTTACCCGGCTCATCATGCACCCAGAGAGTATCATAATATTTCCGTGGCCGCCATAGAAAGTTAGCAAAATTGTGTGATTGTGCTGAAAAAAGAGCATTTGTTCATTTAGCATGAAATATATTAACAGTATATATCCATCTTGACAAAGTAAAAAAGCGGGGCGAACGCATCCGCCCCGCAATATTTATTCTATCTTCTTCCCGTGCGTGAAGCGCCGCGTGATGTGTGCCTTCTTTGCGCATAGTTTCTTCTTCTCACTCTTGCGTTCTTTGCGCGAATAAGCCCCACCGCAAAAACAATTATGAGCACCACCAGCACGCCGACCAATACAAGCCATATCCATGTGCTGCCGCCTTGCGACTTCGCTGGCGCTCTTTCCTCTTCCACCGGTTTCGGGATGGCTTCCGTGTTATTGCCGACACCGCCGACACCGCCCACATCACGAGAAGCCGTGAGCTGTGCCTGAGCCACTGTTTCACCGCTTTGAGTGTCTGTATAAACAACCGTACCCACGGGATCACCTGCTTTGACAGGAGCGTTGAGCTCGTCACCGCTTATCAGCGTCACCTGCGTCGACAAGCCGCCTGTCTTAAGCGCTTCGGCCACGGTTTTGTCCATCGTCACGAGGTCTACGCCCGTATTGACCGCATTGAGCGCAAGCACGCCGCCTTCGGCGTCATCATCCGCCGCCCCCGTCACATTCACACTCACGGGAACGGTATCGATAAGCGCCTGTATGTCCACCGTTTCATAGTTGTTAAAGCCATATTCAAACAGGCTCTTCGCAAGCGGCCATCGTTCCGTGCCGTTCGTCGTTTCGTCTCCGAATATCAGACAGAGCAGTTTCATTCCGTCCTTCTCTGCCGAGCTCACGATGCATCGATATGCCTTGGGCGTCGCGCCCGTTTTCATACCTGTCGCGTATTCATAGTAATAGTTTATATCACCTTCAGGCACGTTGCTGATCAGCAATTTATTGGTGTTTTGCTTTTGCTTTTCATCCGTAAAGTTCATAGAAGGAAAATCGTATGAGTCCGAACCCGCAATCTCCATAAACTGCTCGTTTTTAATGGCGTACAAGGAAAGCGTCGCCATGTCGCGCGCGGTCACATAATGGCCTTCCGTATCCACACCATGCGGCGTGATAAAAAACGAGCCTGTCATACCGAGCTCCTGCGCCTTTTGGTTCATCATATCGGCAAAGCCCTCAAGTGAACCGCCGACATGCACCGCAATGGCAGCCGCCGCGTCGTTGCCTGATATCAGCATCATGCCGTAAATGAGCTCGCGCAGGGAAAGCTGCTGACCTTGCTTAATTCCCATCAGCGAATAGCCGGAGCCCGTCCAGTCGCCTTCCTTACCGACAGTTACGATATCGTCAAGGTTTCCTTTCTCCAGTGCCACAATGCATGTGAGTATCTTTGTGGTGCTGGCCGGATAAATACGCTCGTCCGCGTTTTGCTCAAAGAGCACCTGGCCCGTGGTCGCGTCCAGAAGCATCACCGCATGCGGTTTCACTTCCCCGTCATACGCGGGCGCGGCCAGCGCCGAGCCCATAAACAATGCAAGCGTCAATATGATAACAAGACAAAATGCTGCTGCTTTTTTCAAAATGCTATACTCCTCCGTGAATTTGGTTAATAGTATAACAGCTTGCGCAAGGTTTGTGAAGGCTGACTGTATGTGGGGCGGCTGCGTTGGTTTTCATATATTCGCTGTTTTCAAAACACAAGGCAGCATGTATAATGATTGTAGAAATTTGTATAAACGACATCTGTGTCGAACAACGGAGGAAACATGGCTTATAAACTCATCGCAATTGATTTGGACGATACACTGCTTGATGACAACCTGTCCATCCCTGAGCGCGTCAGCGATGCTGTAAAAAAAGCAGTGGATTTGGGGATATATGTGGTGCTATGTACGGGAAGAATACCTAAGAGCACGCGTAAATATTATGACGCGCTTGGCCTTGACACACTGATGATTTCGACAGGGGGCGCGGAGATTTACGATGCGGACAACAAAGCCGTTTATTCGCGCACTGTGGATCCGGCGCTTGTTAAAAGGCTGATGCATTATGCAGTCAGCAACGGACTGCATTTTCAGGTCTATATTGATGGGGATCTGGTGTTTCGTGAAACGAACAAGTACGGGCAGCTCTACGAGCAGACATGCGGCTTAACAGGTATTGTGAAACCCGATCTCATGGAAATGGAAACCGTGGTCACACCCAAGGTTCTTATCATTTCCGATTTAGAGCGTATGGATGATATTCAGGCGCGTGCGGAAAAAGAATTTCCCATGCTTAACATCAAGCGTTCCAAGCCGATCTACGTCGAATTCTCAACGCCCGGCGTGAGCAAGGGAGACGCATTAAAGTTCGTTGCTGAGTATTACGGCGTAAACAGGCAAGAGATCATCGCTGTGGGCGATGCCGAAATCGATATTCCGATGCTCGAATATGCAGGGCTTGGCGTGGCCATGGCCAACGCCACACTTATCACCAAGCAAGCAGCCGACGCAATCTGCCCCTCCAACAACGAGGGCGGCGTGGCCGATGTGATACAAAAATATATTCTGGAGGCACAGAATGAAAACAAAGCTCAAGCTCGATGATCTTGCACGTGATTTAAACCTAAGCATCATTTTCAGAGGTGATGTGGAGACCATCGAAATCAACACGTCGGACTTAAACCGGCCCGGGCTTCAGATGGCCGGATTTTTCGAGTATTTCGCGGTCAACCGTATACAGCTTTTCGGTATGGTTGAGATGACGTATTTGCAAAATCTCGACCCTGAACTCAAAAGCGAACGTCTCGATAAATATTTCGCAAGCCGTATGCCCTGTGTGCTGATCGGGCGAAACTTAACGCCGCCGCCCGAAATGATTGAGGCAGCCAAAAAATACAACACGCCCATTATGATGTCGGGCCTCACCACCACGAAGCTCAGCCACAAGACAACTGTGTATCTTGACAAGGTGCTCGCGCCCAGCATATCGCGTCACGCCGGTCTTATGGACATCTACGGCGTCGGCATACTGCTTATGGGGGATTCAGGTGTCGGCAAAAGCGAAACGGCGCTGGAGCTCGTCAAGCGTAACCACCGGCTCGTCGCGGACGATGTGGTCGAAATCGTCAAGCTCTCAGACAACCAGCTGATCGGCCAGTCTCCTGAGGTCATTCGCCACATGATGGAAATTCGCGGTCTTGGCATTATCGATGTTCGTACGCTATATGGCATCGGCGCGGTGCTCGTGGAAAAATCCATCGAGCTCGCCGTCAATCTGGAGCTGGGCGATCCGATGAATATCGACCGTCTCGGACTCACTCAGGAGTACATCACGCTTCTCGGCGTCAAAATCCCTATCATCACTGTTCCGGTGCGGCCCGGCCGCAACCTTGCGATCATCATTGAGGTGGCCGCAATGAACTACCGTCTGAAATGCATGGGACAGATTACCGCCGAACAGCTGGACAGCAAGCTATTAAGCATCATCGCGCCTGAAAGCGTGAAAGGGCCGTCGTGTCCGAATTTATAAGTCAAAAGCCGTAAAGGAGAAATGCGATGTATCTGGCAGGTATTGATCTTGGAGGAACAGGAATCAAAGCGGGTCTCGTGGATGAGAACCTTAACCTGGTATGCAAAACCAGCATGCCCACAGGTGTAGAGCGCGGCTACGTGCAGGTCATAAACGATATGGCTGGGGCCATCATCAGCCTTGCGGGGAAAAACGGGATCCCAAGCAGCCAGATTGCAAGCATCGGCATCGGCATCCCGGGGTTTGCGCGCAGGGGCATTGCCACCGCCGTGAATTTATACTGGATCGATGTGCCGCTGGAAACGGAAATGAAAAAGCATATTAACGTCCCCGTGTTCGCTGACAACGACGCGACAGTGGCCGCCGTATACGAATACCATCTCGGCGCGCTCAAGGGCTGCGACGTGGGCGTGCTGCTCACGCTCGGAACCGGCCTTGGCAGCGGCATCATGATAAACGGCAAGCCATTTAGCGGGGCACATGGCATGGGCGGCGAGCTGGGGCATATCGAGATCGTTCCGGACGGCGTGCCGTGCACCTGCGGCAACAAAGGCTGCCTTGAGACGTACACCACCGCCACCGCGCTGATCCGCCAGGGGCGGCGCTGCGTGGTCGAGCGCCCTGAAAGCCGCCTGCATCACCTGACCGAAGGTGACTTGGGTAAGGTCACCGCCAAACTCGTGCTGGACTGCGCCAAGGAGGGTGACCACATCGCGCTTGCGATCGTGGACGAATACGTCAAGCACCTCGCTATGGGTATCGGCACCATCGAGAATATTCTCGACCCGGATATCATCGCACTGGGCGGCGGTGTATCCGGCGCTGGCGACTTCCTGCTGAAGCGTGTCATCAAAGCCAGCGAGGGCAAAGGCGTTTTCGCGAATCAGAAGTACGCGGATATTAAGCTCGCTGTCTCTGGAAATGATGCCGGAATCATCGGCGCGGCAATGCTTGGTCTGTCATTAATGCAATAAAACGTCAGTATAAATAAGTAAGAGGTGCATCCATGAAGCCTGTTGCTTATTTTTTATGTGCGCTGGCGCTGATACTCATCTGTATTTCGCCTTGGCTGATACTTTCTTACTATGAAAAGCTGCCCGAAAGTCCATACTTTCAGGGTATCCTGTCGCTCTGGCATATTTCCGAGTGGCGCACAGGCGGATCGTCGGGCACGGCCTTCCTGCAAAAGCGCATCGAGCAGTTTGAGGGGCAGAATCCGCACGTTTTCATCGAGCTGCGCACCCTCACCTGCGAGGAAGCGGCACAGGCATTGCAAGAGGGCGAGAAGCCCGATATCATCTCGTATCCGTACGGCGCCGAGATCACCCTCGACATGGCATCACTGCCCGCTGTTGACACGATTTTCCCTGCGCTGCCTGATACCGCCTACCCCTATATGTGCGGCGGTTACTGCTTGCTCATCAACACCGATATGCTCACAGAAAAAGGCATCGACATCAAATCCGACTGGGGCATACGCCCTGAAGCACTGCTGAACACCACGCCAATCGGCGTTTGCTTCGACGCAGAAGACGGCTGTACGTCGCTGCCCGCTCTTGCGCTGCATGCCTACCCCGAAACCGACAAGCCGCAGATGACCACATGGGGCGAACCGGATCCGCCGGATGTGGCATTGTCGCTCAATGGTGTATGGGAAGGCGGCTTCGAGGCGTTCTGCTCAGGTGATGCGGGCGTGCTCATCGCGTCTCACCGTCAGCTTTTTGAAGCGACCGAGCAGTATACGCAGGGCGAAGTCCCCCCTTTCTCAACGTATGCCATCGGCCCTTATACCGACATGGTGCAGTTGATAGGCGTGGCGAAGCAGGGTGAGGATGAACTGCGGCAGAAATCCGCTGAAAGCTTTGCCGCATTCCTGCTCAGCGACAGTGCTCAGAAAAAGCTGGAGGCGCTTGGTGTCTTTCCTGTGAAGCCGGGGCTCGACATCTATCAGCAAAGCGACATCCATTCTGCCATGTATGAGCAGCTTTGCGCGGGCGCTGCGCTGCCCAAGCCGGACGCCAAAGAAACGCTGATTGAGCTTGCCAAGGCCGCCTTTGGCGGCGACACGCGTTCGCTTAACAGCCTGCGACATGCGCTGGGAAGATAAGCAATATTTTTTTGGATTATAGTCTATTGGAGACGTTCTTAGCTCAGCCATTGTCTGGTACTTTTTTTGGTTCATGAATATTTCTATTCCTTCTGATTCTATATTTCCATTACAAAAGCGCAATTCGCGAGGCTCATCAAAAGCTGTCATTCTTCCATTGTTTATACTCATCGTTTGAATGCCTTTGGACAGAATCAAGTGATATGTAACGAATTCGGTGAACAGCAAAAGCCGCGATTCGTCCTGAACCGCGGCCTTGGATGACCGAAATATCATGCATCGATTTTTTAGGCGGCGTCCTGTTCGGTCACGTACGCGCCGACATAGTTCTCAAAGCCGTATACCTTTATGAGTGCCGTGATGGTATCGGGTGTCGCTGCACCATCTGCGTTCAGTCCATTCGTTTCCTGGAACAGTATCAGAGCGTTACGTGTGTTTTTATCAAAATAACTGTTCTCATTCACATGGAAGCCGATCGCGTTAAGCATCTGCTGAATACGCAGCACCCGCTCCTCAGGCTTGCAGCCGTATTGGGCATACTTATACGTCCGCTCGTATAACTTAGGCGGTATGCCATCACCGATATACCGGCCTTTATACCCATACAAGTAGAAGCAATGCCCTTTTATCGAGGTGTAATACTGATTTCTTCCCCAATCTTTACCGGGTTTTGAGTTCGACTTGAAGAAATACACGTTCTGCGGCAGCACCCAATATTGGTCATCCAGCACAGCCTCTGCGGCACGCTTTGCCGCGAGCGACGGCCTTCTGTGGCTGTTGCCCGACCACGCAAACTGACCCGACTTGACAACGCTGCTGATCGTATTGCCAAACGTCTCGGTGTTGAGTACGCGGTTCATCACCACGTTACCCACGGCCACCATGCCTTCAAAGGGCTCGCCGCGTGACTCGATATCGATGATCTGCGCAAGAAGATAAAACTCATCGTCCGTGTATTCATAAGAATTGGTGGAGTATCCCGTCTCGTTATAGTCGGGACCGGATTCATCTATAAAAAATTCAACCAGCTCATCCACAGCAATGGTCGGTACGGGTTCCGGCGTTGCCGTGGGCTCAGGCGTAGGCGTGGCTTCAGCGGCATCGATGATATTGGCCGCCGCGGCCGCCTTTTCGATGTCGTCAAACAGCGTTGACGTCACGGTGGGCGCATCCGGAGATTCCTCCGGCTCCGTGGTTTGGCTTATCTGCGAGGGATCGATATCCATCTGCTCAACACGCGGATTGTCGCTTAACACCACGCTTTGCGGCTGAATCAGCTCGGAAGCCGCGTTGCCGCCGACGGGCAGCACAAAAATGAGCAGCCCTGCAACAATCGCAATACCTGCCGCCGCATATGCAGCGAAGAGCCTGATGCGATGCTGCTTTTGTCTTGAGCGATTTTTGGCGGTTTCATCCGCCTCGTCAATGTGCCTATGAAAGAATACTGACGTTTTTTTATGAAGCGTCAGCCGATGGTCGTGATGCCGGCCTGTATAGCGGTGATCTTTCGCTTCTTTTTTCTGCGGCTCGGTACTCTCTTGGGCCGCGCTCTTTTGTTTGATGGCGTAAATCGCCGGGGTCTCTTCCAGATACATGATATCCGGTTCATCCGCTTCTAACAGCGGAGCACTAAGCGCCGCTGTCCGGCCGGTTTTCACCGGCCCGGCCTTTTCGCTTTTTGAGCGAAAAAGCTCTTTCAGAGCACGAATGCCCGTATTAAGTTTCATCTGATAATCTCCCTTATTAACATCTCTATTTTCCCGCATGTGCAATCATAGCGAAAATATTTCAATTTGTCAATCAAATTGTAATACATTTGTAATATATTATGCAGGATTTCCAGTATTGATACAATGTGTTCACAGATTCTTTCCAAAACATTGCTTTATTATGACAGTGAGACAATAATATTCGATCCCATGTGTTCATAACAGAGTGATAAAACAGCTTTTTAACGCGATCTTTTCTCACCCGCTTATCAGTCACAATCGTTGTGTCATTGACATAATATATACAAGTAAACATTACACAATGAAAGGAGCCTTTTATATGGATGGATGTGGATGTGTTTTTTCTGAAAACTTTGCTGAGCATATAGGGAAATTCATGGGTCAAACTGTGACGATATACACAACAAGCGGCGGGGCATCCGGTTGCGGTATCACCGGTGTTGTGATTGCGTGCAATCCTTGCTTCGTAAGAGTCGTGACCTGCTTAGGTCCCGCTCCATGCTGCGCACTAGGAAGCGATTGCAACACATGCTGCTGCCCCACTTTTTGCGGTGGCTTCAGAGGCAGACATGGCTGTGTGAGCACGGTGGGTTCCGTTGCCGATATCCCGGTGGATCGCATTGCTTCGTTTATTCATCACGCAATTTAAGCGCATGCAGTAGAACCTACAGCAATTCTGGGAGTCTATTTTTAAACAAGACTGCTGCGATAATTTCTCTCAGAACCCCTTTTTGGGGGTTCTTTTCTTTGTATCCATATGCAAATCACAAGTCACAATCCAGCGAATAAAGTATATGGGAAGCACTGATTAAGAAAGCTGTCGGAGGTGTTTACTATGAAACAGAAAAAAAATGTTGTCTGGATAAATACAGATCTATCGGGCGACCAAAACAGCGTCTTCACCGGAGACGAGCAAAGAGAAGATATCAAGAGTGAATCCAAGAAGGCCGAGAGAATTGAAGTGACGCAAATAAGTATGGATGCCATGTTCTCAAAGCATATGAGCCAATACATAGGCCAAACGGTCACTGTCTATACAACAAGCGCAGGCCCCGCGGGTTTTGGTTTAACGGGTGTGCTTCTTGAGTGCACCGACAACCACATAAGGCTGATCACACATATCGGGCCGGCACCCGAAATACCCCAAAGGAAGGCCTGCCGGCGCTGCCGGTATTATAAAAGCTGTATGGAAGCAGCCGAGAGGCTTGCGAGCGTTGGCTCCATAGCGGAGATACCCTTGCATAGTCTCGTCATATTCGTCCATAACAGCTTATAAGGTTACTCTGCAATGTACTTTTCGTAATAGTCATCAACGCCGAACGCTTTGATCAGCTTTTTGATGGTGGAGGGGCCTGCCACGCCGTCCGCCTCAAGCCCTTTGGACTCCTGAAAAATCTTTAAGGCCTTGCTTGTCCCTTTGCCGAAAACGCCGTCAGCAGACACATCGAAGCCCAGCTTACTCAGCATATACTGAATGCGTTTGACGCGCTCATCCTTTTTGCAGCCGAACTGCGCCCATTTGTATGTCCTCTCAAAAAGCGGCGGCGGGATGGCGTCGCTGGTGCTGCGTCCGCTGTAATTGTCCCTGTAAAAGCAATGCCCGCCGATTTTTGTATAGTACGTATGGTCCGACCAGTTCTCACCCTCGGGTTTGTTGGAATTGAAATAATACACATTCTGCGGCACCACCCATTTTTCGTTATCCAACACATCGCCTGCCGCTTTTCTCGCATCTGACGACGGCGTTTTGCTGTCTTTATATTTCTCGTAAGGAAACTCGTCTGACGTGACCACTTCCGTGATGGTGTTGGCAAACTTATTGCAAAAAACCCGATTCATCACCACGTTACCCACGGCCACCATACCCTCGAACGGCTCGCCGCGCGCTTCAATCTCAATAATCATTGCAAGAAGATATTTTTCATCCTCTGTATATTCATAGCTGTTTGAGGAGTAATGCATGTCATTGTAATAAGAATCCGCCTCCACTTTGTAGTAGGCCACAGCGTCGTCCACGCTAAAGGGCGGCGGCGTAGGCTCCGGCTTCTCCGTCGGCTTCTCCGTCGGCTTCTCCGTCGGCTTCTCTGTGGGTTCGGGTGTCGCTTCCTCAGTCGGCTCAGGTGTGCTTTGTACCGTGGCCTCAGGCGCAGTCGTCATCACCGGCGTTTGTGCGGGCGGCGCTGAGTTGGCAGACACGTCAGCCATAATCTCTACTTGTGCAAGCGCTGTCTCGCTTGGCTGCTCCGGCTCGGCCTTGCCGCCCCCGGCAAGCACCACGGTGATCAGCACAGCAAAAACCACAAAGCCGGTCGCTGCATATGCCACAACTTTGCGCCTGCGATTGCCCTTTTTGCCGGCTCTCCTGCGGTTGTCTGATTTCTTGCCAAAGATAGTATCGATAATAACGCGCAGCTTGAATCGCAATCCTGAGTTGCGATCTGAAGACCGCCGTTTAACGGTTCGATGAGGTATATTTTTCTTCATGCGCGTCTCCTTTGGTTTAGGTATCTGCTAGTGAAGTCCCGATTAAATAAGGTGTGCTGAATAACTAAGGCAATATAACGTAACCAGTGCTTCCATAAAATCATTATAAACCAGATATGACGTATTGTAAATGTTTCTGTAATATTTCTGTAATAATTCTATTTTGTTGGTTCTATACTGACCGATCTATCGTATGCCCCATTGCTTCAAGTGCTTGCAAGCCGCGCTCCAGGCTGTCTTCTTTAATGAGCACATAATCCGTTTCATAGGTAGATACGGCAAAAATACTGACCTTCGCCTGCGCAAGCACCGATGATACATCCGCCAAAATGCCCACGAGCGAAAAATCCAAGGGGCCCATAATTTTAAGTGCGCGCCATCCGGACTCTGCCTTACACCCCTGAGGTGCTTTTTCCTCCTCGCAAACAAGCGACACTTCCCCGCCGCTCAACGTGAGCGAAACGAATTCGCCGTCCGGCAGCACCGGCTCGGTGAGTGCGCACACCGCAAAGCGCTTTTTCAACAGTTCAAACTTCATCTTTTCTCCTTAAAACGTTATTTTATATTTAAGCCATTGTTGATCTTCCAACGAAAAAAGCATGAGACCAACAATTCCATTACCTTCATGTGTTAATTTTGCTATCATAGCGGTCTTGTTTTCATGAGTTTCTGCACGACCAAGCTGCAAGGGCTTAGCTGATTCGTTCGGCCTTTGAATGTATGGTGTTCCATTGTTATCAAAAGACAGGAGCACATCGGTCTTGGGAAACACCTCATACCCATGTCCAAAAGTGCTATAGGATGTTAGGTTGCCGGTCACCAAATCCATAAGCCCCACATCACTGTGATTCGATGTTTTGTAAAAGCACAAATACCGACCATTTACCGGATAACAGACGTTCATCTTATCGGAATAGAACGTCCGCCATTCTTCATCTATATGACCGGCTTCTATCATGCCGTTCATTCGCCGAACGACAATGGAATTTTGGTAGACACCGAAGAATTCAGATACATTACTTACGATGATTTTGGCTTCCGAGTCTCCTTTAGCTATTCGCACATTGATTCCATCAAGATAGATGACCCCGTCTTTCGTTAATCGTATTTGCTGGTCGTCTATATCCGAGATATCGGCGTAAATTGTTACAACATCACTGTGTTTTTCAACCGGGTCGAAAGAATAGAGCCTATTATCTTTGGTTAGCAAATACAATAGCGATTCATCGTCCGCCCACTGCATTTTTCTGATCAGCGAGGGCATGCATATCTTATTCAAGGCATCATCCTCTGTGTCCCATATATAAAACGCTATGGGGTCTCTGGCGTTGAATATGGAAATAAATCTGCCATCATCGCTAACCATATTCATTTCATCGTTTTTGATGTATTCTATTGTATGGTTAATATCCTCATACTCCTGCGGAAACAAATCAATAACGGCCAGGGACTTTTTGCAGATAAACTCTCCGTCCACAAACATCCACTTCGTTAATGAATACCCG
>JAEWBO010000026.1 GCA_023391105.1 Bacillota bacterium
CTTGACATCAATACCACGCTCTCCACATGCATAGTATGGGGAAACATATCAATACCAGTTACTTGATCGACCTTATATCCTTGCTTGATAAACAAGGCCGCGTCTCGCGCAAGCGTGGACGGATTGCATGATACGTAAACAATGCGTTTTGGTGAGACCCGTGTGATTTTTTCTATTAGTGATGAATCGCAGCCCTTTCTCGGCGGGTCAAGTATCACAATATCCGGCTGCCCATATTGCTTTACGCCTTCGTCAATCATCTGCCCTGCATCCCCGGCAAGAAAATACGCATTATTAATATTGTTAAGCTGCGCGTTCTCTTTGGCATTATCCACGGCTTCCTGCACATATTCAACGCCAAGCACTGTTTTTGCTTTCCTTGCTGCAAGCAATGAGATGGTGCCGATGCCGCAGAAAAGATCAAAGACAGTATCATTTTTGGTGATCTGTGCATAGTCCAGCGCGATACGGTAAAGCTTGTCCGACTGCTCATGATTCACCTGTAAAAAGCTTGTGAGCCCGGCGCGGAATTGCAGGCCGTCATAATACTCGCTGATAAAATTGTCACCGAGAATCGTTCGGCTTTGGCTGCCAAGTATCGCGTTATGCTTCTTTTCATTTTTGTTGATCACCACGCTTTTGGCTGACGGATGCATAAAATCGGCAAGCGCTTTTGTATTCGTCCAGTCGCGCAGCACAACGCCTGTCATTAATTCCCCGCCTGAAGACTGCCGGGCAACAATATGACGCAGCATTCCTTTGTGAGATTTCTCATCATAAGGTGCGATCTTATTTTCGTTTGCCCACTTAATCACCGTATTTTTCGCGTCATTAATGGCTTGTTTTTGTATTGGGCAGTCACATGCCACGAGACGATGGCTATGCGGCGCAAAAAAACCGGCCTCGGCATTACCATTTACAGGGGCGACAGGAAAGGAGGCTTTGTTGCGATAATCGCGCGTGTTCTCAGCTGCCACCACCTCGGGCAGATCGATTTCTAAGCCGCCAATACGTTTAAAACACTCTTTTATATGGCGCGCTTTAAATGCAAGCTGCTGATCATATGATAAATGTTGGAGCGTGCAGCCGCCGCAGGTCTCAAACACATCACAAAAGGGCTGGACACGACCTTTTGATTGATGCAGAATTTTGATCAGCTTTCCTACTGCGTAGCTTTTGGTGACTTTGATGATTTTTGCGGATACGGTTTCTCCGGGCAGCGCGCGCGGAACAAACACCGCGAAGCCTTCGTAGCGGCCAACACCTGCCCCGTCCACTGTCAAATCATCTATCATTAATTCAATCACTTCGTTTTTATCTGGCATATTCCCTCCGTGCGGCTATTATATCACATCAACCCATATGCAAACACTGCCTAATACATCAGTGAACGATGAAGCCTTTTGACTCCTTCTTCAATTTTCTCCATGCTGAGGTTTCCAAAACCTAAGACAAGCTGATTTTCATGTTTGCCTTTGATAAGGGCATAATCTTCAACAAAGTCTGCTTCAACCCCATTTTTTTCGAATGCCTTAAAATCATCTTTCATCAGGTCGCGCTCCAGCGTAATCATCAGGTGCAGCCCAGCGTCGTCACCGGATATGGTGACGCTTGATCCAAAGCATGTTATCAAACAGTTGATGAGATGCTTGCGCTTTGCATCATATCTTTTTTTCATCCGGTATATGTGGCGATCCAATTCCTTTGTATCCAACAGCCGTGATACCGCGATTTGTTTTATGGAGCTTATCCATATGTTAAGCGTTGTCATGAGCTCATAGGCAGGCCTTACAAGAAAAGGCGGCAGAATCATATAGGCGATGCGAAGCGAAGGCGAAAATACATTGCTGAGGCTTCCCAAATGGACCACCCGATCGCTATCAAGATGCCATAAAGACTGAATAGGCTCACCATGATATCGGAACTCGCTATCGTAATCGTCCTCGATCACGTACGCATCGTGCTTTTGTGCGAACTTTAGCAAAGCGATGCGCCTAGACGCGGGCAAAACACCGCCTAACGGGTATTGATGAGACGAAGCCACATATATAAGCCGCAAATCTTTAATATCGGGCAGCTTATTTACACATATGCCGGATGTATCCGATTCGACCGGCAAAACTTGAAGGCCGCTTTTCTCTATGGCTTGTCGCGCGAACATCAAACAGGGGTCTTCCACAATGGCAGATGCATCATTATTGTAAAGCAGTCGCGATACAAGCTCAATACCAGCCGAAATGCCAGGAACGATGAAGATGCGTTCCTTCTCACAATAAATGCCCTTTGCACGATAAAGGTAGTCGCTTAGTGCTGTTTTCAAAATAGGGTGTCCTCCAGGTACGCCATAACCAAATGCGTCAGACTCCGCATCAAGGCACGCTTCTTTAAGCATTTTCCCCCACAGTGCTCTGGGAAAAGCTGAGACATCCGGATTTCCGGCGTCAAAGATTATGACATCCGAACGAGGTTTCGTATCCAATAAAACTGAATGACCATCAAAACGCTTATTAGGATATTGGGAAAGAACTCCGATATCGGCTGCATATGTGCCGGAGCCGACTGTGCTGTTAAGATATCCTTCCGCAAGCAGCTGTTCATAGACCTGAACTGTCGAGTTTCTGGATATACCAAGTTCTTTAGCAAGCTGCCTCGTGGGTGGCATCTTTTGCCCGGCTTCAATTTTTCCCCAGAGTATGGCTTCTCGCAGTTGCTGCGTCAGCTGAATGGTAATGGGCGTAGGCTGTTTTCTGTCTATTGTTAGGCCAAACATATTTTCTCCTATAATTGGTTCTCTAAAATTACTTAATAATTGGATCTTTTAATAAGCCAATTATATTATATCCTTTATATGTAATCAAGGATTCACATACAATGATTTTTGGAGGTTAAAATGAAACGAATCAATTTAGCAAACACGCAGAACAAGGTTGGCCAATTATGTCTCGGATGCATGATGATGGGAACGGCGATGGATAAGGAAACATCCTTTGAAGTGCTGGATCATTTCGTAGAGCTAGGCGGTAATTTTCTAGATACTGCGAACTGCTATGCTTGGTGGATGGGCAAGGGTGAGTTCATTGGCGATGAGAGTGAAAATGTAATCGGTGAGTGGCTAAGGGTTCGGAAGTGCCGTCACGACATAGTTCTTGCCACTAAGGTGGGTGGACGCTTGAAGGACCCTCATGGCATCCGTGATGCAAGCGGTGTACCCGAATGGCACCGTGTCAAAGAGGAGTACGAAGGGCTCAGTGATAAGGTCATACGAAAAGGCGTGGAAGACAGCTTAAAGCGGCTGAACACAGACTATATTGACCTTTATTTCGCGCATGTCTTTGACGAGAAAACGCCGCTGGACGAAACAATGGAAACGTTCAATGATCTGATTAAAGAAGGAAAAATTCGCTCTATCGGGTGCAGCAATATTAACGTTGAGCAGATCAAGAAAGCAAATGCGATCAGCAGAGGCAATTTTGCGCCTTATATTGCCATGCAGCAGGAGTATTCATACCTGCATCCGAACCCGGTATTGGATAACGGAATTATCGAGCATGCCGATTCTCAAATGTTTGAATGCATTAAGCAAGAAGACATGGCATTTATGGCCTACTCTCCTCTGCTTAAAGGCATATATGGAGACAGAAAAAAACGCGAACAATATTACAACTGGCACCTTTTCAACAACGAACCCAATCTGAAAAAGCTGGAGCTCGTCGAAAAAATTTCTAATGAGCTTGGTATCACCGGCAACCAACTGGTGCTGGCCTGGTTGCTGCGACATGATCCGCAGATCATACCGCTTATCGGATTCAGCCGAAAGGAACAATATATGGAGAACATTAAAGCAGCCGATATCAAGCTGTCCGATACGCATTTAGAAATGTTAAATGCCTTAGACAAGTAGAACACGCATCAGCCGGATTTATGTCCGGCTTTTGTTATTATACCGCTCATACAATGTATGCGATGGTGGCCTCGGGCAGATAATGCTTGATACGGTCCCTGAAGAACTCAGATGCCTGTTCTTTTGTATCCTTCTTATAACCGTAACGGCTGCGGCCACAAAAAGCCATCGATTCCTTGTTATACAAAGGCCACGCATTTGGAAAAGCCTGCTCATTGATATTGCGCGTGACGGTGCCGTATGTCATGTAAATCAGCTCCAAAGCAACCGAGCTTTTAATGCCGGGCAGCAGCTTTTCAGCCATCGTTGAAAAAAGCCGCTCGTACATTTCCCTATAGCCGTCAACCATGATGATCGGCGCCACAAGTATACCCGTATCGTAGCCTGCTGTGTAAAGCTTGTTAAGCGCATCAATACGATCGTCCAGTCTGGACGTTCCTAATTCCACATGAGAAATGATCTCCTGCGGATTAAGGCTCATACGGATTGTCACATTGCCCCCATGAGGAAGATCAAGCAGCGAATCCACCATAGAGAATTTCGTGGGCAGTGTAATGCCTGCGTTATCAACCTCGGAGAATTGCAGTATCGTCCAAATAAGGTTTCCGCTTACGGTGTTCTCCAGCACAAGATCGGAATTGCTGCCGATCTCAAACACACTGCCCGGGTATTTATCGGCAGCTCTTTTGAGCTTATCCATCATCTCCTCGCGGTTAACAAATACACGCAGGTAAGCGCTTGTATAGTAGGTACAGACGAGATAGCAGTAAAGGCACATTGCGGCACAGCCGGATGATGTATACGGAACAAGAAAATCCGATGTCTTATTGTTTTTCTGGTGTGTGAGCGATTTGCGAATCCCTAACACCAAATAATTTTTGAGCTTGGGAAAATCCGAGTCGGGACGCTCGCGCAGCTCCGGGATTTTGTTGTGGTTGTCGATTTCGATGATATCGATCCCCATCTCTGTATATTTTTTAATCAGAGTTCTGCCAAGCTTATAATTGTCACAGCCTTTTTCCGCATAAACCCTTGATGGAACGAATTCTTTCATACTTTGCCTCCGCTTCAAATGTTATTATGGCTGATTTCGAACGTTGATATGAAGATTGAAACATTTTTGAATATGAAAAAGACCGATCCATAATGAACCGGTCTTGTCATATAATCAGAAGCGATTTATTCGATTTCGTAGGTGACTGTGACGCTGGCCTGTATATCAAGATCACTTGCCGATATCGGCGTTACGCCTGCGGCTTCGTCTGCCGGCATTTCGGCGTATTCTCTGAATATTTGGCCTCCGCTGGTGTTTTCCGTCATTTTCAGCGTCCCGACGATTTTTACGCCACCTGCTTGTGCAAGCGTCTCGGCCTTAACTGCTGCCGCATCCACCGCAAGCTTAAGCGCGTCGTTATAGCTGCGCTGCTCGTCGAGCAAACCGAAGCTGATAGAATTCGTCATGTTGGCACCGTTATTGACGGCGATATCAATGACCTCTCCCACACGATCTATGTCCTTAATCGTCAGCTCAACCTGATTGGTCACCTCGTAGCTCACGATCTTTTTGCTATCGCTCGAATAATCGTATATCGGATACGCATTATACTGTGTGGTGCGCATATCGTCATCCGTCAGACCCGCGCTTTTCAATGCATCAAACATCGCATTCATGGCCTGCGCATTGTTGGCCTGCGCTTTTTGCATGTCTGCGTCCTGCGTCGTCACACCTACAGTCACATACGCCACATCCGGCATGACCTTAACTGTGCCTTGGGCGGAAACCGTGATGCTTTTTGGCTCTTTCGCACTTTCTCCGACTGTGATTAAACCGGTTCCATCTCTGTCTTGTCTTACTGCACAACCGGATAGCGCCAATGCGATAACCAGCGCGATCATGGCAGATAGTATGATTCTTTTCAACATCAACACCCCTTTGCCTATTGTTGATTTTGATTGTTGCCGCTTTGTATATGTGCCAGCTTTTTCTTCTTAGAACGCTTAACGAGCAACACAATCAACACGGCAATGGCTGCAAGCGGCACAATGATCGGCGCACCGCCTATTAAAAACACGAGCATGAATTCACCAAAATCGGAAAGAGCATTCATCACTGAGTAAAATGCGTTGGAGATTCGCGTTCCGATGCTTTCGTCAGAGGGCCGTATATCCGCCACCTGATTCACTTCCTCAAGAGAAATGGTGACCGAGGAGTAGTCGATCAAGCTGTCAAAGTTGCGAAGGCTGGTCTCCAGCATCTGAATCTCGTAGGACACTTCTGCCAGTGCGTTTTCCAGCTCGACGATGTCCTCGAGCGTCGCCGCTTGCTCAAGCAGCGCCAGCAACCGGGTTTCTCTGGTTCGCTGCGTTTTTAATCGCGTTTCGGTATCAAAATAATCAAGTGATATGTCTTTGCCGCTGACGGAGCTGGACAGCGTTTCTCCCATATTTCCGACACGGCTGGTAAACGCATCAAAGTTTTTGCTTGGCACACGCACCCTTAAGCTTGCATAACGTCCATTATCCCGCCAGTCCTCCGGTTTTTCACCATTTATAGACGATTCCTCGATATATCCGCCGAGTTCGTTGAGTAAAGTGATAATACTTTGATAATCGGAATCAAAGCTCTTCGTCCGAATCTGGAAGCTGCCATAATAGACAATCTTTCTGTCGACACCTGGCTCTAATATGGAGCCATCATAATTCAGACCGGCTTTTTCGGCAGGTGCCGCCGCTTCTTCTGTGGCTACTTCCGGAGCTGAATTATCATATGCCGGTGCTTCGGCTTGCATCTCAGCTTCCGCATAATAACCGCCGTCCTCAGCCGGTGACGATTTTGGTGCACTGCAGCCTACCAAAGTGATTAGCAATAGAGCCACAATTGTAAAGACAATAAGAATCCTTTTCATAATAACCTCCCACCAATAATGTTTTCATGAAACAGCAACAAACGTCTGTTTTCTTATGCTGATTAGACGTTTGTATGATCGATTTGGTTCCCCAATATCTATATGATCGATTAATTATTGAGTAGTATCTCTTTGAGCCGTTGTCTGCCGCGGCTTAAGCGCGATTTCACTGTCCCGATGGAAATGCTCAGTGTCTCGGCTATCTCATCATATGAAAGCCCCTGGATATCTCGCAGTATAACGGTAATACGGTGGTCCTCGGAAAGTGTACTGATGGCTGTTTGGATATCTTCGCGACATTCGATATTCAGCGTATGCTCTTCAGGTGATAGGCAGTTTTTATCTTCAATCACGACACCGCTTTCCATCGTGCTGTTAAGTGACAACGGTTCTTTTTTACGTTTGCGAAGCCCATCAAGGCAAGTGTTGACAGTAAGCCTGTATACCCAAGACGAAAAAGACGACTCATGACGATATGTCCGAAGACCTTTATAGATTTTTATAAGGGACTCTTGAGCCATGTCGTATGCATCCGCTTCGTTGCCCATATAGCGGTAAGCGACATTGTATACTTTTTTCTCGTACGCAAACAGCAACGCCTCCAGCGCTGCATCGTTGCCTTTCTGTGCACTATTAATCAGCAGAATCTCATCTGATGAAATGGACTCTTCCAATTGCGGGGTCAATGATTGTGACATCATACACGAATTATACATGATTTTATAAGCGTTGCAAAGTCTTTTTAGGCGCATCTTCTTTACTATTACAGAGACGAACAACCATATCATGAGAATGCTTGTCCAGTCTAAGTACAATGCTCCAACCTTGAAATATTTAATCGTATTGAGCAATAAAAAAGAGGATTGACACAGTATATGAATTAATGTAAACTTTCATTATTATTATAAGTTTACATTTGAGGTGGATATGAAAACAAGACAAATAATTCTGTGTGCGCTTTTTGCGGCACTCACAGCAACAGGTATTTTCGTAAAAATACCGATTCCTGGCACACCCATGAGCTTTACGTTGCAGACCTTCTTTATCTTTTTGGCAGGGCTTTTACTGGAACCCAAATTTGCCATCATATCACAGGCCGTATATGCTGCTATAGGACTGCTGGGTCTTCCAGTGTTCATGAACGGCGGCGGCATTTCATATGTTATGCAGCCTTCGTTTGGGTTTATTATTGGATTCGGCGTAAGCGCATGGCTTATTAGCCTGCTTGTCAGAAAAAACATTTTGGCTCTGATAAGCAAGTCAAAAGACACTCCAAAGCTTTCGCTATATGTAAAGATCATCGGCTTCGCTCTGGTTTCACTGCTTGCCATGTATGTGTTTGGTATTACTTATATGTATCTGATTATGACACTCTACATGGGCAAAGAGGTAACACTTGACTATTTGATATTTACGGCCAATGGCATTTTTATCTTGCTGGATATGTTAAAATTCGCAATCGCCATTCCGATCAGCATAGCCGTGTTAAAAAGACTAAGAACGAGTATGTCTGTGTATAAAAAAGGGGCCGCATAATTGCCGCCCCTCAGTCTGTCAAAAAAGTCTTTAAATATAATTCATGGGCAAGACGGGCTGTGCCCGCGCAGCCCATACCTTGCGGTTTTGTGCAGTTTCGAGTTTGCGAGGAACAAGCAAAACCGGTAAACTAGCGGAAAACCGTAGGTTTTTCGACAAGCTCAAAGGCTGCTTAATTGCTGCCCCTCTCATTTTGCAGTGTTCGATATTACTTCATTTTTGCAGCAAAATCATAGATGACTGGAATCTTGAATATATCGTTTTGTGTGGCTTTTATAATGCAGATGATAGTAAGAACAAGCCATCCAACCCAGACAATATTGTACAAAATAGAGAAAATGACAAATGCGCCTGAGAAAAACAGCCCTATTCCGATTATACCCGCAATGATTCCCAGCACGATATAAACAGCAACCATGAAGCATCCAAGGAATAATGACTGCCATGCATGCAGCCTGACTGTTCTGTTATCCTTTTCTGTCACAATAAGAATGATAGCGCTGATGATGGATAAAACATAAGCAAACCAACTGGCAGTTTTCTCATCCATGCCGAGAGAATTTTTATTATCTGTCATGATAATTGCCCTCCCTATATATATTAAAATATATAAATATTATACATGTTTGTAAAGCCGGTTGTAAACGTTTATTTCCCTATTTTTAGACCACTGGCTACTTTTTGGAGAACATTTGAATCAAAAGCAAATTCGGACTTCTTCTTCTCCCTCATTTGGTATTCGGCAATGGCCACGAGATTATCAACAAGCGCCGAAAACGATACGTTCGCAGGTTCCCAAAGATAAAACGCAAATGAGCCCGGAATGGTATTGACCTCATTCACATAAAGCGTATCCGTAGATTGATCGATGATATAGTCTATACGCACCAATCCTTTGAGATCCAGCGATTTAAAAATATCGAGCGAAAGCTGGTGAACACGCGCCGCCATCTCATCGGAAATATCCGCAGGAATCTTGCGTCCCAGTGATTTCATGCCTTTTGACTTACCATCGCTTAAATATTTCTCTTCAAAGCCTAAGAAACGGCTGGCAGTCACCGGCTGTTCAATCACACTTGTCTTTGCGTTCGCGGCCGTCCCCATCACAGAGCAGTTGACTTCTTTTATATCCGTCACGGCTTTTTCCACGAGTATGCGCCTGTCGTACTTGGCAGCGACTTCCATGGCATAAATAAGCGCATCACGATTATCCGCACGGTTCACGCCAATACTTGAGCCCAGATTCGCCGGTTTCACGAAGACGGGATAGCCAAGCTTAGTTTCAACCTTCTCGCAGACTGCATCGCTGTCCGAATAAAAATCATCACGTTCGCAGAACACGGAATCCAGCACGGGAAAACCAAAACCGATGAAAGCCGATTTCATGATGATTTTGTCCATGCATACAGCCGAACCTGTGACACCGGCGCTTGAATAAGGAATATCCGACAGCTCAAATAAGCCCTGAATGGTGCCGTCCTCACCGTGAAGGCCGTGCATGGCGGGAATAGCGACATCGATCTGGCATATGGGCTTTTGCTTCTTTCCATACTCATAAAGCGTGGCATCTGCCGCGCATGAGAGGAAAACACGTTTCACGCCTTTGGTATTCGGATCAAAACGTTTAAACACAGCCACATCAAAGAGCTTTTCGCCTGTGTACCATTTTCCGTCTCGATCTATATATATCGGAATAATGTTGTATTTATTCTTATCCGCATTGCTCATCAGCTGGCTGGCTGTGATAATGGAAATATCATGCTCCACCGTTCTGCCGCCGAACGTAACCGCAAGATTTTTTTTCATATTAAAACCCTTCCTATTCGTTATAATTATCGGGCAAGTCGTTCTCAAATATGACGACATCGCCTGGCTTCACCTGTGTCCAAAGCACCTTGGCAGCTTTGTCTAGCGATTTGTATACCTGAATGTTCTCTTCTTTAAAACCGCCTTCAATAAGGCCTTCATATATCGGTCTCGTGTGCTTAGGACCAATCAGCATCACCGTATCGGCGACACCTGCCATCACACGGCCAAACGCTCGATTTTCAATATCCTCCTGGTCGCCAAGCTCCACCATCCCGGGCGTGACAACCACTTTGCGCCCATCAAACTCTGAAAGCACCTCCATAGCAGCGCGCACACCCGACGGATTTGCATTAAATGCATCATCTATTACGGTGATGCCATTGGACGTGGGCAGCATTTGCAGCCTGTGTTCAACAGGCTGTATTTTTCGGATGCCGAGGCGAATCTGCGTGGCGCTGAGCCCCAGCTGATGTGCCACGCTGGCGCAACCGACGATATTGGATATGTTATGCTTGCCGAGCAGCTTTGTTTCGCAGGTGATCCTCTCACCGCCAAGTATTAGCTCAAAGCGGCTGCCGAAGCTTCCTGTTTTGATGTTTTCGGCAAGTATATCTGATTCCCCTGTGTAGTCCACAGAAAACAGCTTCTTTTCTATTTTTGTCTGATTGTACAGCGTACGGCATATGTCGTTATCGCCCGGAAAGAACGCACATCCGTCCTGAGGCAGGCTTTCAACTAGCTCGTATTTTGTTTTGGCGATGTTTGCGATGCTGCCGAATGTTTCAAGATGTTGCGGCCCGACAGATGTGATAAGGCCGTACCTCGGATGAACAAGGTCACAAAGCTCCTTGATATCCCCCACGTTTCGCGCACCCATTTCCGCAATGAACACTTCATGCGACGGTTTCATCTGCTCGCGAATCACGCGCGTCAAGCCCATGGGCGTATTAAAGCTGGAGGGCGGCACCAGCACGTTGTATTTTTCAGAGAGTATCGTACCGAGTATAAATTTGCAGCTGGTTTTGCCATAGCTGCCTGTAATACCAATCCGAATTAAATCACTTCGCTCATCAAGCCTCTTTTTTGCGTCGTTAAAATACCAGCTTTGAACTGCTGTTTCGACAGGCTTAGCCAAGAGATTGGCACACAAAACACCGATACCGATCATGATAAACATCAGGAAAAACGGCAAATGAGCAAGCACCGAGCCGCTGAGCACAAGCAGGTCAAGCAGCAAGAGCGCGCCCCCAACGATCACATAGAAAAGTGATATAAAAGCAAAAAGTCTTTTCACGCGGCTTGTGTAAACGAGCGGCTTTTTGGCGTTTTCAACACGTGATTTTTTTGCATATACGAATATAAACAGTACATAGACAACTGCCAGTACAATAAACCCATAGAGAGTGACAGAAGGAAATGCCGCGTTGATAACGAGCATCAACGCCAATCCGCAAAGCGAAAAGATGGCCGGAGTTTTATAGACTTTGACCGTGTTTTCATTGAGCCAGTGCATTAAATTTTTATTTTTATAACCTTCCAATTGCAACATATGCACAAGCCTTGCAGAGCCAAACACCATGGCCGCCGCGCAAAGCGCATAGATTACAACAAGAATGAAAGTCGTCATCCGTTATCCTCCAAAAAAGGTTGTTACGATATTGATATAGCGGCCAAAGCAGTCCAGAAAGGAATAATGCCCCGCCCCCTCAAACACAACAAGACCGGCGTCGGGTATCTCCTGCTCCATCGTTTTTCCGAACTCGAGCGGTGTATCCTGATCATTTTCACCCCAGATCAGCAGCGACGGACTCTTAATTTGAGGCAGAAAGCTTCTCAAGTCCTGATTGACGACGCGCACAAACACCTTCTTCATATGATCCGGCAAAGCGCGGTAATCGGCTGACCCCGCATTTTTGACATGTTTTTCAACATCCACGCCAAATAGCTTGAGCACGGATTTCACAATACGGCCGCGGTTCAAGCGTTTGGCTGCTTTAAAGGTATAGACCTTAACAGACTGCTTGAATGTACGGCGCTTTCTGAGGCCTGCTGCGTCGGTAAACACGATTTTGTCCACAGCTTCAGGATGCTGAGCCGCCAAAATGATGGTAACGCGACCGCCAAACGAATGGCAGATGATATGCGCCTTGCTAAGCCCCACCTCACGCATAAACTTAAACGTGAGATCGGTGTATTCCTGCACACCGAAGGATTCGGGCGGCGCGCTGCTGCCGCCAAAGCCCGGAAAATCCAGCGCCGTCACACGGAAGCGATTTTTAAGCGCATCAATAACAGGGCGCATCGTCTGTATGCTTGCGCCCCATCCGTGCAGCACCAGCACATCGTTTCCTTGCCCCTGCTGCTCATATTGTATCTGAATACCGTCTATATTGATTATCATACCTACTCAATTAATATGTTTGATATTGTCGATTATACATTTTTGGAGGCGAAGTATCAAGGCGCGTTTTTACCCTTCCACATGATCAAGGCATCTTCATTACCGTAATATCTGGGGCGTCTGCCAAGTGTGACAAAACCAAGCTTCGTATAAAGGCCGATGGCATCCTCATTGGAGACACGCACTTCCAGTGTATAAAAAGGAAGCCTTGTCTGCATAAAGACCGTCTCCAGCAAACCGCGCCCAATGCCTCGTTTTCTGTATTCGGGATGCACCGCCACGTTCAAGATATGCCCCTCGTTATAGATAACATGGATACCGCAATATCCGGCAGCAATGCCGTCAACTTCGGCGACAATATAATGTGACAATTCATTATTGCAGATATCACCGCGAAGAGATTCGAGAGACCACGGCTGTTTAAAGCACGCAAGCTCTATTTTATAGATTTCTTTTAAATCTTCGCAGATTGCCTGCCGGTATATCACGCTCATGTTTGAGCCGCACGCACACGCTCGGCCTGCGTTTCTCGCAGATAAAAAGGCTCGAGGCTGTAGGCATCCTGACGAACGCCCGCTTTGTATGCATCAAACGCGGCAAGGCCCACTGAGCCAGCCCGCTGCAGTACGATGCCTTCGTGTGCAATCTGGTATGCCGGGTCTGCGCCGAGTATCTTTTCCCTTTGAACAATAGTGGCATCGCCCAAGAACACCGTCTTCTGTCCTTTTAATTCAACAAGCACATCATCTAGCAGCACTGCGCGGTAATCCGAAATTCTGCTGCCGTTTTTATATGTCGCCATGTACACTTCTCCGCGTCTCGCATCAATAATCGGGCATACGATTTCATCTGTTCCTAATGCATTAAAAGCAAGCGCATCCAGTGTGTTGACCCCGATAACCAGTTTTTGGGATGCATGCGCGAACGCTTTTATCATACCAATACCGATGCGCAGCCCTGTGAAAGAACCGGGGCCTGACGCGCATGCAAATAAATCCGCTTCTTTGATATCGATGTTTGCGCAGGACAAACAGAAGTCGATCATGGGGCCGATCGTTTCGGAATGTGTGCGTTTGTCGTTCATATACGATTCAGAAAGTATTTTGCTGTCACGTAGCACGGCGGCAGAGCACACCCCACCAGACGTATCAACCGCAAGGATATACATCATTTCCCTCTTCTCTTTTGATCTCTATGCGTCGCTCTTCATCTCCCGAGCCTGCTATGTTGACTCGGATAGTCGCAAGAAGCTCCGGTACGTTTTCCGGCCATTCAATGACGCAGACATTATCGCCGCCGAGATAGTCGTAAAACCCGATGTGTTCCAGCTCCCGGTCATCTTCAATGCGATATAGGTCAAAATGGCAAAGCGTCAATCGCCCTTGATATTGCCGGAGCAATGTAAAAGTGGGGCTTGTCACTTCCTCGCCGATACCAAGCCCTTTGGCGATACCCTTGGCAAACACCGTTTTGCCGGCACCAAGCCCGCCATAAAGCGCCAAAACATCACCGGATTGCAATGTTTGCCCCAGCCTCATTCCGATATCAAGTGTTTCTTCGGCATTTTTGGCTATGTACTGCTTCATAGAATAATTGCTGTTCCCCTCTTAAGCTGTAAAAAAGTATACAAGAAATGCGCATAAAAAGCAACGGCGCAGCTTTGGCGCTGCACCGTGAGCTTGTCGAAAAACCTACGGTTTTCCGCCAGTTTACCGATTTTGCTTGTTCCTCGCAAACTCGAAACTGCACAAAACCGCAAGGTATGGACTGCGCGGGCATAGCCCGTCTGGCCCATGAATTATATTTAAAGACTGTTCCTCGTTACTATTTCTTAATCAAGAACTTTCTGAGTGGTTTATAAAGTATGAATGTGAGCGCGCTGTTTATCCCAGCTTTAACCAGGTTAAAAGGAACGATAACAGGCAGCAGCAGCGGTTTAACCACCTCAACCGGTGTTCCGTAAAACGCTGGCTGAATGATGAGATTGGTTGGCACCATAATGGCTGCCATGCAAATTGTGCCCGCGATGAGACCGATAATGGCTCCCTTCATGCTGTGATTTCTGTGGTAGATAAGAGATGATACCGTGACGAGTGTGCCCGTCGCTATGAAATGCATCAAAATTCCCACCCAACCGTCGGCAGAGGCGATAAGCCCTTGGATAACGCATGAAACCACTGTGACCAAAAGACCTGAAAGCGGGCCATATACAAACGCCGCAATCAGAATAGGAACATCCATCGGTTCATACATAAGATAAGGTGCTGCCGGAAAAATCGGAAACCGTATCAACAGCATAAGAACGATGGAAAGAGCCGTAAGCACCGACAACGTGGTTAACTTTTTTGTGTTTTGACTCATATGCATGATAAACCCCTCTCTCAGAGCAAAAAGGCTCTGAAGTATTCTTCAGAGCCTTGGTATATCGAATAGGATACACTTTCTTCTCTCATCCAGACTATACTGTCGGTTACGGAATTACACCGTATCAGCTTGCGCTCGCGGACTTTCACCGCCGGTAAGGGAATTGCACCCTACCCCGAAGACATACTATAAATTAAATTTTCTTTATCATACAATGATTCATTATGAACGTCAACACCATTCTATTCATTTAATTCTTCCAGACTCTATTCATTTAATTCTTCCAGATATACCTGAAGGTCATCAAAGTTACTGAACACGCGGCCTGCCTCCAGCGCCTGCTTATCGTCTTCTTCAAGATCCTTAAAGCCTATATCGATATTGATATAGATATCCAGCTTGTCAAAACCCGAAGCGGTACGGTAAACAGCCAGATTGTCCCCTGATTTTTTTAGTATATAATGCTCAGGGCAGTAACACTCAAAGCTTTTTTTCAGCGCCACCTCTTCTGCTGAAAACGAAACAATATGCACTTGCGGGTAAGTATCCTGAAGCTGTATGAAGCTAAGCCCGATCATGTCCTGTTCGGGTTTGGAATCCGCATAGACGTGATGCTTGCACATTTCATACTCATAATCCCATGTGATGACAGTATCCTTCGTGATACGGTCGTTGTCTGCACCCACCTGTACAGCAGGTTCCTCTACATCTTTTTCAGCAACGATACGCGGCTCGCTTTCTGCAATCAGAAAACCTATCAGACCCGCAATAACGACGGTTAGCAGCATGACGCATAGTATAAAAAATCTCCTGTGCTTGCGAAAGAACATAAAAATACCCCAAAAGATTTTATCTTTGGGGGTATTCTTTGTATCAATACCGCATTTTATTCATCCATCACAGCGTTATGGTAAACGTTTTGAACATCGTCATTGTCTTCGAGCATATCAAGCATCTTTTGTACCTTCTCCTCTATCTCTTCTGTTACGTCAACGGTATTAGATGGCACAAGCTGAATCTCCGCGATAGCAAAAACATACCCGCTTTTCTCAAGTGCATCATATACCTGAGAAAAAGAAACGGTATCTGTTGTAATTTCCAACGCATCTTCGTCATCCTGTACGTCCAGCGCGCCCGCGTCCAGCGCAGCGAGCATAAGCTCATCCTCATCGACGCTGTCGCTTTTTTCAATGACGATCACACCTTTTCTTTCGAACATCCATGCCACACAGCCGGTTGCCCCGAGTGATCCGCCGTTTTTGTCAAAGCTGTGACGAACTTCCCCTGCCGTTCTGTTGCGGTTATCCGTCAGTGCCTCCACAATAACAGCCACACCGCTGGGTCCGTACCCTTCGTAAACCACGGATTCATAGTTGATATTGCCAAGCTCACCCGCTGCTTTTTTGATAGAACGAAAAATTGTATCGTTTGGCATGTTGTTGGCCTTGGCTTTGGCCACCACGTCTTTAAGCTTGTTGTTTGATTCCGGATCGGAACCGCCTTCTTTCACCGCAACCGCAATCTCTCTGCCTATCTTCGTAAAAATCTTACCGCGTTTGGAATCTGTGCGTTCTTTCTTATGCTTGATATTCGCCCATTTTGAATGTCCGGACATATGTCACCTCTAAAATAATCTCTTGGTATCATAACATAAAAGGATTATATGTGACAATGGTTATTGCATCATACTGTCTGGCAGAAGGTTAAGCATATCGTCTGTGTCATCCACCTCCACATAGCTTTGCGGAACATCACCGATGATAATGGTCTCGGAGATAAGAACTTGTGAAGAAATCTCGACTGTTTGAGACGAGCTGCCAATAAGAATACGAATAGATGCGTTTAAAACAAGATAGATTTTATGACGCGTCTGATTGATGCCCGCCGCTTCGAATTCGGTCATAAAGTCTGTGGTGACCGAACCCACAGGTTCTACCCTGACGACAACAGCCGGCCCTCGCCCGGACATCAACTGGCCGCCCAAGATGGTTCCGATGGGTATTTTTATTCCCTGTTCGCCTATATTCAGTATTTTATCCTGGGCAGCGATGGCAGTGTTTGCCGCAAGGTTGTTCATCAGTACTGCATTGGCGGAAATGAGTGTGATATTGCCTTCCTTGTCTTTTTGAATATTAATGAGGTCTGTATACGTCACGCCGGAACCCACGGTTTCACGAACAGCCTCGTTCATGGACTTCACCGCGATAGCACGAAGACGCGCTTCGGACAAACTCAATATGGTTGGCCTTATGGCATCATCGATAATGATATAGCCAACAGTTACCAAAATAAGCAGCAGCAAAGCGAACCATGCTTTCAAATGCCTTTTACGAGCTTTCATTCCCATCACCTATTTAAAGCTATGCGCGGCACTTCATTACCATCACAAAATCTGAAAATGTAAATAAATATCGATTATGGTGTCGTGAGGGTTGATTTATGGTATAATTAAAAAACTAAAAACAGATAAGGTGTCGTTACATGTTTGAAGAAAACAATACGCGTTCAAATAAACCGAAACGAAATCCGTTAAAAACCATTGCTAAGAAAATCGTGGTGTTTTTTGTGTCGGCCGGTCAAGCGATTAAGCTTGTTTTCCATAAAGCCACTGCCGCGTTTCATATATCCCGGAAAAACAGTCATAACATAAGCTCAAGCGCAACGTCGGAAACGGTTGTGTTTGATCATGTGCCGACTAATGGCCATCGGGCGCATGCTCCTTCAGCGCGGCTTCAGGAAACAAGAGCTGTTCCGCATATATCCAAAGAGCATTTATCGGGCGAAGGCAAGGAGCATATTAACATGTTCCGCCCACGCAGGCAAAAAAACGGTGTATTCATCAGCGTACTGCTGACCTCTTTTAAGCTTATCCTTGTCGGTGTGTTCATGGTCGGCGCCGCAGGTGTGGGTACGATTGTCGGTGTTGCCAAGGCTTACATGGAAACGACGCCGACGCTGGACACAGAAAGGATTGAAGATCAGGCTGAGACATCTTACATATATGATATGAATGGCGAGCAAATCACCGCATACACAGGTATTGAGAACAGAGATTGGGCAAGCCTTGATGAAATCCCTATAAAGCTTCAACAGGCTGTTGTCGCCATTGAGGATGTGCGTTTTTATAATCACGACGGTGTGGATTTAAAGCGGCTTTTGGGTGCGTTTCTCAGCAATCTGATGAATGATAATGTTCAGGGCGGCAGCACCATCACCCAGCAGTTGATTAAAAACAGGATGCTCACCACGGAGCGTACGTATAAGAGAAAGATTCAGGAAGCATATCTTGCGATGCAGCTTGAAAAAGAATACAACAAGGATCAGATACTCGAAGCCTATATGAATACAATATTCCTGGGTGGATCAAATTATGGCGTAAAAGCAGCGGCACAGGATTATTTCCATAAAAGCCTGGATCAATTAACGCTCAGAGAGAGTGCTATGCTCGCCGGTATCACGCAATATCCGTATTCATATGATCCGCGCCGTAGCTTCTATGTAAAGAAAGATCCTAAGCCTGTCAATGACCGCACGGATAAAGTTTTGATGCAGATGTATAAAGCAGGCTATATCACGAAGGAAGAATATGAGCAAGCGCTGAAGGAATCTGTTTTCGTTTATGATACGGCCGATGTATCCAAGATGTATGAATATCCTTATTTTGTGGAATACGCCGTTTACGATGTGATTACCCACTTTTTAAAGCTGCGCGGCTTGCAGGATACAAAGGAAAATCGTGCAGACATTGAAAACGAGATACGCACAAGCGGCTACAAAATATATACAACAGTCGATCCGAAGGTTCAGATTGCACTGCAAGACAGCATCAACAACTGGGATGATTATCCTGAACTCGAAGATGAAAGCAAAGCCATAAAACAATCACCAAATGCAGACGGCAGTGTGACGGAGACGGTGCAGCCACAGGCTGCGGCTGTTATTGTCGATCACAAGACAGGCCAGATAAAAGCCCTGGTAGGCGGAAGACCCACGCCTGAGGTTAAAAAGACACTGAACCGCGCCTATCAGACGACAATGCCGGTCGGTTCATCCATAAAGCCGATTGCCGTGTATGCTCCCGCGATAGATAAAGGCGCTTCCGACGGAACGATTGTGCCCAATATGCCTGTCAAAATAGAAGGCTGGGACGACGGCGGAAAAGGATATCCGTCGGGCGGCGCTTCAAAATACGGCCCCGTCACTTTGCGCACAGCATTGGTCAGTTCTTTGAACAGCGCAACAGCGTTTACGCTTTTGGATCTCGTCAAATTGGATGATTCATATAACTATCTCGTGGAGATGGGAATTAATCCGAATCATATTCAAAAGACAGGCTCTGGCCTCGCGCTTGGCACGTCGGGAATCACGCCTGTTGAAATGGCAGGTGCTTTCGCAACAATCGCCAACGGGGGCGTATATAAGGAGCCCCTCGCTTTTACAGAGGTCAGAGACAAGCATAACAATGTGATACTCAGCGCCGATGATGTGCGGGTTGAGAACCCGGTATTTAAGGAATCAACCGCTTTTATCGTAGCAGATATGCTTGTTAACGCTGTAAAAAGCGGTACAGGCACCAAAGCGAAAATTGACGGCATGACGATAGGCGGAAAGACAGGCACCAATCAGGATGCAAAAGGCGTCTTTTTCGCAGGTATTTCGCCTTACTATACGGCGACGCTCTGGATTGGTCACGACGATTATGCACCGCTAAAGAGCGATGTATACGCGTCCAGCAGCGCGGCTCCGCTCTGGAAGGACTTTATGTCCAAAATACTGGAAGGCATGCCAGATGCGAAAATCATCGATAAGACACCTGAAGAGCTGGGGCTTGTCAGTGTAGGAATATGCTCGGTAACCGGAAAGCGCGCAACTGAGGCGTGCAAAGCGGATCAGCATCATCCCCCGCAACAAGCTTATTACGTGCAGGGAACGCAGCCCGCCGAAGAATGTGACGCTCATCAGCTTATTACAACCTGTCCGGTAACCGGCAAGATTGCCACGCCATATTGCGATCAGTCACTTGGGCAGCAGTCATATTTATACCTGCCTGCCGACTCGATTTACTGGCGGTTCAGATCGGATGAGGAACGTAACAAATATATGCCGAACCTTAGGCTGACACCTGAAATCGGAGTTCCGATTACGCAGCTTGATCCAAGTGATCCAAGCTATTACCAATATTACTGTGAGATCCACAATGTCGCATGGGCACAGGAACAAACAAACAGATCAAATGCGATTAACAGTGCCAACGCCCAGATTGGCGAATCTAACAACGTGTTATCGAATCCGATCTATGTGATGTCAAGCGAGGATAATAACCGCCTGACAACTAAGATCGGCGAACTCCAGCAGCTCATCGCTGATGTGACATCCACATCGGGCGCGATAGAGCAAAAAACTTCTGAGCTAAAGTCGCTCACAGACAGGCTTATGGCTTTGTATACACCGACGTCAACGCCAACGCCGACAGAACCATAGCCATAGAATTACGGCATATAGTTTTCTTCAGGCAAAACATCAATTCTGATACTTGAGGAGGGCGGCCCACAAAGGCGCTCTCCTTCCATTTCTATCTCAGGATGCACGGGAACCACATAGTAATCGTAAGTATGGGCGTATTCCGCAGTAAAATCATTGACCGTTATCTTAGATGTTGCCCCCGCATATTCACCAATCGTTTCAATAGATCCGTATGATACGTCTTTTCGCATAATCCTGTATATAATAAAGCTTTCCTTGGGCGTGAAGCTTAAGTAAGGCAAGCCGCCATCTCCAAAAGTGACGCTCAAATCATCGGGAGGTGAAGGAACAGCCCAATAAGATGTGTATTGAGAAGGCGCGTTGTCCTCTGGGAAGTATTCCAGCATTGTCTGTTCATCCGGCGTAAAGGCGCTGGCAAGCAAAGGCTGGCTGCCGTTTTCCAGTGACAGCAGATCAATTCGAGCAGCAACAATATCCTCAGGCTTAGTAAAATCAGGCGCTTTTTTATCTTTATACACCGCAGAAAAAATCGTTCTAAGAAGCACTGCAGGATAAGTGCCGCCGGTCACATCGGATGGCAGACAGTGCTTCTCGTCTGTGCTGTCAAAACCCATCCAGCAGCACATTGTATATTCAGGATTATAAGCCACTGTCCATGCGTCTTTGTTGTCTTCCCCCGCTCCGGCTGTTCCTGTTTTTGCCGCAATGGGTACGCCTTCTACGCTGACGCGTTTTGCCGTGCCTGTCGTGGCGGCGCTCTGCAGCATCGATGTAATCAGAAAAGCTGTTCTGCCTGATAACACACTTGTCTTAGTGTAGGGTCGCTTATATATAACTTCGCCTTTGCCGTCTTCGATCTTTGTGATGCATGACGGAATCGAATAGTAGCCTCCATTGGCGAAAGGAGTAAAGGAATTGGCGAGACAGAGCGGCGAGACGCCGGTCGTAAAGCCGCCCAGCGCCAACGTCAGGCCTTTATCCTTCTTTTCAAACGGAATCCCTACCTGGGATGCATAAAGCTTTCCGGTTTCCACGCTGAGAGCGTCAAGCGTCCTCACAGCAGGTAGGTTTAAAGATTTTGCTATTGCTTCTCTGAGTGTCACCCATCCCGCATAATCATCTGTGAAATTTTTTGGTATATAACCATTGAAATCTTCTTTTTCGTCGAGCACAAGTGTGGCCGGGGTATAACCCAGCTTCTCCATGGCAGGTGCATAGGCGATCACGGGCTTAATCGCCGAACCCGGCTGCCGTTTGATATCGATAGCCCGGTTAATCCCTCGACGTGTTACATAGTCTCGCCCGCCCATAACAGCCCGGATTTCTCCGGTTTTGCTGTCAAGTATACATACCGCAGCCTGACACTGCTCGTTGTCCGATGCATCTTCAGGAAATTTGTCCGCGTCCTCAAATATTCGTTCAACCTCTGATTGGAGGCTTTGATCAAGCGTGGAATAAATACGGAAACCGCTCGAAAGCAATTCCTCACTGTCCATCGATAATATGTTTTCAGCTTCGGCAAGTATCATATCTGTGAAATATCCGTACTCCACTTCGTTTTTTTCAGTTATTAGCACAGTCTCGGATTTTGCTTCTTTTTCTTCGCTTTCTGAAATCAATCCCTGGCTTCTCATATTGGTAAGTACGAGGTTTCTGCGTTGTATTGACTTATTCAAGTCTAAATGCGGCGCATAATGAGAAGGCGCTTTAATCACGCCCGCCAGCATTGCGGCCTGAGCAATTGAAAGGGATTTTGCGCTGATACCAAAGTATGCTTTTGCTGCGGCTTCAATACCATACGCGCCGTTTCCGAAATAGATAAAATTCAAGTACATCTCCAGAATCTTGTCTTTGGTATAGACTTGCTCGAGCTTATAAGCCATCACGGCTTCCTGCAGCTTTCTGGACATGGTTTTTACGCCTGTCAGACTCGTGTTCTTTACAAGCTGTTGCGAAATGGTGCTGGCACCCTGCTTGAAACTGCCGCTTTTCAAGTCTTCAACAAGCGATCCTACAATACGAATGATATCCACACCGTTGTGTTCATAGAACCGTGCGTCCTCTATTGCGATAAATGCGTTTCTCACATGTTCGGGTATTTCATCTATCGTCAAATAAACACGATTCTGATTATTAAAAAGCGCAGCGGTCTCCACACCGTATTTGTCATAGATCAGCAGCGTTTGCTGCATGTCCCCTATATTTTTCGGGTTAAATTCCTTCCATTCATCGAGTCCCATTAAATAGGAGAAAACAAAAGCGGTTCCCGATAGCGCCATTGTCAGCCCGACCAGCGTCATATATTTAATAACGGTCATGGTTTTATAAAAAATGCGGGATATCCGCCTCTGGCTATGCCTGTGTTTCCCCATCTATGTTATTACCTCTTCAAAATCGCACACTGATTACAATGCGCCTCATTTAATCAGTACTTTCCTAAATTTTAGACTCTCCGAAATTAGATAGAATATGTTTATTTGACACCAACCATAATTTAACAACAAAACAAGCCATTCTTCGCCAAAAGCTCCTAAAGGAAACCTCGCACAGTTCAAGAATACGTTAGGGATTATATGAAAGGACAAAACGTATGCACATAAGAGTCAAACAGCAAAGTGACTGTATCACCGCACACTTTTACGGTGAGCTTGATCACCACTGCGCGGATCAGGCAAAGGACGAACTTGACAGTCTGATTCGTCGCTTCAATGATATCAATCTTGTGCTGGACCTTAAGAATTTGAGTTTTATGGACAGCTCCGGGCTAGGCGTGATTCTTGGCAGATACAAAAAGCTTAAGGACAAAGGCGGCAAATTGTACATCAGAAATGCCAACACACAGATTGAAAAAGTATTTACTGTCAGCGGTATCTATCAAATTATTAAAAAAATTAAGTAACGGGGGCTCATATGGAAATAAAAAACACCATGGAACTAAAGCTGCCCAGCCTGTCGGTTAACGAAGGCTTTGCGCGCAGTGTTGTTGGCGCATTCGCCACGCAGCTCGATCCCACGCTGGAGGACATCGCAGATATCAAAACTGCGGTATCGGAAGCGGTGACAAATGCAATTGTTCACGGATATCCGGATAAATTGGGAGAAATCCGCATCTATGCATCGCTGGAAAGCCGCACGATTAAGGTCGTCGTGCAGGATCAGGGTGTCGGAATCCGCGATATCGAGCAAGCCAGACAACCGTTTTACAGTACCGCCGGAGATGAATCGCGCTCGGGAATGGGCTTTACAGTCATGGAAACGTTTATGGATGAGGTCAGCATTGATTCGACACCAGGGAAAGGAACGACGGTGAAGCTTAAGAAAACGATCGCCGCGCAAGGATAGACACAATGGCGGAAAAAGGTGTGCTTTCGCATGAAGAGAGCTTACGGCTCATAAAATCAGCCCAGCATGGGGATGACGAGGCTAAAGAAACGCTTGTTGTGCGAAATACAGCGCTTGTAAAGAGCATCGTCAAAAAATTTCTGAACCGTGGTGTGGAATTTGAAGATCTGATGCAGATTGGCAGCCTTGGGCTTGTCAAGGCTGTACTTGGCTATGATGCCAAATTTGATGTGCGTTTTTCTACTTATGCCGTTCCTATGATCGCCGGGGAGATTAAGCGTTTTTTGCGCGATGACGGCATTATAAAGGTCAGCCGTTCTTTGCGCGAAAAATCCTTTGAAATTTTCAATGTTAAAGAAAAAATGAAAGCGGAATTAAAACGCGAGCCCACAATTGACGAGATCGCGCAGCGCCTCGAAATGTCGCCCGAAGATATTGTGTTTGCAATCGAAGCGGTTCGCAGCCCTGTTTCTCTTTTTGAACCTGCCTTTGACGATGATAATTCAAAAACATTGCTCATCGATACAATGTCGGAAAACACCGACAACGATATGATTGATACGATTTTGCTCAAAGAATTGATACAAAAACTGGATCCAAAAGAACGCCAGCTAATTATGCTGCGCTTTTACAGCGATAAAACTCAAATGGAGATTGCTGAAATTCTCAGTGTCTCACAGGTTCAAGTCTCAAGGCTTATCACCAAAACGCTGGAAAAACTAAGAAAATCAGTTGAATAGGAATTCGTGCCGAACGGCAAATATTTTTCATTGACTTGCATCATAATAACATTATGGCTTGCATGCATTTGCATGCCACAGAGTGCTTTTTAAGGAGCGTGTTTTGTTGCACAAAAGATGGGTGATCGCCTTAATTATATGCCTTATTATTGGAGCAATTGCATTATCCGCCATTCTGCTCCTTCGCCCCCATCTTGAAACATATAAAGATGCGTGGTATGTCTAAAAGCATTTTAACTCTGTTAATGAAAGGTATAAAAATGAATGATTATGTAAAAATGCCGGAAAACAACGCGGGAACGCTGAAAAACGTTGAAGAGACAGAAGAGTTTAACAAAGCTGTCCCTGAACGGCAAAAAAAAATATAAGGTAAACAAACATGGATATTAAAAAGAATGTGGATGAAACGAATTATCAGCAGTATGTCACTAAGAATATGCCCAAAAGCAATCTACTTAAAGAGTGCATCATGGCTTTTTTAGTTGGCGGCCTTATCTGCGTTTTCGGGGAGGCTATAAACGACTTTGCGAAAAATGTCCTGCAGCTTGATGAGGAGGGCGTGAGTGCGTTTCGATCAGCCGTTCTCATTTTCCTCGGGGCTTTATTTACAGGTATCGGTGTGTACGATATTTTAGGCCGTATTGCCGGGGCAGGCTCTATCGTACCGATAACGGGGTTTGCCAACTCAGTCGTTGCGCCTGCTCTCGAATACAAATGGGAAGGCTATATTCTGGGTGTTGGCGCAAAGCTTTTTACCATAGCGGGGCCGGTTCTCGTTTACGGGATCAGTTCTTCCGTTCTTGTGGGCATTATCTATTACATACTGGGAGGAAAATAATATGGGCTTGCGCTTAGGACCCACCACCGTTCAGTTTAGTTCTCCCCCCAATATAATGACTTCCGTCTCGATAGCCGGAAAAGCTGAAAAAGACGGGGCTTACGGACTCTCTTTCGACGTCACTTTTGATGACGACCTTTGGGGCGAAAAGACATACGAGCTTGCGGAAAGAAAAATGTTTCAAAAGGCTGCCGAAACAGTTATCGAAAGAGCCTCTTTGAAACCTAATGATATTTCCTTGCTGTTCGGCGGAGATCTATTGAATCAGATCATATCCTCCGGGTTTGCGGCACGTGAGCTGGGCATACCCTTTATTGGGCTATATGGGGCCTGTTCGACAATGGCCGAGTCTGTGGTATTGGGCGCGATGGCTGTGGACGGCGGATTTGCGCAATACGCCGTATGCGGCACCAGCAGCCATTTTGCGACGGCAGAGAGACAATTCCGTTACCCCCTTGAGCTCGGCACGCCAAAGACGCCCACATCGCAAAATACTGTGACTGCCGCCGGAGCCGTGCTTCTTACTTCCCTTCGCGGGCAATATCCTGCCGTCACCCATGCCACAACCGGACGTGTTATTGATTTGGGCATTAACGATGTGAACAACATGGGAGCGGCGATGGCTCCGGCAGCCGCAGAAACGATAATGTGTCATCTTGAGGAGACACAGCGTCAAGCAGACTACTATGACGCGATTATTACAGGCGATCTTGGCACATTCGGCAGTGAGCTGCTCATCAAGCTGGCAAATGATCAGGGACAAGATTTATCAAAGGTTCACAAGGATTGCGGGGCGATGATCTATGAAGGAAACGCGCTTATGCACTGTGGCGGCAGCGGCTGCGGATGCGGCGCGTCCATGCTTGGAGGCTATTTCTTAAACGAAATGCGCGGCGGACGGCTAAACAAAATATTATTTGTGGCCACAGGCGCGCTGCACAGTCCCACGAGCGCGCTTCAGGGAGAAACGATTCCCTCCATCGCACATGCGGTATCGATAGAAATGGGGTACGGACAATGAATTATTTAACAGCTTTTGTCGTCGGCGGTTTAATATGCGTGGTTGGACAGGTGTTGCTTTCTAAAACCAATTTGACACCGGGGCGCATTCTCGTCATATTCGTGACAGCAGGGGTTTTGCTGACAGCGCTGGGGCTTTATGAGCCGCTTGTCAAATTTGGCGGTGCGGGCGCCCAGGTGCCTCTCACAGGCTTTGGTTATGCGCTTGCCAAGGGCGCTTTTAAGGCCGTGGACGAATCGGGCCTTTTGGGTGCGCTTTCAGGCGGCGTTGTGGCGACAGCGGCAGGTATAGCGTCCGCTGTGTTATTCGGATATTTGGTTGCTTTGGCTTTCAAACCCAAAACGAAAAAATGAACCTCTTCTTATTCTATAGACTCAGATTTAAAAAAAGCGGTCTACCCGCTTTTTTTGTTAGGTCATATTTTTTTAACTCTTTCGATAATCTCTTTAATTGGATTTTCATCAAGCACGCCGTTTCTCTCCGCTCCCTGAAAGCAAAGTACCAGGGAACCGGGACCCGCATGCAAACCAAGCACCGGGGTAAGAAAATCCAGTCGAACCTCCTTAAGCTTAGGAAACATCTCTATTAACTTATTCTTAAGCATCAGCGCCAGAGACACGTCTCCTCCATGCGCAATGTAAGCGCTTTGTGTTTGCTCTGTGGCGTTCTTTATCATTTTTTGGGCCATGAGGGTAATTGCTTGGCGCATACCGCGTGCGTTCATCATGAACGTGAGCTTGCCTTCTTCGCTAATAAAAAGAATTGGCTTTAAATGCAGCAAACCACCAAGGATTGCTTTGATGTGACTGATGCGACCGCCTCGATAAAGATATTTAATATCGCCAACGGTGAAGATAAGATTATACTCGCCCTTAATTCGCTCTGCATAGTTTAATGCTTCTTCAAGGGTTGCATCTTCGTGCTCTTCCATTAATTTATAAACCATCAGCGTGATCGCAAAGCTGCCGATTCTCGTATCCACAACCTTGACCTGTGCGCTATATTTTTTATTAAGCTCGGCCGCTGCTAAGCACGCGCTCTCATAAGAGCCGCTCACCTTGCTTGACAACGCGAGGTGCAGGATATCACGCCCCTGCGCTAATGTCGATTCCCATGCTTTTTTGCAGCTTTCAGGGTTGGCTTTTGACGATTGTGCAAGATGCCCAGCATCCAACTTATCGTAAAGCGCTTGCTTTTGCTCGTCGCTGTCAAATTTGTCTTCGTATTCTTGCCCGTCGAGTGTATATGAAAGGTAAACCATGAGAATATGATGCTTTTCTATTTCTTCAGATGTAAAACATGCCGTTGAGTCAACACTGATTTCAAAGTTTTTCAATAGCCCAATCCCCTCTTTTTTGTCCATACTATATGCCTAAACAATGAAATGCAAGATAAAATCACAATCTTAACAATTGTTTATGCTTTATTCATATTGTTTGCCAAAGAAAAATTTATCCGCAGTTAATAACGAAGAGGAATTATATACATATCGGAACCTAGAAGCATCAAAGAATTGATTAATTTAATGCCCCAAAAAACTCATGACTGTTTTTCTAACTTACTGTGTTTAGGTGTTTCTTAAAGTTAATATAAATAAAAAACCTTTAGCCATCACTAATCGAGTTTGGAGCGGTACAAAAAATCCCCAATCGTTTCACGATTGGGGATTTTGAGTGGAGCGCAATATGCTCCGACGTGGTGCCGAAGACCGGACTTGAACCGGTACGGTGTCGCCACCGCGGGATTTTAAGTCCCGTGCGTCTGCCGATTCCGCCACTTCGGCAAATAGTTTCGGACTTCTTATGAAGAAGCCCGAAAAGTAAAGAGGTATCCGAAATGCAAAGGCTTTTCGGAGTATCAATGGAGGCGCCACCCGGATTTGAACCGGGGCATGAAGGTTTTGCAGACCTTGGCCTTACCGCTTGGCTATGGCGCCATATCTGATAAAAACGAGCATATACCATCTATATGCTGACATTGGTGTTTGTATATCCCCTCGCAAAAAGCGAGGGGATATTCTTAACTTTTGGAGCGGAAGACGGGATTCGATCCCGCGACTTCGCCCTTGGCAAGGTCGCACTCTACCCCTGAGTCACTCCCGCACGATACGAGGGCTAAATATTAATGGCGACCCGGAAGGGACTCGAACCCTCGACCTCTAGCGTGACAGGCTAGCGTTCTAACCATCTGAACTACCGGGCCATATGGTGGGAACA
>JAEWBO010000020.1 GCA_023391105.1 Bacillota bacterium
CCAGTCTAGATTATTGTTTTTATCAGCAAGATAGCCATCAATTGTCATACAGCCATAAAAAAATACACTCATTTTTAAACCCTTTCTAATACGTACAAACGAATTATTTAATATCGGCCATGACCAACCTCCGTTATTACAGGCCCTTTAACAAATTAAAATTTGTTCAGTTACTTATATTCCTTCGGAATAGGTATATTACGGATTACTTCTTTACTTATTTTCAAGTTCTTGGATGGTTTTCTTCAGCAGGACGTGCTAAATTAACTTTACTAATACTGATTTATTGTTTAGAATGTCTTTTTTTAGTCCTGTATCATCTAAGCATGAAAAAAAACCAGTTTGCTTTTTAACTGTTAATATCATAGTAGTGCCCCCAAAACTACTAGAGATTTATATATCATGCACAATATTTTTACTGTTATGTCTTAATTTTTAGATTCAAATATAGCATAGTCTGTAAAGTGCCTAAAATTCAGTATTTCTACAAATCCTTGCGACGAAGTCCTGCCACGCACTCAACGGTATTACCAAAGACCCACAAAGCTCCAGACAGCTATATCAACGTATGTGTGGACTTTGGAAACAGCGTTGGTATGATACCACTTAATAGTATAGTAGAAAAAGCAGAGGCATACAAGCCGAAACAGAGAATTACTTACAAGCTGATAAAGGAATATATCCTTGAAAAATACAGCTTTAAGGTACACATGGCATACATTGCCGAGGTCAAGCGAGATTTGGGTTTACCTATGTACGATGCCTCGTGTAACTAATCAAAATGAATTGCAATAAGTACAGGTGGATAACAATTACACTTTTATCGTATCAAAAGTGGCGTTTATTGCTAGAATATTGAAGGTAGGTTCTTATTTATTGTGTTTTCGTCTGTGAGTATTGTGACTGACGAAATAAATTTATACCGTTACAAAACAATAGTGATGAATGTCACTATTGTACATATAGATTCTCTGTTATTGTGAGAGCATATAATTTGAAGTTGGAGGTATTTTTTTATGATAGCGACAATGGAAAGCGTGGTGAAGCGCTACGGCAATGTGACCGCACTTGACCACATGAATTTAGATATATCTGAAGGAGAAATCTTCGGATTGCTCGGCCCTAACGGCGCGGGAAAAACAACGGCCATCCGAGTAATGACTGGACTTATCCCAGCGGACAGCGGTACGGTGACGATGTTTGGCGAAAAACAAACCGTCACAAATCTTAATACACGACGGCAGATGGGACTTGTCACACAGGAAATCACGGTGTTTACCGACTTGACCGCCGTCGAAAACCTTCGCTATTTTGGCGGGCTTCACGGTTTGAAAGGTGCAGAACTAACCGCTAACGTAAACGCCGTACTGGAATTTGTGGGGCTCTCAGAACATGCAAAGAAGTACCCTAAAAATTTTTCCGGTGGTATGCAAAGACGGCTGAACATCGCCTGCGCCCTCGTTCACAAGCCGACGCTCCTCATTATGGACGAACCGACGGTGGGCATCGACCCGCAATCCCGCAATCACATCTTGGAATCGGTAAAGAAAATCGCAAAACGGGGTACGACGGTGCTGTACACTTCCCATTATATGGAGGAAGTGCAGGCGATTTGCGACCGCATATCTATTATGGATGCGGGGCGAGTAATCGCCGAGGGAAATTTGGGCGAACTTGTCGGGCGTATACAGCACGAAGACAAGACTCTGTTCACGGCGGTGCATTCTTCCGATGAATTAACGGATGAGTTAAGAGCGGTTTCCGGTGTGAAAAGTGTAAAGGCAACCGGCAACGCTTATAAAATCATCTCAACGGCGGGCAGCGGTAATCTCAACCGCATCATAGAAATAGCCCAATGTCACGGCGGCGTGACGGATGTTTCCGTGGTAAAACCCACTTTGGAGGACGTGTTCTTAACGCTGACGGGGAAAAGCCTGCGCGATGGCGGCGAAAGCGGGGTGCTGTAAAATGAAAGAGTTGATTTTTAAGCATTATTTATTCCGCTCGCTGAAAGAGCCTATCGGTATTGCGATTATAACGGGCTTGCCTACGGTACTGATAATCATAATAAGCATGGCAATAATGACGCAAATCCCGGATGACGCATCATATATATGGAACGGTTATAATATGGTATACTCGAAGGTCGCCGTAATGTTTATGGTAAGCTTCCAGTTCTTCGGTGGCAACGTCCTGCTCGACTATATCCACGCAGACTTTCGGGGAGACAGGCGCTGGCGAATGTTTTCCATGCCCGTGAGAACCAACGATTATGTCTTTGGGACATTAGCGGCTTGCTTTTTGTACTGTGTCATTCAAGGCGGGATAGTTATTGGCATATCCGCAATTTTTTTAGACGCTTACTGGGGAAATCCGTGGGTGTTGATTGCGACACTGTTTGCCTGCGCAGGTTTGGCACAGCTTTTGTATATGTTGCTTTTTTTGCTTATCCCCAAGAAAGGCACGGTTGAGGCGGTGGCGCAGATAATTATCTGGACCATGATGTTCGCCAGCGGTTGGATTGGTACTTTTAATACTGACGTATCGCAGGGCGGCGGAACCACGCTTGGCAATTTCTTTACCAATTATGGTACGCCTATTTCCCTTGCAAGAAACGCAATTACAAACTCCGGCTTTATCGGCAACAATATGAATAACGCCCTTTTAAGCTTGGGGATTTTATATGCCGTTTTAGCTATACTTGCCGTGACTGTGGGGCTAATCGGCAAAAAGAAAGGATTTTCACCCGCTAAAAGTGTTGTCCCCGCTACTTTCACACCTCAAAAAGAACGTGTATGGGGTGAAATCAAGAGTGCATGGGATAAAGTCGAAAGTGTATGGGATAAAAGTCTTGGAATAAAAACCGAATCGAAAATATCGGAAGCGGAGCCTTCGAGCGAAGCTGCTCCGGGAATCAAGGCGCAAAAAGACTTGATGCTAACTTCCCCGACCGGGCTTCGCGGCGGACGATTTACAATCTACAAATTCGCTCTGCTTCGCGCCCTGCGAAGTCCAGTGTCCCTTTTGTTTAACGCCATTTTGCCGTTAATTTTAATTTTCATAAGAGGATTATGGACTGGAGAAGGAGCGGTAGGTTTCTCTTTCATAGGCGTGGCTCTGATGTATGGTTCATTTATGGCAGCGCGTGGCATTTTGAATGACAAGTTGGACGGTACGATTACCCGCATATTTACCTCGCCTGTTACAACACTGCAATACCTGTCGCAGAACCTCATGGCGGTTATGACGCCGCTGACGGTGCAGATTTTAGCCGTTGGCATAATCGGGAGCATATTGTATCAGTGGGAAATGGGCTTTACCTTGTCCGTGATGTTCATATACTTTTTATTCACGGTGGCTTCTGTGGCGTTTTCGTTCGCATGGAGCTGTATGTTTAAGGACAGGGAAATCAGCTATGCCATGTTTTCTGTGCTGATGAGCATAGTCGCTTTGCTGGGCGGATTCTTTGCTCCTCTGCAAGTTTTGCCCAATGCGCTGCGCTATATTGGGGCATTATTCCCTGCGTATTGGGTATCCAACGGCATACTTGCCCTGCGAGGCTGGGATGGGGTGATGGGCAGGTTCTGGATTTCCGCCGCTGTCATAGCCCTGTTTGCCGTGCTATATATGGTGTACGGCAGTAAAAGGAGAATCATATAGTGCAAATACCGAAACTGCTGCTTATAATCTGCAAAGGAATAGGGTTTGGCCTGTTGTTTATCCACTGGACGGAAACCGGTGAAGCAACGAGCTTTTTCCCCATTATAGCCATAGGGATTATAACGGTGTTACGGTTTCGGATGCCGCGCCTCTGGCCTTCAATTATCATCGACGGTATACTCCTGTTGTTCTTGGGTCGATACCTTGCGCTCAGTGTTTTTGTTATATCGGAGTTGTTTTACGGGACTTGGGAAGCCGAACATAAACGCGGATTAAAATTGCGCGATACGGAAGCGAGTAAATACTATGAACTGGAACAATTACAGGGTGATTTACTTGCTGCATCCGCACAGATAGAGCGAATGACGGCGGTGTCCGAGCGAGCGAGAATCGCTGCCGAAATCCACGACAATGCAGGACATGAAATTATTGGAGCGTATATGTCGCTTCAAACGGCGCGAGAATTGCTCAGCGACTCAAATACGGAAGCGTTGGACCTGTACGATATGGCGTTAGGAAGATTAGACAGCGGCGTGAATAAAATCCGCGAAGCCGTCCACAATCTATCGCCTGTGACCGCACTCGGTGTAGAAGCGTTACGGGAAACTTGCGGCAGATTCCCGGTCTGCGGGGTGCAATTTAACACTTACGGCAATTTGTCCGCTGTGCCGATTTATTGCTGGAATTTATTAGATGCCTGCCTAAATGAATCCTTGACAAATATAGTCCGTCACGCCGACGCGAAACAGGTAAAGGTTGACTTGGATGCCACGCCAAATATCATACGGCTTTGTATTGAAAATGATGGTGCCAAGTCAAAAATTAAAGGATCCGGAATCGGCTTGCGTAACCTTCGCCACCGTACGGCGGCTGTGGGCGGCAATCTGTTCGTAGACGCAGGCGAAGTGTTTAAGGTAATCTGCGTGATACCAATAGGAGGACCATGATGAAACTGTTGATTGTTGACGATGATATTTTAATTTTGAAAAGTTTGTCACTTACACTTTCACGTGAGGACGATATTGAAGTAGTCGGCTGCGCATCCGATGGAGCGGAAGCGTTAAAGATTTTCGAGGAACACACACCGGATATTGTACTGATGGATATTCGTATGCCGGGCATTGACGGTGTTGCCGCTACGCGCCTGCTTAAACAGCGATATCCGAATATGCGAGTGATGATGCTGACTACATTTGATGATAAGCCGAATATACAACAAGCTTTATCAGCGGGCGCGGACGGTTATCTCTTGAAAACGGACAAAATCTCTGACATCGCCAGCAAACTACGGGTGATGATGGAAGGCGTGTCTGTGCTGGGTGGCGATGTGCTAAAAAAGCTGACTGCTTCCGAAAACAAGGCGCTGGAATCGCTCACGACTAGGGAGCTGGACATCATTCGGCTGGTGGCGCAGGGCATGACAAACAGGGACATCGGTAAGCAGCTTTTTCTAAGTGAAGGCACTGTGCGCAACAATATTGCGGTAATGATGGAAAAGCTGGAGGTAAAAAACCGTACACAACTTGGTTTGATGTATTACGAGAAATAGTTGCATGAATTGGTAGAGTTGCAAATGCCCATGTCGAAGAGTGCCGTTACGCTCTTTTAAATTGCCTGTGGCAAATAAAACGGAGCGGTGTCGAGATGGAGGAATAAATGATTAAAACCGAATGGATATTGTCCCGTTTGCGGAAAAAAACTCGTCAGAAGATTCGGGCAGATACGGAACTGATAAACTTCCCATTGTTCTGCCCCAAATGCAAACAGGAAAGCCTGATTAATGTGCGACATTGCCGATGAAGTGTTTGACATCTTTGAGGAATACCGCAAATCAGAGCAAGCCTATCAAAGCAAAGTGTATTATCACAAAGTGTACGATGTTATCGTTGAACTTGAAGAAAAAATTGAGGATGTAAAGCTCCGCCGCAAAGCTGTTGAGCAGGATGCCATTACCTTAGAAAACATCTATACCCTATTGGCAAACTTTGAAAAGGTGTATGACAAAATCAGCGATGAAGAAAGAAAATCCCTAATTTCTTCGTTAATCAAAGAAATAGAGATTTTCCCATGTGATGACTCAGAGCTACCTCTAAAGTCCATTTTATTCAATTTTCCGGTTTATAAAGACAGTGGAGATGTTTAAGAATTTTTGTGGGACAAAAGTACGCACGTCTCCACATGTGCCGTATGCGGGAACATGTCTACAGGCTGCACTTCCTCCACCCTGTACCCATTCTCAGTCAGGTAATTCAAATCCCTTGCCAGAGTTGACGGGTTGCACGAAACATAAACTATACGTTCAGGCTGCATTTTGACCATAGTCTCAAGTACGACCTGGTCACAGCCCTTTCGTGGCGGGTCAACCACCACAACATCCGCCCTAATTCCCTTTTCATACATGTGAGGTATAACCTTTTCCGCTTCACCCGCTATAAATTCAACATTATCGACTCCATTAGCCGCTGCATTCTTCTTTGCGTCCTTTATTGCATCTTCCACAACCTCAATACCATAAACCTGCTTTGCCTTTTCTGAAAGGAACAGTGAAATAGTCCCTATACCGCAGTAAAGATCAAAAACCGTTTCGTTCCCAGCAAGCCCAGCAAACTCTAGAGCTTTCCCATATAAAACCTCTGTCTGAACCGGGTTTACCTGAAAAAATGACAAGGGTGATATGTCGAATTTAAACCTTCCGATATAATCAGTAATTGTATCCCTTCCAAAAAGCTTTTTATTTTTCTCTCCAAGAATTATATTGGTATTTCTTTTGTTAATATTAAGGAATACACTGGTCAGGCCTTCAACTTTATCCTTAAGGTTCTCTATCAGCTTATCCGAGTTGGGAATGCTATCACCATTAATCACTAATACGACCATCACTTCACTAGTCTTAAACCCTTTTCGAACCATCACATGCCTTAATAGACCCGAACCTGTTTTCTCATCATATATGCTTATTTTATTAGTAGATAGAAACTCCAAAACTACTTGACGAACAAGACTACTGGACTCATCCTGTATTAAGCATGAAGAACCGTCGGCAACATTATGTGACCTTCGCTCATAAAACCCCATCACAGGTTTCCCGTCCTTAAGAGCTACCGGGAATTGTACCTTATTCCGGTAATTATGAGGATTATCCATTCCGATTGTATCATTAACCTTAACCTCTTCAAGTTTACCTATACGCTTGAGAGTTTCCTTAACAAGGTCTGTTTTAAATTCCATCTGAGCCTTATAATTCATATGCATTAGGCTGCATCCGCCGCATTTTTCAAAATTTCCACATGGTGGTTCAACTCTGCCAAGGGAGTTATTTAATATGGATTTAATACTTGAAGTTGCATAATTCTTTTTAACTTCATTTATTTTAACCAACGCCTTTTCACCTTTGATACCGCCGTCAACAAAAACAGCCATACCTTCCAGTCTTCCTACTCCCTGTCCCTCATGGTTCATTCCCGTTATTTCAATTTCATAAGTTTGATTCTTTTTTATCAACTGTATTCTCCTTTAATAGTAAAATAAAAATGGGCAGTGGCTCAATACACCATCACCCATTATAAATTCATATTTAAGTTATTTTAATCAATTTTATAGGCTGTCAGTATATTGTTAAGGTTTTTAGAGGCTGTATCAAGCTCGCCGGATATATTATCAAGCTCCTTCATTACGTCATTATGAAGGTTTATGTTTTTATTAATACCTTCGCCTGATGCAACCGATTCAATAGATACCTTTGAAACACTATCCATAAGCTTAACCAGCTCATCGGCCTTATTTTCTTGATCACATGCGGTTTTAGCTGTAGCTTTAACAGTATCAGTCACAAGCCTTAATGAATCTATTATTTCATAAATCCTTGTTTTTATTTCATTGACCTTGGCAACACCATCTTCAACCCCACTGACACCAATATTTATATTATCTACTGCTAGCTGTATCTTATCCTGAATATCGTTTATCTGGCTCTTAATATCACCTGCAGCTCTATTACTGCCTTCTGAAAGCTTTCTTATTTCATCGGCAAGTACCGTAAAGCCTTTTCCCTGCTGTCCTGCCCTTGCAGCTTCTATAGCGGCATTAAGAGCAAGCAGGTTAGTTCTTGATGCTATTCCTGTGATAGTATTTGTTATTTCACCAATTTTTCCTGAAGACTCATCAAGCTGTGTTATATTGCCTGCAATCTGTTTAACGGTTTGATTAACCTTTTTAATTACTTCCTCTGCTTCCAAAGCTGCCTTTTCCCCTGTATAAGCTGCCTCTATCGCCTTCATTCCGGTGTCCATAACCATTCCGGTTGTTTTGGAAACCTCCTTCACCTCAGACGCAAAACGGTTAACTTCTTCAACACTTCCGGGAGTAAGGTTTGCCCTATTCTTCATATCTTCCACTGCAATATTTAGCTCATCATATATCTTACCTACACTGTCCCTGCTGTTTGTTGAAATCTTCGTAAGCTTTTGTTTAAGCTGTGAAATGTCTCTGGTAGCAGCCATTGCCTGCCCAACAATTCTTTTCTGGCTATCAAGGACATTGTTCACCTTTTCACCAAGTTCCCCTATTTCATCACCGCGCTGCAAAGATGAACGGACTGTCAGATCACCCTTTTCAGCCCTTCCAAGAAGTGTTGTTATATTATTGATAGGCTTTAGTATATGCCTTGATAACATAAAAGCAATAACCATTCCTGCAATAATGCATATTAAAACAATTACAAACACTGCAACCTTAATACCGGTTTTTATATTTTCCGAAGTATTTATATCGTCTGCCAGGTATTGTTTGAATGAGCTTTCAAGCTTGTCAGAACTGTCTGCAAACTTTGCAAATGCTTCAGTATTGTTTTTAAAATCAATTGTAACATTACTGTTCTTAAGCTTTCCAATTTGAGTAAAGAGTGGTTCAATACCTTTTGCAGCATCAGCGTTTAATGCCTTTACTGCATCCAACATTTTTTTATCCTCAAGACCTAGTGATTTGGTTAGACTTGTTGTGTACTCATTAATTTTTGCTGTTGCTTCATCTGCAGATGTTCTATTATCATTAACAACAGCCACAGCCTCCGCCTGCAGGTAGTATAAACGTTGTGTCCAATAGATCAGTCTGTTTATGTTAGATAAATCATTAATATTCTTTTTAATCTGTTCTGAATTAAGCTTTGAAACCAGTTGCGACAATTGAGCAGAATCAGAAGCAATAATGGAAGCACTACCAGCAATTTTGTCCAGCTTCTGGGAAAGGGAATTCAATTCTTTTGCTATATCTGCCGGTTCAGAGCCATTAGTTAAATTTGTGGACGTGCTGTATTCTGCATTTTTCAAATCATTCAGCATACTCACCAGAGAACTGGTTTGTGCATTATCAGTCAGGGCCAGTCCTTTCAATACAGTTACATTCTTAATATCACTGCCTATCATGCTGTCAATTCTTGAAGATACAGAATCTTTCAGTTTTTGAGCTTCGTCAAGTGTCTTTTTATAATTATCTCCGGAGTTTTTAATCTGGTCTGCTAACCCATTTTTACCAGCAACATTTATACCTTCCTCGACCTTTTTGTATACTCCGAGGCATTCATCATTTAAACTGTTAAGTACTTCAAGTTCCTTTACATCCTTTTGGTCAAGCTTTCCAGAACCGGAAATGTTAAGAGTCTTTATACCGTCCTTGATTTTGTTGTTTAAGCTTTCAAAATCATTTCTTTTTGAAGAATCCAGCTGTATTACACTATCAGTCAATATCTGTCTTTCCTGATACATGAGGTCTTTGATCTGCTGCACCGAATAGACCCTGTCCTTACTGTAATTTATATCGTTAACCATTGAAATTATATAATTATAACCCAAAAATGATGTAACGCCTGCTACAATAAGTATTACAACCGCTATGGAACCAAAAGCAATAAAAAGTTTGCTTTTCAACTTTATCATCGTGTAACCTCACGTGGTTGGAAATATAGTATTTTTACCTTAATTAATTCTATAAAAAATAATAAAATCCTTCTTAATTCTACATATTGGGAGTTTATTTTATTGTTTTTGTTTTAAGATATGGGAAATAGTCTTTTTATAAGAATAAAGTCTTTAAATAAGATTATAAATGAGGACTTTATTTAACGGAAATTAATAAATCAAGGTACAATTATAATTTCCTGAACTCAAAAAAGGAATTTTCTAAGTTTTGTAGAATTTATACATTTGGATGTTTTTCTAATCCTAATTAAAAGGCGGTTATTCATGGAAAAGGGTAAGCTAAAAAAACAAAAAAAATACCTGTCAATAGCAATAATTCCGCACTCGCTTGATAAAGTAAAGGTGAGGAAGTTTTCAGCATTGTATTCAAAGCTTATAGTCACAGCTGTAATAATACTTGCTGTATTTATCGCCACAGGTATATTTATTTATTCAACTGTAGCTCAAAACAATGAACTGAAAAAAAGCAACGATTCATTACTTAATTTAAGTGTGGAACAAAAAAACCTGCTTCAGGAAAATGCAAATGAAATTAAAAAATTAAAAGACACAGAAGAAAACTATAATAATCAAATAAAAAAATTTAACGATATGTATAATGACATTGCTCAGAAATATATATCAAAGGGTACTTCATCAAGGTCTGGTGGAGCCTCAAGCCTATCCTCCTTTGTAAAAGATGTTCAGAACCTTAAAGTCTCACTCGACAGTCTTAAGGAGCTTAGTGTTTCCAGAGGGATTGAGAACTCAGGAAATGATGAGACAAAGTCAAAGCTTGATGTATACCTGGCTTCTCTCCCGACCCAGTGGCCTACTTGGGGAACTATAAGTTCTGCATTCGGCGGCCGCAAGGATCCTTTTAACAACAGCAGCCGTTTTCACACAGGGTTGGATATTGCTGCGCCTTATGGGAGGGATATTTCAGCAGCAGGAAGCGGAACAGTAACACTTGCGCAAAGGACAAGCGTCTATGGAAATACCGTTATAATTGACCATGGGCATGACTTTTCAACAATGTATGGGCATACGTCTAAAATATTAGTGAAACAGGGACAAGTTGTAAAAAAGGGACAGGTCATTGCCAGGGTCGGAAGCAGCGGAAGAAGTACAGGAGCACATCTGCATTTCGAGGTTAGGATCAATGGTACTTCAGTTAATCCGCTTAATTATCTTGACAGTAATTAAATATTAGGAGGTCGGTTATGTTTAAGAAGGATACTAACGGAAGTTCAGGCAGTTTTGACACACTTGTAGGAGTAAATACAATATTTGACGGGAATATAGAGTCGGAAGGCACCGTCCGCGTAGACGGCAAAGTTAAGGGTTATCTTAAAATATCAGGAGATGTTTACGTTGGCCCGGATGCAGTAATCAAAGGAAATATATTCGGCAACAACGTTCATATATCAGGGAACGTTGAGGGAAACGTTGTTTCAAAAGGAGTATTAAGAATCCTTTCAACAGCACGGCTTATCGGTGATATAAATGTACATAGTTTTGTAGCCGACGAAGGCGGAATCTTCCAGGGCAAATGCCATATGATTGAAGCAGAAGCGGAAGTTGCTGTAACAGAAAGGCCATCTGTTAAAAAAACAAGAGATTATAAAAAAAGTTCAGCTATAAGCCAATTAGACGACAATGAAAAAGCAACAGAAGCTGAATAAAACAAAAAAACCGGTGAAAACCGGTTTTTACTTTTATTACTGCTAATGATTTATTCAAGAACAGGAATATTCATACTTTCAAAGAATGCCGGTGACAAGTCCTTTTCAAATATCATTTCAGTAATAGGTATACTGGTCGTAACAGCAAATGATTCTTTCAAAAGAAAAGAGAACTTTATATCAACCCATGCTACCACCTTCAAAAAAATTTTATGACTTGCTTTGGAGTTTTCAAGTGGAGTAAGCTCTGAAACATATTCAGTTTGAATCCTGTCAGATGTTATAACCTTAACATTAAGTCCCTGACCTTGTTGATTTATTTCGCTGCTTTTATATAAGACGTTAAAAGGTAAGGAAACAGACAAATTTTTAAGTGATACAAGGTTTTGACTGACTGCATTATTCACTTCATATACAAGCTCATTCAGTTTCGCAACATCAGTTCTTACTGCTGCTATTCTGTTTTCATTATCCTTACTTATAGTCACATAGTCTGCATAGTCTGCATTTTCACTCATATGTCTTAATACTTCGGTTTTTATTATGTCCGATACAAGTCTTTCAGTCTGATATTTGGATGCTTTTGCAACATTGGGCAAAGAATAGCTTTCCAATATGTAAAGTAAAAATGTGATAATGATAATTGTAATTGAAATACCAATATAGAGGTGAAATCTTTTTTTATTGCCTTTACTGATATACCACAAGCGGCGGAATAAAAGCTTTTTTCTGGGCATTTTTAACCACCAGTCATTTTTTATTGCCTGTAACATTGTATGATAAATTTTGA
>JAEWBO010000016.1 GCA_023391105.1 Bacillota bacterium
TTGAATGTCTGCAGTGCAAAGAGATACTCCATATGTTATATTATGCAAGTCGCTTTGTCAAGGTGCAGGCACGGCCGGTTTCTCTTTTTATAAATTGGCGTCAATTCTCACTTTGGATAAACGATTCCGGCATAATCTGTGATGATACTGCCATCGATTGCGCTCAGCGCCAGTATGCTTTTTCCGTTTCCTTCGCCGTTTTGTATATCCCAGCCGCTGTTGCCCATATCTCCGATAAAGCTCCACGCAGGCACCATCATAAACTGGTCGGCATTGTCCTTTACGGGTTCTCTGACCATGCCAAACTCGACATCGGTGATATTGATTTTGGTCGATGATCCCGGAAATCCCCATAGATTGTGGTAGAAAACGCCGTCTTTAAAGCGCTCCAGCACTTGGTCAAAAGGCATAAGCTCCACATTTTCATTGAGCTTTTCTAAGGTATCGCTGTAGCTCTCATACCACATTTCCGCAATGCCCCTGTCGTCCACCACGACACAGGCGTATTCTCGTGCGTAAGGCTTTGCGTACTCTGAGTTATCAGACATGGTTTGCGGCGCGCTATCGATGAACAGCGAAGGGAATCCATCATATTCGCGTACATAATAGAAAACGTAGGCTTGTCCCTGGCTTGCTTCTATGTCCTCGTTCCACAAATATTCGTTGTCGTTGATGATGTCAATGATATTTGAACACGCCATCACGAAAGGTTCTTCAAAAAGCGATGCCATGACTTCGTCTGCCGTTGCAAGCGCCTGTACATATGTCGTCTTCGTTCCGTTAGCTTGAGTGTCTTCACCGGATGAATGGTCTAAGTATTGGAAAGCCCTGTTAAATTCATTAATACGAAACATAAATCCATCAATTATTCCTTTACGCCATTGGTTATATGCAGAAAACGACATGATGCTGTTATCATTTGCATAGCTTTTCAGATGCAAGCCTCTTTCACCATACTCCTCGTCGTTATATTCGAATTTCGCTTCCTTGTTGCTGTCAGCCGCATCGTTGTATCTTTTCTCCATGAATTCCAGATAGCTTTCGATTTCTCGCTGACCGTTTTCTGTTATTGTATGGGCACCGATATCTCTTTTATAATCGAGCAGCTCCTTCGTGACATCCTCTTTTGATTCTTTGCCGTCGAAGATGTCTCCCTTCATCAATACTGCGCCGCTTTCTTCATGAAATCGATGCTGAGCTCTTGCGGTTCAATCAAATAAGCGGGCACTTGCTCGGGAAGCGCAGGTGTCTTGATATCCATATTAACGGACACGGTGTACTCGCCATATTCTTCGATATTCACGGTCTTCGTTTCATTCCAGACGATTTTGTCGTCTGCTAGAGCGGTTTCTTTGCTGGCAGTCGAACCGGATTGTTCCAGCACCTTGTTTTCCAATTCTCCGCTGCCTTTATTGACCACGGCTTCGCTTTGCGGCGTCGGCTGGCAGGCAGCACTCAATAACAGCACGCAAGTAAATGCGCATAACAAAACAATTTTCAGCTTCTTATCTGACACAATCTATCTCCTCATATAAAGACATATATGAATAAGACGATACAAAATGGAAAAAGTTCCATGGATTATGCAAGTTTTTTATTCTTCGATCAGGCTGATTTTATATCGTTGTTCTTTCATTGTTTTTCCAAAAAATGGTTTTATCGTTCTTTATAACGAGCTTAAGCGAGACGATCAACTTGGGCAGAAGGAAGTTCAATCTGCTTTGTGCAAAAAGAAACCCTGCAAAAAGCATTGCAGGGTACGGTGTTCGTTTATTTGCGGTTTACTTTCGGTCTTTGGCTATCGCCCTGACGGAACTCGCAATGGATGTGACACAAAGTATCCATAATAACACGGTGGAAATATCGTTGCTCACGAACTTCATTGTGGGGTTGTATTCATCCAGTATCATAAAGACGATGAATATGACCGAGAATATCATGGGAACATGAGGCAGTATCCTCAATATTTTTTTCAGAAAGGCTTTCATGCGCCAACCTCCTTAATAAGCACGATATCGCTGACAGGCCGTCCGTTATCGAACGGTATATTCACCATCTCGTCGTTGTATGTCATCACGGCAGATTCGCCGCCATCGAAATTATATGCGGCCACACAGCCTAGATCCTTGAATATCTGAGAATACTCTTCAAGTGTGACGCCGCGTGAATAGCCCTTGTCACGTCCGTCCACCACCACAAAGCAGTAATGCCCCGGCTCAATAACACCAAAGCCGCTTCGCGGGTTTATATCCTTTAGCTTTTGCTTGGCGTTATAATCCTCAGGGACATTGCCATTTTCATCGAGCAATGAGGGCCCGAATGTCCATCCCTGATAGGCGCCTTTGGCGACAGCTTCGTCCAAATCAAATTCTTCGGGTGAAAATGTTTCGATGGTGCCGTCGTAATACAGTACGCAGATGTCAAGATCGGTCTCGTCGGCACGCAGAACCATGCCGTTTCTGATGACCACACCTTCGTCTTGGTAGCCATAGAAATCGCCTGTCATTGCGAGCAGAGCGCCGGATTCAACGTCCATAACAGGAACATCTTCTCTGATTCCTTTGCCGTATGTGTTTCCCGCGAGATATGTCTGGAAGCATTCTATATTGGCAATGTAGATGTCCGCAACATAATAGGTCACAGTGTCTCGTCCTTCGCCCTTCGTCTTTTTTTCAATATTGATGGAAATGTCAGGGCTTGAGTACGATGTTTCCGTGGTCACCACGGTATCCGTGAAATGGTCGGCGAATTTTTGCGCCCATGTAAGCGGAGCGGATTCCTCGGGCTCCGGCTCGGCTGTTTCGGTGGCATCGCCGGTATCCGTAGACGCTGGTGTATTGGTCGGTTGTACGTTTTCGACGTTTGGTTTATTGACTACGATATTCAGTGGTTTTTCTTCGCGCGGCAATACGAAGTAGTAAAGCATAAAGCCGCCTAAGATCATCGCTGTAACCAAAACATCGATGACCACAATCGCCCATATCGGCAGATGTTTTCTTTTCTTATTGTCTTTTGGATCCGGCATTTTTGAGCTCCTTTTCCTTGCCTTTATGAAATAAGTGAGACCGCTGGCCGAACCAGCTTCTGTGTATTGATAATCTTTGCTGGCTGCCAGAGTATGACTGGTTTCAGGTTGCCGCCAGCACGATAAAAATCACAATGGCGCCAAGTATTGCGAGACCGCCAAGCACCACAGTGCCGATAAACAACGCTCTTGCAGTCTTTTGTTGTTTGTTACTTTCCATCGTATCCTCCTTAAATGGCATGTTTATCACACAAACCACGACGAAAAAATTGCAATTATCCTCATACCAACTTGAGACAGAGTATAGCACACATTCTATCACAACGCACGCCATTAATTCCATATTATTATAATTATGCCGACTACACCAGCCGTCACATACACATTAAAAATGAAAGGTTTTTACCGGTATCTGGATGCCGAACGCGTTTATATTATAGTATGGCTGACTGTCACATTGCCTTTTTATAAGCAGAGCGGTATAATTCTAACCGTTATCACTAAGGTTGTCATCGTTATTCCTGACCAATAGGTTATATTGAAAGGACGGCACATGAAATACGATTACTTGATCGTGGGCAGCGGCCTCTTTGGCGCCACATTCGCCCATGAAGCAAAGAAGAGGGGCAAAAGCTGTCTCGTAATCGAGAAGCGCAGCCATATCGGCGGCAATATCTATACCGAGAGCATTGACGGTATCAATATCCATACGTATGGTGCTCATATATTCCATACGAGCAACAGCGCTGTGTGGGATTACATCCGTCAGTTTGCATCGTTTAACCACTATATCAATTCGCCTGTGGCGAACTATAAGGGAGAGCTCTATAACCTGCCCTTCAACATGAACACATTCAATAAAATGTGGGGCGTGGTGACGCCGCAGCAGGCGCGCGAGATGATTGAACAGCAGCGCAGCGAAATGGCGGGAGAGCCTGCGAATCTTGAGGAACAGGCGATATCGCTTGTGGGGCGAGACATATTCGAAAAGCTCATCCGCTGCTATACCGAGAAGCAATGGGGGCGCAGCTGCCGCGAGCTGCCGCCGTTTATCATCAAACGGCTGCCTGTGCGCTATACGTACGACAACAACTATTTCAGTGATCCTTATCAGGGTATTCCCATCGGTGGCTACACATCTATCATTGAAAAACTGCTGGACGGTGTGAAGGTCGAGCTTGGCGTCGATTTTAACTCCAACCGTGAACGCCTGTCTTCTATGGCGGAGCGCATTGTTTATACTGGCCAGATCGATGCCTACTTTGACTACTGTTACGGCAATCTTGCTTACCGTGGCCTTAAGTTCGATACGAAGCGTTTTGAGACAGACAACTATCAGGGTGTGGCTGTGATGAACTTTACCGATGGTGATACGCCATACACGCGCGTCATCGAGCACAAGCATTTTGAGTTCGGCACGCAAAGCGTGTCGCATGTGACGTGGGAATATTCCAAGGAATGGAGCAAGGGCGACGAGCCGTATTATCCCGTGAACGATGATAAGAACGAAGCGCTTAAGGACAAATACGCGGCACTCGCTAAACAGCATAAGAACGTGATATTCGGCGGGCGGCTTGCGGAATACCGTTACTACGATATGGACAAGACAATTGCCTCAGCGCTGGATGCGGTAAAGCGCGAGTTTGGCGAATAGACGTATTTTTTAAGCATAAATATATAGCACTCTTTTTTAGCGGCACGCGAATAAAGGGTGCTTTTATATTATGGAAAAAAATTTTTTAATTTCGCATAGCACTTTGCCCCTTCTCAAACGTCTTATACATGTCGGCACTTATAGCTTGCCGATACCGTGTGCTGTTTGTATAAGGCCGCGGACACGACGAACAACGAGCACCACATCATAGTAACCTTTTTCAGGCGTACAAAAAGGACAAACAATGCGCCATATGAAGAGGCGGCTGGTTTGTCAGGTTATAAAACTTAAAGTAATCGGCAATCATGTCTCGTGTTGGATATATAATTCGGAAAGGGATAATGATGCGAAAGATAATTGCGGTGATAATGGGTGCTGTTGTGCTGGCGCTTAGCGCATGTGCCGCGGATGAGGCCATGCCGGGTATGGCTCTGGCCGAGGATCAAGCATCCGCCAATGCGGTGGTCGTTATGGGCGATGAGGCAGTACCGCTGGCTGAGTCGATCAATTTTGATGAGAAAAGCAACCAGGTGGCAAGCATCCCCACGCATGTCGGCGGCGGCATGCAGTTAAAGATTGATGGCGGCTTGTATGATATCTGTTACAGCTATGGTGAGCTTGTTTTGGAAAAGGACGGCCTTGTTTATGAGCTTTGGGATGCCGGTTTGACCGGTATTGTCGAGACAGCAGCCGGCAAAACCTTGAAGGAGCTTTGCGCCTATTCTGTGAAAATGGACGGCAAGGAATTTACCGTGGATGGGTGGACGCGCAAAACAATATTCGATATTCTTTCCGCTGTTTACAACTCGCCGCCCATTGACGGCTTTAACAAACAAGGAGAGTGTGTGCGCTTTTCTAACGAGCTGGGAGCAGATTTTGAGCTGTACCTCGAGGATGATATCATCTATTCGCCGTATCTTGATGCCTGCTTTGATATATCGGCCTACCACGATGACTTCATAAGCTTTTTAAAATGATAACCTGTTTGTAATCTTATATCCCCAACCCTTCAAAGCAATGCAGACCGGACTTTCGGTCTGTTTTGCTTTGAAGAAAGCGGGGTTGCAGGACAAGAAACTGTTGAACATAAATTTAGCTAGATACGACTGTATCGTTAAGTTCACCCTTCCATCGGCTTGATGACGGGAGAGGGCTGCGCGTTGAACACGGTGGAATAAGGCGGGACGGATTGCGTCAGCCAGACGTTGCCGCCGATCACGGAATCGTGACCGATGCGTGTGTCGCCGCCAAGTATCGTCGCGCCCGCGTAGATCACCACGTTGTCCTCGATATCGGGATGACGTTTGATGCCCTTGATGGGGTTGCCGTTCTCATCGAGCGGAAAGCTTTTGGCGCCCAGTGTCACGCCCTGATACAGCTTGACGTTGGCGCCGATGGAGCACGTTTCGCCGATTACCACGCCCGTACCGTGGTCGATGAAAAAGCGGCGGCCGATGGTCGCGCCCGGATGAATGTCGATACCCGTGTTGCGATGCGCGTATTCCGTCATGATGCGAGGCAGTATGGGCACGCCGCATGTATAGATGTGGTGCGCAATGCGGAATATACTCATAGCCTCCAAAGACGGATAGCTCAGCATGATTTCTTCGATGGATTTTGCGGCAGGGTCTCCCTCGAAGGCGGCTTGAATGTCGTCCCTCAGCAGCTCGCGGATAACCGGTAAGCCTTCGAGGATACGAATCGTGAGACGTTCCGCGCGACAGAGACAATCTGTGTCGCGTTCGTCCTCGCAGGTGCGTTTCAACACGCCGTGGATAAGATCGCAAAGCTGCATGGCTGTGCTGGATAATTGAGTCGCCATCACGGCATTGAGGCGTGTGCGGTTAACCGGCTGGCGCTCGAAAATGCCCGGCATTATCAAAGACCGCAGGCTTTTCAATATATCAATCACCTGTGTGCGCGTGGCGAAGCCCAGCACATCATTGTTGCTTAAATTATCTTTGTTGAGCTGCGTGAGCTGCGCCGCGACGGTGTTGCCCGCAAGCCATTCATTGAGCGTCATATGCTTTTGTCCCCTTATTGTATTCATTGATGATATCCGCAATTGTGATGCTGTCCAGCGTGTCGTTGATTTCGTGCGCGATTTTGCGCCACAGCGCGCGTGTGATGCAGCCCTTATACGTCTTGCAGTCCTTGGACGCTTCGTCGCCCAGACAACACAGCGTGGGGGCAAGGTCGCCCTCGACGGCGCGCACCACCTCACCCGCGGTGAGCTGATCGGCGGGTCGTGTTAAATAATAGCCGCCCGTTTTGCCGCGCACCCCCTTCACAAGCCCCGCGTTTTTGAGCGCAAAAAAGATCTGCCCCAAATAACGTGGCTCGATATCCTGTCTTTCGGCGATATGAGCAAGACTCTCATGGCCGTCCGCTGTGTGTATCGCAAGGTCGGCCACGCTCAGCAGCGCATACTGTCCGTTCTTTGAAATCTTCATGTGTGCTCCTTCACATCTATGGATTATTATAGCTTTTCGGGCACGCTTTTTACAAGCCCCGGGCTGACGATATGGCAATCTGCCAAAATACCGGCTTTCACAGCATAAAACTCTTCGCTAAAATTAGTTATATCGCGATTTACGCAGTTTTTTTGCTTGCGTCTATCAGCCTTTTTTGCGAACAAAAAACCTTATTTATTGTTTGTTTGCTCCTATTGACAAACGAGTCTTTCCAATGTATATTCATATTAGCACTAAAACATTACAAAAACAATAGGAATTTTAATGTTTAAGCACGGCTCTAAAAAACAATCAGGCTTTTGGGGCGATTTTAAGGAGGTGTATGGTATAATGAATAGACGAATTTATCTGGATCATGCCGCGACCACTTATTTACGCGAGGAAGCGCTTGCTGCCATGATGCCTTATCTTGGCGGTATATACGGCAATCCATCCAGCATACATACATTTGGTTTTGAAGCAAGGCGTGCGTTCGAAGCGGCGCGTTCACAGATCGCCAAGCTGCTCGGCGCACAGCCGGAGGAAATTTTGTTCACGTCGGGCGGCACCGAATCGGATAACCTCGCGTTGCGCGGCGTGGCGCAGGCGAATAAGGGCAAGGGGCGTCATATCATCACCTCGCAGATCGAGCATCCAGCCGTGATGAAAACATGCGAAGCGCTTGCAAAGGAAGGCTATGAAGTCACCTATCTGCCGGTCGATCAGGACGGAGTCGTTGATGTGGACGTGCTCAAAGACGCACTCCGCGATGACACGATACTGGTGAGTATTATGGCAGCCAATAACGAAATCGGTACGATCGAGCCGATAGAGGAGATTGGGCGTATTGTAAAGGGGAATTCCAAGGCATATTTGCACGTGGACGCGGTACAAGCCGTCGGCGTGCTGGATATGTCGGTAGATAAGCTCAAGGATGTCGATCTGATGTCTTTTTCGGCTCACAAGTTTTATGGCCCTGCGGGCATCGGCGGCTTGTATGTCCGAAAGGGGACACGCTTAAGCCCGATACTCACCGGCGGGTCGCAGGAAAAGGGCAAACGTGCGGGTACCGAAAACGTGGCGGGCGCGGTCGGCATGGCGGAGGCGCTAAGGCTTGCGGCTCAGGAGCGCGAGGGGGAAGCCGAAAGGCTTAAGAAGCTGCAGGATTACCTGATCGAACGCGTGCTAAGCGAGATACCTGATTCGCGGCTCAACGGACACAGGACGCAAAGGCTGCCCGGCAACGCGAATTTCAGCTTTGATTATATTGAAGGCGAATCGCTTGTGATGCGTATGAGCGCATTGGGTATCGCGGCCTCCACAGGCTCAGCGTGCTCGTCGGCCTCGCTGGATCCGTCGCACGTGCTGCTGGCCATCGGCCTTAAGCACGAGACGGCACATGGTTCATATCGCATGACGCTTGGGAAAGCGACAACGCGACAAGATATTGATGATACGGTAGAGGCGCTGAAAGGCGTGGTCAAGGACCTGCGCGACATGTCGCCGCTCTGCCAGGAAGGATGACAGCTATGTATAGTGAAAAAGTAATTGAACATTTCTCAAATCCGCACAACGTGGGCGAACTCGAGGGCGCAAATGCCATCGGCGAGGTGGGTAATGCCCGCTGCGGCGATATCATGCGGATGTACTTAAAGATCGAGGACGATGTGATCAAGGACGCGTCGTTCAAAACATTTGGGTGCTGCGCGGCAATCGCGTCGAGCAGCGTCACGACAGATTTGATAAAGGGCATGACGATCGATGAAGCGCTTAAGTTTAAGAACGCCACGGTGGTGGAAGCGCTGGAGGGTCTGCCGCCCACAAAAGTTCACTGCTCGGTGCTTGCGGAAGAGGCTATCAAGCAGGCGATCGATAATTATAGAAAAGGACAGGAAAAGACATAATGAAGCTGTCGACCAAAGGCCGTTACGGCCTTCGCGCTCTGGCTGACCTTGCGCTTTGCTCAGGCGGTGAGCCCGTGGCGCTGGTGGCCATTGCCAAACGGCAGCACTTGTCAGATGGTTACTTGGAAAGCATGTTCGGCGCGCTGAGGCGCGCCGGACTTGTACGCAGCATAAAGGGTGCGGGCGGCGGATATGTGCTTGCGCGTCCGGCGTCCGACATCAATGTGGGTGAGGTGCTGCAAGTGCTCGAGGGCGATTTATCTATCGTCGATGAAGACGAACGGGATCAGGTAGATAAAAGTCTGCGTGGCTGTATCAAGAACTTTGTTTGGGATGATGTGTCCCAAAAGATCAACGATGTCGTGGATGCGGTTACACTGCAGGACTTGATCAGCCAATGCAGGTCAGACTGATCCGCAAAGGAGAGGAAACGATATGCCTATAAAAATACCCGAGAATCTGCCTGCATATGAGGTGCTGAGCAAAGAAAACATATTCGTGATGACGGATGAGCGCGCGCAACATCAAGACATAAGGCCGCTGCGAATCGTGATACTCAACATCATGCCGGATAAGATTCTCGCAGAAGCCCAGCTGCTTCGCCTTATCGGTAACACATCGCTTCAGGTGGATCCTGTGCTGCTCAAAACGACGACGCATAAATCCAAAAACACCTCGCAGGAGCATCTCAATACGTTTTACAAGACGTTTGATGAGATACGCGCTCATAAGTACGACGGGCTCATTATCACGGGAGCGCCCGTGGAAAAGCTTGAGTTTGAAGATGTGAATTACTGGGAAGAGCTCTCGGCCATCATGGAATGGAGCAAGACGAACGTGTTTTCCACGCTGCATATCTGCTGGGGCGCACAGGCGGGGCTTTATTACCATTACAACATTCCCAAATACACGCTGCCCGAGAAAAAGTTCGGCGTATTCTTGCACACCGCGGATAAGGCGCAAATAAGGATGAAGCTGCTGCGCGGTTTTGACGATGCGTTTTATGTGCCGCATTCGCGTTATACTGAGGTGAGGCGCAATGACATCGTCAAGGATAAACGTCTCAAGATACTCTCCGAATCCAGAGAATCAGGCATCTATATTGTGTCCGCGCTGGACGGAAAGCAGGTGTTTGTGATGGGGCATCCCGAATACGACAGGCTGGCTTTGGCGCGCGAATACAACCGCGACATTAAAAAAGGGCTGGATATCGCGCTGCCAAAGAACTATTTTCCCTGCGACGATCCCAAGCTGCAGCCGCCCGTCACATGGCGCAGCCATGCGCATCTGCTGTTTGCCAACTGGCTTAACTATTACGTCTATCAGGAAACGCCCTACGTATTGGAATAAGCATAATTCTAGAAAATTGTATTTAAGCAGCTCAAACGGCATAGCTTGACGGCTATGTCGTTTTGTCGTTCAGGAATCGAAGTGAGTTTCGAATTCAATCCCAACTATGCGAAAATTGTGGTATATTAGCAGAGAGAATTTTCTAATAGACAAACAAACAGAAAAACGAAAGATTGATCAACGGCCATGCACGATATGAACACACCTATTGCAGCGTTAACTCAAGCAAAGAAGAATAAACCTATTGTTTATATACTCATGATTGTATTACAATGTGTGATTTATGGTATCGGCAACCCCATTACCAAAATAGCCTACGAGAGCATCACACCCTTTTGGTGTCTTGCTTTTCGCTTTACGCTGGCCACTTTGGTGATGGCCGTAATCGCGGGAAAAAGAGCAAGAACAGAATTGCGGTCAGTTCGTATAGGTAACTGGATGCCTGGGGCTCTATGCATGGCCGGGGCTTATATCCTCAGCAATATAGCCTTAAACCTGACGACCGCTACGTCGGTAGGCTTCCTTATGTCGCTGCCAGTGATGTTCGTGCCTATCCTTGCCATCGTTGTGCTGCGTCGTTCTTATCGCTGGGTTTATCTGCCCGTTCAACTGACGGCTGCTGCCGGACTATATTTGCTGTGCAGCAGTGGAGGCGCCTTCTCCTTCGGCTGGGGTGAGGTGTTGGCTCTGATTGTCGCCGTCTGTGTGGCAGGAGCGCTTGTATGTAGTGAGAAAAGCCTTCAAAGCCTATCGCCGCTCACCGTGTCCTTTGCCCAGATCACCATCACGACCATACTCTCGATTGCTGGTGCGCTCATCTTTGAACGTGGGGCGGATTTGTCCGCCATCCAGCCGGCGGCCTGGTGGGTAATCGTTTACCTCGCTGTTTTTTGTTCCTGTCTTTCTTATTTGCTGCAAAATACGGCGTTGGTGCATATTTCGTCTAACCGTATCTCGCTCACCCAATGCACCGAGCCTGTTTTTACCGTTGCAGCTTCCTTCTTTGTCCTCGGGGAGCGGCTTTCCGGCATTGGCTGGTGGGGCGCGGCCTTACTGATGGCCTGCATTGTCCTTGGTAATTCTATCGAAAAAAAGACAGATGGTGTATTGTAGATTGATTCGGTGTCATTACTTCCATATGCTTAAGCTTCTTCCGTCAGCTCAAAAACACATGACAGCTTGATCGGTTTACCCGCCTCATCATACGCGTCCATCGAGAGGCGGTATAGGCCTGCTGTGCTGCCCGGATACCAGTTTTTCATGTCGATTGTCATGGGCATCACGCCGGTGTCCACAGGGTCGGATGAGCTGCAAAATTCGCTTTGGCATTCAATTTTTGTCCAGCCGTCTGCGCCTGCCCGCTCCAGCTGAGGTAAAAACGTAATTGCCATTTCACCGCCTGTCTGATTGAAAAGCTCCACGATGATTTCCTCTGTGCCCGCTGGATAGCTGCGGTTCTGCGGTGCCAGCCAATAGGTGTAAATCGTTTTGGACGGGTCACTGCCCGATGGGTCCTCGTAGGTGTAGCTGCCGCCGTTGAAGGTGACGGTGTTTTCCACAAACGAGAGAGAGGTCATGCTGCCGTCGAAGCGTTTGATTTCGTATCGGCACCACGCGCCGGGCGCTGCCGAGCTTTGCGGCTGTGCCTGTGCTGTGAGCTTGAGCGCAGACAGCCAATTCAGCACATTTTGTATGTCATCCGATTTGGAATACGTCACCTGCGGCACCTGGGGCCAACTGTTGCCGTCATCATAATCGGGCGGACTTGCTGTATCATAATAATCGATGCAGGCCACCTGATCAGCGGTGATTCCCTCCACCGCGCTTATTGCAGAGGGTACGGCGACGGCTTGGGATGGTGAGGGAGAGGGCTGGACATTGTTCTTATTTGAGCAGCCTGTCAGCAAAAGCATAACAGCGGCTGTTATCAGTAAGCCTTTTTTCATGTGTTACTCCTTTGTTTGTTAATATAAAGTTTCTTTTTAATCTCTATTATAACCAATGTCGCTGTATTTGTACGCTTTTCGCTCAGTCGTCAATTATAACCGAAAAGGTTTCAAAAAAAAGAAAAGAAATATAAGTAAAGATTTATCTATATATCAACGATATATTTAAAGTATTTAAATTTTCAACGTATGCGGGAGACAACACATGAGAGAAATCATCACGACGGAATCGACAAAATGTAAAGGATGTAACCGCTGCGTGCGTGTTTGCCCCATTCCTGAGGCCAACATTGCTTATCTCGATAATGGACAGGTTAAGGTCAAGATCAATCCGGAAAAGTGCATCTCATGTGGCGCGTGTCTAGAGGTTTGCCAGCACGAGGCGAGAAGCTATTATGATGACACGGAACGCTTCTTTGCAGATCTTGAAAGCGGTGTGTCTATAACACTGATGGTGGCGCCTTCGTTTCGTACGAATTTTGAAAACGGAGTGTCCATACTCGCGTGGCTGAGATCGTTGGGTGTGTCCACTGTGGTGGATGTTTCGCTTGGTGCTGATATATGCACTTGGGCACATGTCCGCTATATTCAAGAGAAAAGACCACGCACGCTGCTGACGCAGCCATGTCCCGCAATTGTGGAGTATGTGCAGAAGCACCGCGCGGAGCTGATCGATATGCTGTCACCAGTGCACAGCCCCATGCTCTGTTCCGCAGTTTTTCTAAGAAAATATCTCAACAAAACGGATAAAATTGCTGCGTTATCACCATGTGTGGCAAAAAAGAACGAGTTTGACGATACGGGAGCTATCAGCTATAACGTTACCTTCAAGAGACTTAAGGAGCACATAAAAGTAAAAGGCATAGAAATTCCCGAAGCGCCTTTCGCATTTGACCATGTCACATCGTCGCTTGGACGCATCTACGCCATGCCGGGTGGTCTTAAGGAAAATGTGGAGTACTATCTCGGCAAATCGGTACGCGTAGATAAAGCAGAGGGTCAAAGCGTCGTTTACCGCTGTATTGACAGCTTTGGAAATGAAAATGAAGAAAATCTGCCGGTGCTGTTTGATGTGCTCAACTGTCCTGAAGGTTGCAATGCGGGCACGGGCTGCACCCATGAAAATTCAGTTTTTCGCATCAACAGGGTGATGGATGAGCAGAGACAATGCGCAATGCAGAAATATGAGAAATCGGATGATGCGCAGATGACCAAGCTGTTTTCGCAGTTTGACGCAAAGCTTAAGCTTTTTGACTTTATCCGGGAATACGCCAAAAAGCCTGTCGAACCGATTGATTACACACCTGAGGACGTGGCTCGGGCATTTAAAGAGCTTGGAAAAACCACAGAAGATCAAAGGTCGCATAACTGCTACGCGTGCGGCTGCAATACCTGTCAGGAGATGGCGGTGAGAATTGCGAAAGGCATCAACGTGCCTGAGAACTGCATGGAAAAAACGCGGCAGGATATACTCCGTGAGCATGAGGCGTTTATTCAAGAACGAAGCAAAAGCAATGATAATTTGCATCGCATATCCGAAGAGCTTGAGGCTATCAAGGTGTTGTTTGCGGATATGCTTAAAGATGTGGCAAATGTGGGAGATGTCATCGAGCAATACAACAAGATGGCACATCTCGTAAACGACATGTCGATGCAGACACAGATACTCTCTCTGAACGCATCGGTGGAAGCGGCGCGCGCGGGAGCAGCGGGGAAGGGCTTTGCCGTGGTGGCACAGGCCATACGCGATCTTGCCATGCAGTCAAATAAATCCGTTGAAGAGGTCACGGATACAAGTGCATATGCGAAAAAAACAATAGAGGCGATCACACTGGCCAGCGGAGACGTGGATAAGTCGTTGCTCATGGTTGCTGAATATGTTGAGAAAATCTCGCACGCGATGAGAAAAGTCCGGGAAGCGTGATATCAATCCAGCCAAAGCACAAAGCCTGTCTTATCGATCCTGTTAAAACCCGCTCGTTCATAGAAATGCAGCGTGCTCTCCAACTTAGAGCCTGTCATCAGCATGACCTTATAGCACCCTGCTTGCTTCGCCATGTTCTTCGCAAAATCCAATGCAGCAGACGCATATCCGTTTTTTCTTTGCGCCGTATCAGTGATCACATTTTCTATAAGCGCATAAGGGCGTTGATCATGCGTTAAATTGGGCACAATAATCAGCACGCAGGACGACACGATTCGTCCATCCGCCGTGCCGACGATCACGTGATGATTTTTATCATTCAAAATCTGATGCCATACCCCATATATTTGTTCATCCATCTCTGGCATTGGCGTGTTCTTGAACTGTGTATACAGCGAAAGCAGCGCGGGCAGGTCGTCTTTTGCCGCTTCTCTTAACTCCATGGTAAACGCCTCCTGTATAAAAAGTGACGATACACAATTATACCATGTTTTTCTTGTGCGCGTCTAATGAATGCCTGCTAACCTATGATGAACACAGGTGGTATTGGCTGCAATTGAGCCCCGAGCAACCAATTTTCGGCCGCTTAATCGCTTCGATGGTGAAAGAAGCATGGTTTACGTCAAAAACGTGCTCCTTTTCGCCCATGTTAAAGCACACCTTACCAGACAGGAAAGAGACCTTCACCGGTATTTCAATTACGCTTTCATCGTCCAAGGGATTGACGGCCAATAGAGGCTCTATCACTGCGGTTTGTCCGTCGCTGCCGGTGGCTTTGAAACGGGTGCCCGGTGCCGTAAGCGTGATCACGGTACCTCGGTCATCGAACGAAAGAGAGTTGCTGTCCGCGTTGATGCCGACGGCTCCGCTGTTATAAGTCTTAAGCAGGCCAATGGGTGTGGGCACGGCGGTTAGACGCGCGGGTTCGATCGACTTGAGATCACCGTCCTCATACAGAGAAAAGCCGTTTCGTACGGATACCGAGCCAAAGCTCGTGGGCAGCTTGACTGTCTGCGACGGCCAAAGCGTCACAGACTTTAATGCGCCGCTTTCATAAAAGCAGCAGCCGATAATTTTGGCGCTCACTTCGCCAAAAGGAAGAACAAAACGGAGCGTATCCAGCAGCTTTTCCTCGTCCTGTTCCGACCAATAGCCGCTAATCTGGCCGTCGAGCGGAAAGAAACGTTTTATCGTACCGCTTTTATAAAATGTGACCAATTCGGCAGGGTATAGCCCAAGCGGTGTTTTGATATGCGTTTGCTCTTCAAGCGCAATGCGCTTGACCGCGCCATTTTCATAGAACGATACTGAGCTTGTGTTTTTTCGGCGAACGTTCATTTCGCCCCAGCGCGGGACGAGCGTCCCGCAGCTTGTTGATATTTCGTTTTCCTTATCCAAGTTGCAGTGACGCACGGCAGCGCTTTTACTGTACTCTAAGCGGGTGATACCTGTTAAGCTTTCAAAAATGTTTTGCATGTTATCGACCTTTCGTTAAACTGACCCAAAAGCTCTGCTTTCGGACGCTCTGTAATAAAAAAACGCAGCTGACTCTTATGCGAGCAGCTGCGCCCATTTGCTTTTTATACTGTATTATATCATGAATTGGTCTATATGTGAGAATATTTTTTAGAAACTTAAAACTGGTTCGTTTGTTTTTTCACCACATACAAATTCGAACCAAAATCCCCAAGCAGCCGCGTGTGTTTGTTGTAATAGCTGCCGACGAACTGATTGTTAAGCCTTATTCCCGCGTTAAGCATATCGCCGCAGGCTTCATAGCGCTCCACGCTATCGGTCAGGCGGTAAAAACAGCCAGCAGTGCGCAGCACAACGCCGTCGGGATTCAGCGACACGGGCAGTATGTGC